>CAZMGD010000004.1:0-58698 GCA_964565705.1 uncultured Ilumatobacteraceae bacterium | reverse complement strand
TTCTCGATGACCCCACGCACGGGGAGGTTGACCTTCGCCGCCATCGCCGCCGAGCGCCGCGCCACCTTCTGGGCGGCGGGCTGCGGCGTGGTCACGACGTACACCTCGCCCCGGGGCAGGTACTGGCTGAGGCTGAGGGCGATGTCGCCGGTGCCGGGCGGCATGTCGACGAGGAGGAAGTCGGGCTCGTCCCAGAACACGTCGGTCAGGAACTGCTCGAGCGCCTTGTGCAGCATCGGCCCCCGCCAGATCACGGCCTGGCCCTCGGGCACGAAGTAGCCGATCGAGATGCAGCGCACGCCGTAGCGCTCGGGTGGCACCAGCATCTGGTCGATCACGACCGGTTCGCTGTCGGCGCCGAGCATGCGCGGGATCGAGAAGCCGTAGATGTCCGCGTCCACCACCCCGACCGAGTGACCGCGGGCGGCGAGGGCGACGGCGAGGTTGGTCGTGACGCTGGACTTGCCGACTCCGCCCTTGCCCGAGGAGATGAGCAGCGGCCGCGTGCGCGAGTTGGCGAACGGCGACTCGCGGCCTTCGGCATGGCCGTGCCCGGCGTGGGCGCCAGCGGCCGGAGCGCCGTGCAGTTGGATGCGCAGTGCCTCGCGTTCCTGGTCGGTCATCACGGTGAAGTCGAGGCGCACGGCGCTGACGCCGGGCACACCACCTGCGGCGGAGGTGACCCGGTTGGTGATCTCGTTGCGCAGCGGGCACCCCGCCACGGTGAGGGCGATCAGGACGTCGACGCCGCCGTCGGCATCGATTGCGACGTCGCGCACCATGCCCAGATCCACGATCGAGCGACGCAGCTCGGGATCCTCCACGGGACGAAGCGCGTCGACGATCTGCTCGGTGGTTGGCATGGGTTCTCCAAGCTCTGGCCGGGGCAGGATCCCGGCACATCGGTAAGATTACCGAGCATGTCCGTGGACGCCCCCAGCACCAGCGCCGCCAGCGGCGCCGGCGTGACCGGCTTCACATCCGCGCTCACGGCGATCACCTCTGCGTTCGGCGATCCGACCCGGCGAGCGATCTACCTCCACGTGCGCGAGCACGCAGGTCCCGAGTCGGAGGGGATCACCACCGCGCAGGTCGCCGAGCAGTTCGGCCTCCACCCGAACGTGGCTCGCCACCACCTCGACAAGCTCGTCGCCGGCGGCTACGTGGCGCTGGCCCCGACGCGTCCCACCGGGGGCAGCGCCGGGCGTCCCTCCAAGCGCTACCGGACGGTCGAGGGCGGCATCGAAGCCGACTTCCCGGTCCGCAGCGACGACCTCGTCCTCTCGCTGCTCGGACGGTCGCTGGCGATGCTCCCGCCCGACGCGGCGCAGGCGATGGCCGAAGAGGTCGGCCGCGAGTACGGCGCCGCCATGGCCGATGGACTGGTGGGCCACGACAGCGCCGGCGGCCGGCTCGCTGCCGGCCAGCGGTCGCTGCGCTCGGCGATGCAAGCCGTCGCCGACGCGTTGAGCGCTCACGGTTTCGCCGCCCACACCGAGAAGCGCAACGACCAGCTGCGGATCGTCAACCAGCACTGCCCGTTCGGCGACGTCGCGATCGAGCACCCTGTGATCTGCGCCGTCGACCGGGGCATGGTCAAGGGGATGCTCGAAGCCCTCTACGGCGACGTCGAGCTGTCGCTGGATGCCTCCCTCCCCCGAGGCGACGGCTTCTGCGCGACGAGTGTCTGAGAGCGCCGATACCTCGAGCGCCGACGAGCGTTCGATGTCGTGCGGATCCCGGGGGCGCCGCACGGGGCGGAAACGTCAACTTTTCGTACAGGTTGCGGTACCCAGAGAGCCCGGTCACTAGGTTGGGCGGCACATGGTGTCGACCCGATCTTCAGCAGGTCACGCCACACAACCAGGCGCTCTGCTAGCCGTCTGGACACACGGCGACGACCCCCGAGCTGCCTCGCTGACCGCTGCCGCCGCAGCGCTCGGCCATCCCGATGTACGAGTCGACATCGCCGACCTGTACGCCGTCACCGGTGAGCTGACCGACGAGCTGGCCGGACTCGTGGTCGACCCCCTGATCCAGTGGACCGGCGACGGCGAAGGTGGCCACGTCGTCGATGTCCTGCTCCGCCCCGGTGTCACCGACACGGCGGGCGCCGAGCTGCAACGCGCGGCCGTGTGGATGGACCATCCGATCGCCGTCACGACCGGCCACCGCTACCGCGTGCACGGCATCGAGTCGCCCGCCGTCCTCGATCGGCTCGTGCGCCGGCTGCTGGCCAACCCGGTGATCGAGCACTGGTCGGTCGACAGCGACCCGCCGCCGACCGGCGACGCGTCAACGCCGCCACCGCCGATCGAGCACGTGCCGATCATCTCGCTCGCCGACGACGATCTCGTCGCCCTCGGCCACGAGCGCGGACTGTCGCTGGACCTCGACCAGCTCCGGGCGATCGCCGCCCATTTCCGGGCGGCGGGCCGCGAGCCGACCGACGCCGAGCTCGAGACCCTCGCCCAGACCTGGAGCGAGCACTGCGCGCACACGACGTTCCGTGCCGACATCGTGCTCGCCGACGGCACGGCGATCACCCCGTTGCTCAAGCAGCTCCGCAATGCCACGGACACCGTCGCCGCTCCGTGGGTCGTGAGCGCCTTCGTCGGCAACGCCGGCATCGTGCAGTTCACTCCGGAGCGCACGCTGGCGCTGAAGGCCGAGACCCACAACCATCCGAGCGCGGTCGAGCCCTTCGGCGGAGCCAACACCGGCGTCGGCGGCGTGATCCGCGACGTGATGGGCGCCGCACACCACCCCATCGCGGTCACCGACGTCCTCTGCTTCGGCCCCGCCGACCTCCCCGCCGACTCCCTGCCCGACGGTGTGCTGCACCCGCGGCGGATCGCCGACGGTGTGGTGGCCGGTGTCGCCGACTACGGCAACAAGATCGGCCTGCCCACCGTCGCCGGCGCTGTGCTCTACGACCCGGGCTACACGGCCAACCCGCTCGTCTACGCCGGCTGCATCGGTGCCGCCGCGTCGCCGGCTCCGGAGCTCACCGGCCCGCATCCGGGCGACCGGGTCATCGTGATCGGCGGCCGCACCGGACGCGACGGCATCCGCGGGGCCACGTTCTCCAGCCGGACGATGGACGCGGCCACGGGCGAGGTCGCCGGCGCCAGCGTGCAGATCGGCGACCCGATCGTCGAGAAGCTGCTGATCGACGTGCTCGCCGACGCCGGAGGGCTGTACACCGCGATCACCGACTGCGGCGCCGGTGGACTGTCGTCGGCGGTGGGGGAGATGGCCGAGGTGCTCGGCGCCGACGTCGACATGGCGCTCGCCCCGGTGAAGTACCCGGGCCTGGCCCCGTGGGAGATCTGGCTCAGTGAGGCTCAGGAGCGCATGGTGCTCTCGGTGGATCCGGGCGCGCTCGACGCCCTGCACGGCGCGTGCCTCCGCCACGGCGTGGAGCTGACCGACCTCGGGCACTTCACCGGCGACGGACGGTTGCTCGTGCGCCACGGCACCGACGTCCTCGTCGATCTCGATGTCGCGTTCCTCCACGACGGCCGCCCGCAGCGCACGATGCAGGCGCAGTGGCCGTCGCCTCCACGCGAGCAGCGGTCCACCGATCGCCCGCTCGACGTGTCGTCCACGCTGCTCGCGCTGCTGGCGCATCCGAACATCGCGAGCAAGCACGAGATCATCCGCCAGTACGACCACGAGATCCGCGGCGCCACCGTCGTGCGGCCGCTGACCGGCGTCCTCGGCGACGGGCCCGCCGACGGGGTCGTGCTCGCCGAGCCGGCGCACACGCACGGCATCGCCGTCGGCATCGGTGTCAACCCGTGGTACGGCGAGATCGACCCCGAGCGCATGGCCCACGCCGTCGTCGACGAAGCGATCCGCAACGTCGTCGCCGTCGGCGCCGACCCGGACCGGGTGGCGCTGCTCGACAACTTCTCCTGGGGCGATCCGCGCCGGGCGTCGACGCTCGGTGGGTTGGCGGCAGCGGTGCGCGGTTGTTGCGACGCGTCGATCGACCACGGCGCCCCGTTCGTCAGCGGCAAGGACAGCCTGAACAACGAGTTCACCGGCGCCGACGGCCTGCGCCACGCCGTCCCGCCGACGCTGGTGATCACGGCCGTCGCCCACGTGCCCGATGCCGCTCGTGTCGTGACCCCCGACCTGAAGGCGATCGGCAACCGTCTGTTGCTCGTGGGGTCGGCGCAGCCGGTGTGGGGTGGCAGTCACGTCGATCTGCTGGTCGGCGAGTCCGGCGACACCGTGCCCGCCCCGGATCCCGACGCGCCCGCCCGGTACCGCCGGCTCCACGTGCTGCTCGGCACCGGGCTCGTGAAGGCGTGCCACGACGTCAGCGAGGGCGGGGTCGCCGTCGCGATCGCCGAGATGGCGATCGGCGGCCGGCTCGGCGTCCGCATCGGTGGTCGCCCGATCGCCCTGTTCGGCGAGGCCAACGGACGCTTCGTGCTCGAGGTCGCCCCCGACGACGTACCCGCCGTCGTCGCCGCGATGGAGGGCGAGGCCCTCGACGTCGGCGAGGTGCTCGGCGACGCGGTCCTCGAGATCGCCGACGCCCGCATCCCCCTCGAATTCGCCGTCGCCGCCTACGTCTCGGGTTCTCGGTCGGCTTCTGGTCGCTGGGGCGACCAGAAGCCGACCGAGAACGGTGGGGGTGGGCGATGAGCCGGCCGGTGGCGCTCGTGGTGCGCGGGCCGGGCACGAACCGCGACCCCGACGTGGGCCTGGCGCTCGACCTCGCCGGGGCCGATGCGCGAACGGTCCTCGCCGCCGAGCTGGTGGTACGACCCGAGTTGCTGAGGGATGCCCGGGTGCTGGTGCTCGCCGGTGGCTTCAGCTACGCCGACGCGCTCGGTGCAGGCCGCGTGCTCGCGCTGGAGCTCGAGCGCGGGCTCGGAGACGAGCTGCGCTCGTTCGTTGCGGTCGGCCGACCGGTGATCGGCATCTGCAACGGCTTCCAGGCGCTCGTGCGCACCGGGCTGCTCCCCGGCGGTGGTGGTCGAGTGGCCCTCGCCCCGAACGACACCGGCCGCTTCGAGTGCCGGTGGGTGCAGCTCCAGCCGGTATCGGCGCGCTGCGTGTGGACCGCCGGGCTGAGCGAGCCGATCGACTGCCCGATCGCCCACGGCGAGGGTCGCTTCGTCACCGACGAGCACACGCTCGACGCACTTCGGGCCAACGACCAGATCGCGCTCACCTACGCCGGGCCCAACCCGAACGGGTCGCTCGATGCGATCGCCGGCATCACCGACCCGACCGGTGTCGTGCTCGGCCTCATGCCCCATCCCGAGAACCACGTGCTGCCCCGCCAGTTTCCTCGCCACACTCGTGGCGAGCGGGGCGGGCTCGGCCTCTCGCTGTTCGAGCACGGCGTGCGCCACGCCAAGGAGCTGTAGATCCACCCATGATCGAGCCGTTCGTCGACGTCGACCTCCCGCTGCCCGACCGCCGCGTCGGCAAGGTGCGGGTGTCGTACGCACTGGGCGACCAGCACCGCCTGTTCGTCACGACCGACCGCCTGTCGGCGTTCGACCGGATCATCTCTGGTGTGCCGTGGAAGGGTCAGGTGCTGAACCAACTCGCCGCCTGGTGGTTCGAGTCGACGCGCGACATCGTCGCCAACCACGTCGTGACCGACCGCGAGGCGCTGCCCGATCCGAACGCGCTCGTCGCCGTCGCCGCCCAGCCGCTGCCCGTCGAGGTGATCGTGCGCGGCTACATCACCGGCGTCACCAGCACGTCGCTGTGGAAGCGCTACGCCGACGGTGCCCGAACGATCTACGGCTACGACTTCGCCGACGGTTTGGCAAAGAACACCGCGCTGCCCGAAGCGATCATCACGCCGACGACCAAGGCCGAGGCCGGCGCCCACGACGAAGCGCTGACGGTCGCCGAGGTCACCGAGCACGGTTTGGTCGAGCCGGAGCTCTGGGAGCAGGTGCAGCAGGCCGCGCTGGCCGTGTTCACCCGCGGGCAAGAGCTGGCGGCGAAGGCCGGCCTGATCCTCGCCGACACCAAGTACGAGTTCGGCCTGGCTCCCGACGGCACGCTGCTGCTGATCGACGAGTTGCACACGCCGGACTCGTCGCGCTTCTGGGTGGTCGACTCCTACGAGGACCGGCTGGCGGCGGGGGAGGAGCCGGAGAGCCTCGACAAGGAGGTCATCCGCCGGGCGCTCGCCGACGTGGGCTACACCGGCGACGGCGAGCCGCCGCAGCTCGACCGGTCCGTCTGGGAAGCCACGACCGCCCGGTACATCGAGACCTACGAGCGACTGACCGGCCGCTCGTTCGTCAAGGGCGAGTACCCGGTGCAACCGCGCATCGCTGCCGCTCTCGCCGCCGCCCACCCACCCGCTTCTTCGGAACTGTCGGGACCCGCGGAGGTGATCCGGTGACCGCTCCGTTGGTCGTCATCCTGATGGGCTCGCCGGCCGACCGCGAGCACGCCGGTGAGATCGCCGCCACGCTCGACCAGCTCGGCGTCGAGTCGGTGCAGCGGGTGGGCAGTGCGCACAAGACGCCAGAGCACGTGATCGGGATCCTCCGCGCGTACGAGGCCGACGGGCGGCCGAAGGTGTGGATCACGATCGCCGGGCGGTCGAACGCGCTGTCGGCGTTCGTCGAGGCGTTCGTCGGCTCGCCGGTCATCTCGTGCCCGCCGCTGTCGATGCCGGAGGACGTGTGGAGCAGCCTGCGGATGCCAGCGGATGTCGCCCCGCTGGTCGTGCTGGAACCGGCCAACGCGGCGATCGCCGCGGCCAAGATCCTCGGACTCGCCGACCCGGCAATCGCTGTGCGTGTCAACATCTACCGGGCGCAGAAGTACGAGGCGGTCATCGCCGCCGATCAGGAGGGCATGACGTGATCAGCGAACTGGGCGATTCCCCTCACGAGGAGTGTGGCGTGCTCGCCATGTCCACACCGCACGGTGAGGGCGTCGCCCAGCTGGCGTTCTTCGGGCTGTACGCGCTGCAGCACCGCGGCCAGGAAGCCGCCGGCATCGCGGTCAGCGACGGCGTCCGGGCCCGGATGCACAAGGATGCAGGTCTCGTGTCGCGGGTGTTCACCCCCGAGTCGCTGGTGCCCCTGTCCGGCTACCACGCGATCGGGCACACCCGCTACAGCACGACCGGTTCGGGCGGGCAGCGCAACGCCCAGCCGTTCATGGTCGAGACGATGCACGGACCGCTCGCCCTGGCCCACAACGGCAACCTCGTCAACGCCCAGGCACTGCGCTCCGAGCTGCTGACGCGAGGGTTCGGGCTGACCGCGACGAGCGACACCGAGGTGATGACCCTGATGCTCGCCTCCGCCGGCGGCAGCACGTGGGAGGAGCGGCTGGAGCGGACGCTGCCCGCGTGGAAGGGCGCTTACACGCTCGTCGTGCTGGCCGCCGACCGGGTGCTGGCGGTGCGCGATCCGTGGGGGTTCCGGCCTCTGTCCGTCGGCCGGTTGCCCGACGGCGGGTGGGCCGCGGCGTCGGAGACGTGCGCGCTGTCGACGCTCGGTTGTTCGGACATCAGCGAGGTGCAGCCCGGCGAGATCGTCTCGATGCAGGGCACCGAGCTCCATCGTCACCAGGTGCTCGCACCAGCGCCGCGGGGTGCTCGGTGCTCGTTCGAGTACGTGTACTTCAGCCGTCCCGATTCGGTGTGGGCCGGGGAGAACGTGCACCACGTCCGGCAGCGCCTCGGCGAGCGGCTGGCGATCGAGGCCGGTGTGCCAGCGGACGTCGTCGTGCCGGTGCCCGACTCCTCGATCCCCGCGGCGATCGGCTACTCGCGCATCAGCGGCGTGCCGTACAACGACGGGCTGATCAAGAACCGGTACATCGGACGCACGTTCATCGAGCCATCGCAGGCGCTGCGGGCCCGCGGTGTGGCGCTGAAGTTCAACGCGCTCGCCGAGAACCTCGCCGGTCGCCGGGTCGTGATGATCGACGACTCGCTGGTGCGTGGCACGACGGCCGGACCACTCGTGAAGCTCGTGCGCGACGCGGGTGCCACCGAGGTGCACCTGCGGATCACCTGCCCGCCGATCACCAGCGCCTGCCACTTCGGGGTCGACATGGGCCACGACGGTGACCTGATGGCCTCCCGCCTGACCGTCGACGAGATGGCCGCCACGATCGGCTGCGACTCGCTCGCGTTCCTCAGCCTCGACGGCATGCACGACGCGATCACCGACGGCAACGGCGGCGTCGGCCTCTGCGACGGGTGCTTCACGGGCCACTATCCCCTCGCCGTCAGCGAGGCCCCCGTCAAGCTCGCCTTCGAAGGAGCCCTGGCATGACCGCATGGGTGCGGCGGCTTCCGCTTTCCGCTGGGTTGCGCGCCCATGCGGGCCCGGAGGTCGGGCGATGAGGGTCGGTGTGCTCGGGTCGGGAGGCCGGGAGCAGGCGATCGCGTGTGCCGCGCGCGAGCGCGGGCACGACGCCGGCGTCGCCGCGTCGCTGGACGACCTGCTGGGCGACGGCGCGCCCGACCTCGTCATCGTCGGGCCCGAGGCCCTGCTGGCCGACGGCGTGGCCGACCGCTGCGCCGCGGCGGGGATCCCGTGCTTCGGGCCGACGGCCGAGCTGGCCCAGCTGGAGACGTCGAAGGGGTTCACCCGCTCGCTCGCCGAGCGGCTCGGCATCCCGTCGCCGGCGTACGCCCGCCACACGTCGGCCGCTGACGCCCTGGCGTGGTGGCGCGCCAACGGCAGCGCCGTCATGGTGGTCAAGCTCGACGGGCTGGCCGCCGGCAAGGGCGTGATCGTGCCGTCCAACGTCGCCGAGACCGAGACCGCGATCATCGAGCTCGGCGCGTCCGGGCCGATCGTGCTGGAGGAGTTGCTCAGCGGCCCCGAGTGCTCGCTGCTCGCGCTGTGCGACGGCAAGACGGCCCGGCCGTTGCCGCTCGCCCAGGACCACAAGCGCGTCGGCGAGGGCGATACCGGCCCCAACACGGGTGGCATGGGCGCATACGCGCCGGCGCCTGTACCGTACGAGGCCGACGAGCTGTGCAAGACGTTCGTGCAGCCCGTCGTCGACCACTTCGCCGCGCTCGGCACCCCCTACGTCGGCGTGCTGTACGCCGGGCTGATCCTCACCGCCGACGGTCCGCGTCTCCTCGAGTTCAACTGCCGCTTCGGCGACCCCGAGGCCCAGGCCGTGTTGTCCCTGCTCGACAGCGACATCGCCGCGCTGGCCCTCGCCTGCACCCGCGGCCGCCTCGCCGACCAGGCGATCACCACCCGCCCCGGCGTGGCCTGCACGGTCGTTGCCGCCGCCCCCGGCTATCCCGGGACCCCGATCACCGGCGCCCCGATCACCGTCGACGGCGCCCCCGCCGACCTCACCTCCACCCTCGTCCTCGAGGCGACTGCCTCTCCTGGAGGTCGAAATCGGCGTCCAGCCGAGGCAGTGCTGCTGCATCCGTCCGCGGTCGGGGCGGACGGGACGGTCGCGGGGGGACGGGTGCTGTCCGTCACCGCCGTCGGCATCGATCTCGGCGAGGCCCGCGACCGCGCGTACGCAGCGATGGGACGGATCCACTTCGACGGGATGCACGTGCGCCGCGACATCGGCTGGCGGGCGCCGGGGGCCACACTGGCGAGCTACGCCTCGGCGGGCGTCGACATCGACGAGGGCAACCGGGCCGTGTCGTCGCTGAAGGAGAGCGTCGAGGCCACCCACGGCTCGGCGGTGCTGCGCGGCGTCGGCAGCTTCGGCGGCGCGTTCAGCGCGAAGGCGATCGCGGCGATGGAAGATCCGGTGCTCGTCGCATCCACCGACGGCGTCGGCACGAAAGTGGAGCTCGCCGCTCGCACCGGCCGGTTCCGCGGCGTCGGCATGGACATCGTCAACCACTGCATCGACGACGTCCTCGTGCAGGGTGCCCGCCCGCTGTTCTTCCTCGATTACATCGCAGCATCGGAGATCCGGGCGGAGATGGTGGCCGAGATCGTCGCCGGCATGGCCGAGGCGTGCGGCGCAGGAGGATGCGCGCTGCTCGGTGGCGAGACGGCCGAGATGCCCGGCGTGTACGCGCCCGGCGCGTTCGACATCGCCGGCACGCTCGTCGGCGTCGTCGAGCGCAGCGACCTGCTGCCAGCCCGGGAGATCGTCGCCGGCGACGCCCTGGTCGGCATCGCCAGCAACGGCCCGCACACCAATGGCTACTCGCTGCTGCGCCACCTGTTCCAGTGGCTGCCGCTCGACGCCCGACCCGCGCCGCTGGATCGGCCACTGGTCGACGCGCTGCTGGAACCGCATCGCTCGTACCTCGACCTGCTGACCCCGGTGCTCGCCACCCGCGCGGTCAAGGCGCTGGCCCACATCACCGGCGGCGGACTGCCGGAGAACCTGCCACGCGCCCTCCCGCCCGGCACCGCCGCTCGGGTGCAGCTGGGCTCGTGGCCCGTACCGCCGCTGTTCCGGCTCGTGCGCGACCTCGCGAACGCGATGCCCGCCGAGGAGCTGTACCGCACGCTCAACATGGGCATCGGCATGGTCGTGATCACCGACGATCCCTCTGGCGTCCAGGCGGCGATCGCCGAGCCGACCTGGATCATCGGCGAGGTCACCGCCGGCGACCGCACCGTGGAGCTGGTACCTGCATGAGTGTCCAGGTCTGTGTGACGTCCCGGGTCTGTGTGAACACAGACGGCTGCGAGCCAGGTCGCCAGTGGCGCGGTTCACACAGAACGGTCCAGTCACACAGAGGCGGACACGCGTGAACGCCCGCGCGCGGTTGGCGGTGCTGGTCAGCGGCAGCGGGACGAACCTGCAAGCGATCCTCGACGCAACGGCGGCGGGTCGGCTCGACGCGGACGTCGTGCTCGTCGCGTCCAACCTGCCCGCCGTCACGGCGCTCGAGCGCGCCGCCGCGGCCGGGGTGCCCACCGCCGTTCTGGAACGCCGAGCCGGCGAGGCTCGTACCGACTACGACACCCGCCTGGCCGCCCTGGTCGGCGAGGCCCGGCCCGACTGGGTCGTGCTCGCCGGCTGGATGCGCATCCTCACGATGGACTTCCTCGGCCACTTCCCGAACCGCGTCGTCAACCTCCACCCGGCGCTGCCCGGCGAGCTACCCGGCACCCACGCCATCGAGCGGGCCCATGCCGAAGCCGAGGCCGGGCGGCGCACCCGCACCGGCGTGATGGTGCACCTCGTGCCCGGCGAGGGCGTCGACGACGGTCCCGTCCTTGCAACCGCCGAGGTGCCGATCCACGATGGCGAGACCCTCGACGAGCTCGCCGCCCGCGTCCACACCACCGAACACACCCTCCTGGTCAGCACCCTGGCCACACTCGTCGCCACGAAGGAGCGAGCACATGCCTGACACCCCGACCCGCGACCAGTTCTTCAACCACTACGAGGCGCTGACGTTCGACGACGTCGTCGTCGTTCCCGGCTTCTCCGAGGTGCTGCCCGGCGCGGTCGACCTGACCGCACGCTTCGCGGGCGAGATCGAGCTCGCCGTCCCCGTCGTGTCGGCGGCGATGGACAAGGTCACCGAGGCGCCGACGGCGATCGCGATGGCCCGCCACGGCGGCATCGGCGTCATCCACCGCAACCTGACCGTGGAGGATCAGGCCGCCGAGGTGCAGCGCGTGAAGCGCAGCCAGAGTGGGATGATCACCGACCCGGTGACGCTGCGCGCCGACGCCGCGCTCGGCGACGCCGAGGCCCTCATGGCCCGCTTCCGGTTCAGCGGCGTGCCGATCACCGACGCCGACGGTCGCCTCGTCGGGATCCTCACCAACCGCGACATCCGCTTCTGTTCGACTTCCGACCAGAGCCGGCCTGTTCGCGACTTCATGACGTCCGAGCATCTCGTCACCGCCGCGGTGGGCACGTCGATCGAGCAGGCCAAGGCACTGCTGCAGCAGTACCGCATCGAGAAGCTGCCGCTGGTCGACGAGGACGGACGCCTCGCCGGGCTGATCACGGTCAAGGACATCCAGAAGCGGCAGGACTACCCGAACGCGGCCCAGGACGGCGCCGGCCGCCTGCGCGTCGCCGCTGCGGTCGGCGTCGGCGACGACCTGGAGCCGCGGGCGGAGGCGCTGGCGGCGATGGGTGTGGACGCGATCGTCATCGACACCGCGCACGGTCACTCGGCCGGCGTGGTGAAGGCGATCCAGCGGATCAAGGCCGGCTGGCCCGACCTGCCCGTGGTGGCCGGCAACGTCGTGACCGAGGACGGTGTGGAGGCACTGGCGAAGGCAGGTGCGGACGCGGTCAAGGTCGGCGTCGGCGCCGGCTCGATCTGCACCACCCGCGTCATCAGCGGCGCCGGCATGCCGCAGCTTTCTGCCGTCTACTTCGCCGCCCAGGCGGCCCGGCACCGCGACATCCCCGTGATCGCCGACGGCGGCATCGCCTACAGCGGCGACCTCGTGAAGGCGATCGCTGCCGGTGCCACGACGGTGATGCTCGGCTCGCTGCTGGCCGGCACCGACGAGGCGCCGGGCGAGCTGGAGCTGTTCGAGGGGCGCCGCTACAAGACGTACCGGGGAATGGGTTCGCTCGGCGCGATGCAGGGCCTCGGCGCCGATCGCTACGGCAGCGGACAGGGTCCGGGCACCGGCACCAACAAGCTCGTTCCCGAGGGCATCGAGGGCCGGGTGCCCTACGCCGGCCGGATCGGCGACGTCGTGCACCAGCTCGTCGGCGGTCTCCGCAGCGGCATGGGCTACGCCGGCGCCGACACGCTCGAGGCACTGCGCACCGGAGCGAGGTTCATGAGGGTCACGACCGCCGGTCGCGAAGAGAGCCACCCCCACGACGTCACGATCACGAAGGAAGCGCCGAACTACCAGCGTGGATAGCTCGCTGGGAGCCGGGTCGGCGAGGCTTCGCGAGCGCAGCGAGCTACCCGGACACAGCGAGCGCTGCCACGAACCTGCGCCGCAGCCGACTCCACCGCGAGCGAAGCGAGCCGAGGTCGGCGAGCTCAGGCGCAGACAGCGAGCGCAGCGAGCCAGCAGAACGGCCTGCCAGACCCGGTACCGTGCTGGGGCACGACTTCTCCAGGAGATCCTTCAGTGGACGTACGCATTGGCGTGACCCAATCCCCCCGTGAGCTGAGCATCGAGCTCGCCGAGGACGCCGACCGCGAGGTCGTGCGCAAGCAGGTCGAAGCAGCGCTGTCGGGGGCCGTCGACGTGCTGTGGCTCGACGACAAGAAAGGCCGCACCACGGCAGTGCCAGCGGCGAAGATCGCCTACGTCGAGATCGGCGGCGGCGACGCCGGCCGGCGCATCGGCTTCGGGGGCTGACGCACTGACCGCCGGGCACCTGCCGGGCGATCTGCTGTCGCGGCGCCTCCTGTTCGTGACGGGCAAGGGCGGCGTCGGCAAGACGACGGTCGCGGCTGCACTCGCCCAACTGGCTGCCCAGCGCGGCGCCCGCGTACTCGTCTGCGAGATGGATGCGAAGGGCGCGCTCTCCGCCGCCTTCGATCAGCCGCCGTTCGAGTTCGAGCCCCGCCGCGTGCCGGGCAACGCCGAGCTGTTCGGCATGGCGATGAACACGGAGGACTCGCTGCGCGAGTACCTCCGCCTGTTCGTCCGCGTGCCGTTCGTCGGCCGCATCGGCCCGCTGGCGCGCACGTTCGACTTCGTCGCCGACGCCGCTCCCGGCGTGAAGGAGATCCTCGCCGTCGGCAAGCTCTGCTACGAGGTGCGCGAGCGCCACTACGACCTCGTCGTCGTCGACGCCGAGGCGAGCGGTCACATCGTCGGCCAGATCGACGCGCCGCGGGCGATCACCGAGCTGGTCAAGGTCGGCCTGATCCGCGACCAGACGAAGTGGATGCTCGAGCTGCTCGACGATCCGGCAGTCACCGGGCTCGTCGTCGTGACCACCCCGGAGGAGATGCCGGTCAACGAGACCGTCGACCTCGTCGACAAGGTTCGGACCCAGACCGAGGTCGACGTCGCCGCCGTCATCGTCAACCGCGTGATGCCCGAGCTGTTCGACGAGCACCAGTGCGAGGTGTTCGAGCAGCTGCAGGCGGCGAACCCATCCGCACTCCTGGCCGAGCTCGCCGGGCCGAAGGTGCACACGGTCATGGAGGCCACCCGGTTGTCCCTCGCGCGCGGCGACCTCGCCGGAGGTCACCTCGCATCCCTCGCCGAACGCCTGCCCGACGGCGTGCCGCTGTTGCAGGTGCCCGAGCTGTTCACCCGCGCGACCGGCCGTCGGGCGGTGCAGCAGGTGGCTGAGCACCTCGACGACTCACTCGAGCGCGACGCCTGATGCCCGCCCTCGACGAGCTGCTGGCGTCGCGGGAGATGGTCATCGTCTGCGGCTCGGGGGGTGTCGGCAAGACGACGACCGCAGCGGCCCTCGGTGTGATGGCCGCCACGCACCTTGGTGGCAAGGTGCTGGTGCTGACCGTGGACCCCGCCCGCCGGCTGGCCAACGCGCTCGGCCTCGCCGCGTTCGGCAACGCCGAGACCCGCATCGAGCTGGAGGGATCGGCACGGGGCGAGCTGTGGGCGGCGATGCTCGACACCAAGGCCGGCTGGGACGACCTGATCCGTCGCCACGCGCCGGACGCGACCGTGCGCGAGGGTCTCCTGACGAACCCGCTCTACGAGAACATCACCGCCCGGTTCGTCAACAGCCACGACTACATCGCGATGGAGCGCCTGCACGAGGTGCACGCCAGCGGCCGCTACGACCTCGTGATCGTCGACACGCCACCGTCCCGCAACGCGCTCGACCTGCTCGACGCGCCGGGCCGGATGGCCGACTTCTTCGCCAGCAAGCTCTTGCGCTGGATCACCGTTCCGTACCGCTCGCGCCTGTTCACGATGGCGTCGAAGCCCTTCTACCAGGTGGCGGACAAGGTGCTCGGCGCCCGCTTCCTGCAAGACATCGGTGAGCTGTTCACCCTCTTTCAGAGGATGGAGGCCGGCTTCGTCGCCCGGTCGCGAGAGGTCGAGGCGTTGCTGACCGACCCCCGCACCACGTTCCTCGTCGTCAGCACCCCGGAGGCGGCGCCGGTGCACGAGGCCCGGTACTTCGCCGAAGAGCTCAGCCGCCGACACCTCGACCTCGGTGCGGTGATCCTGAACCGCATGCTGCCGGCGGCGATGCGCGACCGCGGCGCGGCCAAGTCCGCATCTGCACTCGCCGCCGGCGTCGTCGACCGCGCGTGGATCCGCAAGGTGGCGAGGTCCGCGGGCGCCGACGCGGCGACGGTGTGCGACGTGCTGACGGCGGTGGCAACCGGCTTCCAGGACATCGTCGTGGTCGCCAAGCGCGAGGCGGAGCGGCGCGCTGAGCTGGCCAGGCTGGCGCCTGTCGTCGTCACGGCGCCGGCGCTGGAGTCCGACGTGCACGATCTCAGCGGACTGTTCACACTGGGTGCGCATCTGTGGCGATGAAGGTGGGGCAGACTCTGCATACCTATGGCGACGACCCTCGGTGAACTGATCAAGCAGCGCACGGATCTCACTCGCGACGAGAGCGCGCACCTCCAGCAGCTCGTCGGTGAGTGGGGCATGCTCGCTGACCTCTGCTTCACCGACTTGCTGCTCTACGTGCGCACCACCGACGACCAGTGGCTCGTCATCGGTCAGGTCCGCCCGGCCACCGGCCAGACCCTGTACCACCGCGACTGGGTGGGCGAAACCGCCAACGACACCGAACGGCCCGTCCTGGTCCGCACCTACGAGAGCGGCCAGATCGTCGAGGGCGAGATCGAGGTGGAGGGCAACCCCGAGCCCACCCGGATACTCGCCATCCCGGTGCGTGCCGGCACGCGGGTCATCGCCGTGCTGAGCCGCGAATGGTCCACGCGCACCGGGCGCCAGCCCGGCGAGCTGGAGCGCACCTACCTCGGCATCTTCGAGCGGTTCGCGGCGATGATCGCCGAGGGCAACTTCCCCTTCGATGGCAAGGTCGCGGACAGCAGCGCGGCGCCCCGCGTCGGCGACGGCGTGATGGTGCTCGACGAAGCGGCGCGCGTGCGGTTCGCCTCCCCGAACGCGGTGTCGGCGCTGCACCGCGTCGGCATCAACTCGAATGCCGGCGGCCAGACCCTGGTCGAGCTCGGCTTCAACGAGGGCCCGGTCCGCCAGGCCTACGAGCGTCGCGAACCGGTCATCGAGGAGTTCGACCAGACCGCTGACGTCACCCTCCTCGCCCGCTGCATCCCGATCGTCGTCGGTACCGGTGTCGACCAGCGGGTCAGCGGTGGGGTGCTGCTGATCCGCGACGTCACCGAGCTGCGCCGCCGCGACCGGCTGCTGCTCTCCAAGGACGCGACGATCCGCGAGATCCACCACCGGGTGAAGAACAACCTGCAGACGATCTCGTCGCTGCTGCGCCTGCAGGGTCGCCGCCTCACCTCGCCCGAGGCCAAGGCTGCCGTGGCCGAGAGCGTGCGCCGGATCCGTACGATCGCGCTCGTCCACGAGACGCTGTCGCGAGAGCCCGGCGACGACGTCGCGTTCATCGAGATCGTCCGCCCGCTGATGCGCCTCGCCGAGGAGGGGCTGCAGTCGCCGGACCGGCCGATCCGCTTCGTCGTCCAGGGCGACGGCGGCCGGCTGCCGGCCAACATCGCCACGCCGCTGTCGGTCGTGCTGACCGAGCTGCTGCAGAACGCGGTCGACCACGGGTTCCCCGAGGGCAGTCTCGGCGGCACCGTGGTCGTGCGCCTGACCAACGCCGACGGCAAGATGCAGATCCGCGTCGTCAACGACGGGCGCGGCCTGGAACCCGGCTTCGACGTCAACAGCGACACCGGCCTCGGGCTGTCGATCGTCCGCACGCTCGTCACCACCGAGCTCGGCGGCACGATCGAGATGCGCGCGGGCAACGCCGCTGACTTCGAGGAAGCCGGCCTCGACCGGGTGCGCCCCGGTGACGGCGCTGTCGTCGATCTCACGATCAGCCTTGCCTAGCTGCTCGCTGCGCTCGCTGCGGCGCCTGAGCTCGCCGAGCTCGCGGGCGACGAGGTGGCAGAACCCTTGCACTCGCCAGGTGGGGTCGGCGAGGGCGACGTTCTGACACCGGTACGACTTCGGGACCTTGGTCCATGGCCAGGCGACCGCAGGTGGGGAATCATGGTCCCATGAGCTCGGACCTGAACACCACGACCATCCTCGACGAGGCGGGGTGCTGGGAGGCACTCGGCTGGGAACAGGTCGGTCGGCTCGGCATCTCGATCATGAACCGACCCGACATCTTCCCCGTGAACTACGTCGTCGACGGCGAGTCGATCGTGTTCCGAACCGCGGAGGGCACCAAGCTCGCCGCCGCCGTGCTCGGCGTCGCGGTCGCGTTCGAGGCCGACGGCGTGATCGACGGCGACGCGTGGAGCGTCGTGGTCAAGGGCCACGCCGTGGAGATCGAGCACCCCGACGAGCTGTTCGCCGCCCTCGACCTGCCGCTCTACCCCTGGAACGCGGCACCCAAGCACCGCTTCGTGCGCATCGTCGCCGAGGAGGTGACGGGCCGCCGCTTCACGGTGACGCCGCAGACGGACACGTGGGGTGTCCAGTTCTGATCAGCGGCGGGTGTTCTCTCAGATCGGGCCGGCGCACCACTGGACGAGGTCGGTCCAGGCGGCATCGCCGCCGGTGACGGCCGCGGCCAGCTTGGCGGCAAGGGCCTTGGCACCGGCGGCGTCGGCTCCGTCGAGGAAGGCGGCGACGCGCTCGGCCCATCCGCCGACGAGGCGAGCACGTTCCGCAGCGACGACGTCGCGGCCGTCATAGGCAGCGATCTCGGCCCGCAGCCCGGCGAAGCGCGCCGGCCTCGCCCACCTCGGGCGCACGCAGCCGGCGGCGGATGACCTCCAACTGCTCGACGTGGCGCTCGGTGTAGCGGGCCGCCTGACCCTGGCGGGTGATCGGTGGGTCGATGAGTTGCAGCGACGCGTAGTAGCGCAGCGTGCGGGCGGTCAGCGGCGAGCCGGGCCGTCAGGGCTTGCCGGCGCCGGGGATCGCAACCGTGGTGGCGATGATCGTGCCGGTGCCGACGCCGGACCACTGCGGCTTCGAGCGCTCGATCCCGACGCAGGCGAACAGGGTCCGCCGGTCGGCACCTCCGAGCGCGCAGGCGAACGCGATCGGCACGCCGACGTCGAGCACGTCGGTGGTCGCGCCATCGGCGTCCACCCGCAGCACCCGTCCGCCGAGTGGATCGGCCATCCACACGCCGCCCTCGGCGTCGGTGCAGATGCCGTCCGGCGGCGCGAACCTGGCTCCGGGCGCCGCTTCGGGCTCGGCGAGGATCCGCCGGCGGGTGAGCGTGCCGTCGTCCTCGACGTCGAACTGGACGAGTCGCCCGCCGCCGCTCTCGGCCAGCGTGAGCGTGCGCTCGTCCGCCGACAAGGCCATGCCGTTCGGGGAGAGGAGGTCGTCGGCGGCCGGGCTGACGTCGCCCGTTGGCGTGATGCGGAACAGGCTGGTCGGTGTGGCCGGCGCGCCGTGCCACATGTCGTACCCGAAGCCCGAGACCCATGCCGTGCCGTCGTCGCGCACGATCATGTCGTTGACCGGCCAGTCGGTGAACGCGGACAGGTCGGCGTGCACCTGCGGCTCGGTGCCCGGCGCCAACCGGTACACGCAGCGGCCTTCCATCCCGACGACCAGCAGGTCGCCGTTCGGCAGCCAGCCGAGCCCGCCCGGATCGTCGTCGGCGAAGCGGTGCACCAGCGTGCGCGCTCCGGGCTCGTCGAAGCGCCAGACCGTGTGCGCCCACATGTCCGAGATCCACAGCTCACCGTTGCGCCAGCGTGGCGTCTCCGGCAGGCCGAACCCGTCGGCGAAGTGCTGCCAGCCCGTCATCGTCTCCCCCCTCGTCGCGTGCGTCCAGGGTCAGCATGGCGCATCACGAGGGCGCCGGAACATGCGAAGGCCCCGCCGTCGGGCAGGGCCTCCGGAGATTCGATCAGGGTTCGGGTCAGACCGGGGCGATCGCCGCAGCCTTGTTGCGGGCGGCGATGCGCCGGCGGATCACGCGCCGCTCCTCCTCCGAGGTGCCACCCCAGATGCCGGCATCCTGGTTGGTCTCGAGCGCGAACTCCAGACACTCCACCCGCACGGTGCACTCGAAGCACACCTGCCGGGCCCGCTCGATCTGGACCAGCGCATTGCCAGTGGTCCCGACCGGGAAGAACAGGTCGGGATCGGTGTCCCGGCAGATGGCGTCTCGCCGCCAGTCGTAATCAGCGTTGGCGAGGGCGAGGGTGGACGCGAGGATCGACACGTCGCAAATCTCCTGTGGCGATGCGGGGGCCAGCGGACCGGTTTGTGAATGTTCGCACATGCGAACAGCGTCGGTGAACGCCGCCCAAACCGTAAGAAACGAATCCCGTTCGCACAAGGCCGTAACGACCCATTTTCTGTCACATTGACAACGGGGGCAGAACGCGCGTCATCGTGACGATGTGGTGAGGGTGAGTACCGTTCGAGTGTGACCGCCGTCCAGATCATCGCCCACCGCGGCGCGTCGCACGCGGAGCGCGAGAACACCCTGGTCGCGTTCCGACGGGCCGCCACGCTGGGCGCGGACGCGGTGGAGCTCGACGTCCGCGTGAGCGCCGATGGGCAACTCGTGGTGCACCACGACGCGGCGTTGGCCGGCGGCGTCCGGGTGGCTGCGCTGACCAGGGACGCGCTGCCCGACCACGTCCCGACGCTGACCGAGGCGCTCGACGCCTGCGCCGGGATGTGGGTGAACGTCGAGATCAAGAACGACGCCGGCGACCCGGATCACGACCCAGCGGCGCAGGTGGCCGATGCCACGGTCGCGCTGCTGCGCGAGCGGCGCGACCTGGACCGTTACCTCCTCTCGTGCTTCGACCTGGCGACGATCGACCGCTGCCGGGCGCTCGAGCCGGCGATCCCGACAGCGTTCCTCTCGACGGATGCGCCGGCGGGCATCGCCGCCATGCTTGCCGGGAAGGGCCACCGGGCGTTCCACCCGTGGTACCCGGTGGTGACCTGGGAGTTGCTCGCGGAATGTCACGCCGCTGGGGTCGCCGTCAACACGTGGACGTGTGACGATCCCGCGCGCATCGCCGAGCTGATCACGTGGGGGATCGACGGCATCTGCACCAATGTCCCAGACCTCGCGCTCGACGTCCGCGATCGCGACGTCAGCGGCTGACCCGCAGCTTCCCCGACGTCGGACCGGGGAACACGAGGCGCACCGCGTCTGGCTCGTGGGTGAACTCGAGGCGCGTCGTCTCGCCGAGGTAGTCGCCATCCAGCTGGTACGGGAACGGCTGCTCGTGGGCGACGACGAGGTGGCTGACGTATGTGTGCTCGGCGACGTGGCGACTCGGCTTCACCCCGCGACCGCGCAGGGCCCCGGCCAGCGTGCGCAGGATCACTCCCGCCCTCATCGTCCGGAACGTGATGGCGACGAGCGGGTGATCGAGCGTCGCGTCGGGGGACAGGTCGAGGCCCCGGTTCCCGAGGAAGGTGTACGGGTTCGTGTTGAGCACGATCGTGAAGTAGCCGTCGGGCAGCACCTCGGGTGCGTCGCCGTCCGCGCCGTCGACCGTCAGCTCGAAGTGCGGGTGCTTGCGGTCATAGCCGACTGCCCACGTGCGCAGTGCGGCGTAGATGAACAGCGGGTGACCCGCCCAGCGCTTGATCGAGGCCCGCCGCTCCACCCGGTTGACGACCGCGGCGTCGTATCCGATGCCGGTGTGGAAGCAGAAGTAGCGGCCGTTCACCCGTCCGAGCCCGACCGGGCGGATGTTGCGCTCGGGATCGGCCAGACCGTCGACCACCTGGTGCACCGCCGCCACCGGATCGTTGGGCATGCCGAGCGTGCGGGCGAACACGTTGGTGGATCCACCGGGGAGCACGCCGACCGCCGTCTGCGTCCCGGCCACACCGGTCGCGACCTCGTTCAGCGTGCCGTCGCCGCCGAAGGAGATCACGGCATCGACGCCCCGGTGGGCGGCGTCCTGGGCGAAGCGCGTGGCGTGGCCGCGACGGTTGGTCTCGACGATCTGCACGTCGTGGGTGCGCGACAGCTCCTGGTGCACGACGACGGTGTTGCGGGCCGTCACCGATGACGCGAACGAGTTGACGACGAGCAGGATCCGCAAGCGGCTCATCGTACGACTCCCGGTGCAGGCGCCCGAGTGCGAGAGACTGGCGAGGCGACCGAGGAGGTTGTCGACCATGTCCAGCGTCACGACGGATCGACTCGATCTGTTCCTGCCAGAACCGCAGCCGCGAGAGGTCCGGTACACGGTCATCTCCGTGGACGACCACCTGGTCGAGCCGCCCGGCCTGTTCGACGGCCGGTTGCCCGCCGCGCTCGCCGAACGCGCACCCCAGGTGGTCGGCGACGCCGACGGCAAGGAGGTCTGGGAGTTCGAGGGCCAGCGCTTCACCCAGGTCGGGATGAACGCGATGGCCGGACGCCGCCCGGAGACGATGAAGCTCGAGCCCAGCCGGTTCACCGACATGCGGCCCGGTTGCTACGACATCCACGAGCGGATCCGCGACATGGACATCAACGGCGTGTGGGCGTCGCTCAACTTCCCGTCGATGATCACCGGCTTCTGCGGGCGGGTGTACTCGCAGGCCAAGGACCCCGAGCTCGGGCTCGCCGTGACCCGGGCCTGGAACGACTGGCTGTTCGAGGAGTGGTACTCGCCGTACCCGGATCGGATCATCCCGCTCGGGATCACCTGGCTGAGCGACCCCGAGATCGGGGCCGAAGAGGTCCGCCGCAACGCCGAGCGCGGCTTCCGCTCGGTCACCCTGCCGGAGCGCCCGCAGCGCATCGGCTTCCCGTCGCTGTTCACCGGCTACTGGGATCCGATCATCGAGGCCTGCGCCGAGACCGACACGGTGATCAGCCTCCACGTCGGCTCGTCGGGCGGCTACGAGCTGCCCGAGGGTGCGCCGGGCCTGCAGCTCGGGGCGACGATGTTCGGCCAGCTCAGCCTCGCCGCCTGCGCCGAATGGCTGTGGTCCGGCTTCGCCGTGCGCCACCCGAACCTCAAGATCGCGATGTCGGAAGGCGGCATCGGCTGGGTGGCGATGCTGCTGGACCGTCTCGACAACATCGTCGACCGCAGTGGCTACGGCCTGGAGGGCTTCGGCGACATGCGCCCGGCCGAGGTGCTGCAGCGCAACTTCTGGTTCTGCACGCTCGACGACCCCTCGACCATCGACACCCGCCACCGCATCGGCATCGACCGGATCATGGTGGAGACCGACTACCCCCACGGCGACGGCACCTGGCCCGACACGCAGGACGTGATCGCCGGGGTGTGGGGCCACCTGCCCGACGACGAGCTGCGCAAGATCTGCTGCGAGAACGCCGCCGCGCTGTTCCGCCACCCCCTCCCCGCGGTGGTCAAGCCGTGAGCGTCGCGATCGACCGTTCCGCGTTCCGGGCGACGCCCGATCAGCTCTTGCCGCCGCTCGACCAGCGGGTCGAGCTGGTGCTGCTGGCCCGCACGCTCGTGCCCGAGGGCTACGACGACCACCTCGCCGGGCACATCACGATCAAGCAGGACGACGGCACGTTCCTCTGCAACCCGTGGTTCCTGCCATGGGACGAGTTCGGGCCCGACGACGTGATCCGCATCGACCTCGACGGCAACGTGGTCGAGGGCGACTGGCCGGTGCCGCCGGGCATCCCACTGCACCTCGAGTTGCACAAGCGGCGCCACGACGTGACTGTCGCCCTCCACCACCACTCCCACTGGGGCAGCGTGTGGGCCAACGCCGGCCGCCTGCCGCATCACCCCGACCAGAGCTCGCTGCTCGGCGGCGGCGAACTCGTGCTCGTCGACGAGTACGAGGGCGCGGTCAACGACGCGATCTCCGCGGCAGCCGCGGTCGAGGCGATGGGCGATGCCGACATGGCGCTGCTCGCCAACCACGGCGTGTTCGTCACCGCGAAGAGCGTCCGCGCCGCCCACCAGCGGGCCGTCGCGCTCGAGCACCGCTGCAAGATGGCGTGGCGGGTCGAGGCGCTCGGCGGCGGCACATCGCTGCCCGAGGGCATCCGCAGCCGCTTCGGTCGCAGCGACGGAGCCGGCTTCATCGGCTTCTGGGAAGCGATGGCCCGCCGCGCCTTGCGCGCGGAACCCGAGTTGCTGGAGTGGACGGGCTCGTGACGAGCGGCGCCGGGTACATCCGCGCGAAGGGACCCCGGGGCGCAGCTCGCCGGCTGACGAACGGCCCGCTGTGCAACGCTGATGTCCTGACGACGCGACATCGCGACTGACAGGGCGCTGTTCCGGCGCGATCATCGATCGATGGGAACAGCGCACACACGGACAGGTCGTCTCGGTTGGATGGTCGCGGGAGTGCTGCTGACCGGCGGGGTGCTGATCGGAGGCGACCGGTTCGTCGCCGCGGAGATCCCGGCGACTCCGGCGTCGATCGTCGCGGTCGCGCCGTACCGCATCCTCGACACCCGCAACGGGATCGGAGCACCCGCCCAGCCCGTCAGTGGCGGCCAGAGGATCCGGCTGCAGGTGGCCGGCGTCGGGCCGGTGCCCTCGACCGCGACCGGCGTGGTGCTCAACCTCACGGGCACCCAGGCCTCGGAGGCCACCTACGTGTCGGCGTGGCCCTCCACCGAACTGCAGTCCGACGCGTCGGTGCTCAACCTCACGCCGGGTGTCGACACCCCGAACATGGTGACGCTCGCGCTCGGCACTGACGGCGGTGTCAACCTGTTCAACTTCACCGGCAGCGTGCACCTCGTCGCCGACGTCGCCGGCTACCTCGCACCCGGTGGCGGAGGCGGCACGGCGGGCCCGCCAGGGCCGCCGGGTCCTCCGGGGGATCCCGGCGTCGTGTACGGCACACGTGTCATCACCCACGCCGACACCACCATCACGAACATGTTCGTCTCGACGTCTGTGGACGGCGCCCACAACACCTTGGCGCGGCGGGCGGTGATCGCCGTGCCGGAGCTCACCCAGGCGTTCCTCGACGGGGGCGGCACGGTGTCGGTCGATGCCCAAGTCGCCGCGCCGGTCGTGCAGCTCTGGTCGCCGCTGCCCTTCCGGCAGATGACGGGCATCGTCGACGGTGCCCGGTCGGTCCGGTCGATCGAGGTGCGCTTCCGGGTCGGGGAGATCCACGTGTACGTCAGCCAGCAGTTCGACACGTCGGACGAGATGTCGCCGTCGATCTCGTCGACCACGCTCAAGAACCTGCCCATCCGGTGGGTCCTGCGTCCCGGAGGGTGAACTTGGTCACGATCGCTACTGCGCGGTAGGCCCCATTGCGGGATTGTGAATCCCGGATGACAGAATCGCCGCCCATGAACGTGATCGTGCTCGTCAAGCAGATCCCGGACCCGGCGGCGCCGGGTGCGCTGGATCCGTCAACCAACACCTTGAAGCGCGACGGCAAGCTGCTGCTCGACGACTCGGACAAGTACGGCGTCGAGATGGCATTGCAGCTCGTCGCCGCCGCTGGCGACGGCGAGGTGTCGCTCGTGTCCGTGGCCCCGAACAACGAGGTGTCCGGCCTGCGCGAGGCGCTGGCGATGGGCGCGGCCAAGGCGGTGCTGGTCAGCGACCCCGCGCTGCAGGGCTCCGACGCGCTCACCACCGCCAAGGTGCTCGCCGCCGCGGTCAACCGCCTCGGCGGCGCCGACCTGGTGATCGGCGGCACCGAGTCGAGCGACGGCTACACGGGCACCGTGCCCGAGCAGCTCGCCGAACTGCTCGGCTTGCCGTCGGTGACGTTCGCCAAGAAGGTGACCGTCGACGGCTCCACCCTCAAGGTCGAGCGCCAGACCGAGGCCGGCTACGACGACGTCGAGTCGCCGCTGCCGGCGCTGATCAGCGTCACCGCCGGCGTGAACGAGCCCCGCTACCCCAGCTTCAAGGGGATCATGGCCGCCAAGTCCAAGCCGGTCGACACCGTGACCGCTGCCGACCTCGGCGTCACCCCGGTCGGCTGGGCCGGTGCCGGCCAGGAGATCACCGAGGTCGGCCAGGCCGAGGCCCGCGCCGCCGGCGAGATCATCGAAGACGACGGTGAGGGCTACACCAAGATCGTGGCCTTCCTCGAGAACCTGAAAGTCATCTGAGGAACCCGACATGGCAATCGACAACATCTGGGTGTACGCGGAGATCGCCGACGGCGCTCCGACCTCCAACACGCTGGAACTGCTGACCAAGGCCCGCCAGCTCGGCGGCACGGTCTCGGCCGTCGTCGGCGGCGACGCCGCCGGCGCCGAGGCGACGCTCGGCGAGTACGGCGCGACCACCGTCTACGCGACCGGCGACCTCGGCGGCAAGCTGCAGGGCGTGGCCGTCGCCGGGGCGATCGCGGCGGCGATCGAGGGTGGCGCGAGCGTCGACCTGCTGCTGTTTCCGCAGAGCACGAACGGCCGTGACGTCGTCAGCCGCCTGTCGGTCAAGCTCGACCGCACGGTGCTGACCAACAACGTCGACATCACCGTCGACGGCGGTGCGGTCGCGGTCACGACCCCGATCTTCGGCGGCAACACGCTCGTCACCACGAAGTTCACCGGCGACGGCCCATACCTCGCCGCGTTCCGCCCGAAGAGCTTCGCCGCGGAGTCCGCCGGCGGTGGCGCGGCGGCCGTCCAGTCGGTGCCGGTGCCCGAGCTCGGCTCGACCGGTGCCGCGACCGTGACCGGCGTGCACGTCGAGGAGCTGACCGGCCCGAAGCTGGACGAGGCCGAGGTGGTCGTGTCCGGTGGCCGTGGCCTCGGCGAGTCCGGCAAGTTCGAGCTGATCGAGCAGCTGGCCAAGCTGCTGAAGGGCGCGCCGGGCGCGTCGCGCGCGATCGTCGAT
Organism: uncultured Ilumatobacteraceae bacterium; assembly: GCA_964565705.1. GTDB lineage: Bacteria > Actinomycetota > Acidimicrobiia > Acidimicrobiales > Ilumatobacteraceae > CAZMGD01. The sequence continues at coordinate 32,915 of CAZMGD010000004.1, read as the reverse complement.
GCCGGGTGGGTGCCCTACAGCTACCAGGTCGGCCAGACCGGCAAGGTCGTCAAGCCGAAGCTGTACATCGCCGCCGGCATCTCCGGCGCCACGCAGCACATGGTCGGCATGAAGGGCGCGAAGAACATCATCGCGATCAACAAGGACAAGGAGGCGCCGATCTTCGGCGTCGCCGACCTCGGCATCGTGGGCGACGTGCACAAGGTGCTCCCCGCCCTCATCGCGGCCCTGCAAGGTCGCTGAGCCACCCCTGCGTTCTCGGTCGGGTTCTGGCACCCTGGGGTGCCAGAACCCGACCGAGAACCATCAAGGTTTCTCGAGCGTCCGTGTGAGCGGCCTCGGCCAGAGGCGCTTGGCGGCGACGACGTTGATCTCGCCGCCGATCACGAAGTTCTGGGCCAGCAGGTACAACCACGACAGCAGACCGATGACGGTGGCGAACGTGCCGTACACGTCCTGCGCGCCCTTCAGCACGTGGTTGACGTACAGCTGGCCGACGAGCTGCAGGACCTGGTAGCCGACGCCGGCGACGACCGCTCCTGGCAAGAAGTCCCGCCACGGTCGTGATTCGGCCGTCAACACGCGGTAGCCGACGAGCAGCACGGCGATGTTCAGCGCGAGCGTGCCGAGGAACAGCACGGCGCGGGCGACGACGTTCACGCCGCCGATGTTCGAGACGACCTGGGTCAGCAGACTGCCACCGAGCAGCAGCCCGCCGAGCACGACCAGCATCAGTAGCGAGCGGGCCCGCTTGGCGAAGAACGATGGATCGTCGCGCCTCGGCACATCCCAGATGATGTTCATCGCGTCTTGCGACGCCTGCATGGCCGCCATGCCGGCCCAGAGCGCGGTGACGACGCCGATCACCAGCGCCGCGGTGTTGCCCGTCACCGGCCGGCTCGCCGCATCGCTGACGTAGTCGCCGATCACGGGCAGCTGACCGATCACTCCCTCCCGGATGTCCTCGCGCAACGACTGGTTGTCCTGGAGCACGAAGCCGAGGATCGTGACGAGGGCGAGCAGCGCCGGGAAGACCGAGAAGAACCCGTAGTAGGCGATCACCGCGGTGAGCCGGCCGGCACGATCGTCACCGTACTTGCGGTACACCCCGACGAGGAACGACGCCGGGCGGTTGGCCTGCTGGATCCCGTCCAGGCGCCCGACGAGGGTCGGCTTCGTCGCCATCGAGGTCCCTAGGTCAACCGGCAGGCCTGGGCGATGATCGTGGTCCCGGCCGTGGGCGCAGCGCCATCGGGGCACGTGCTCGTCGCATCCACGGTCGTGCCCTCGGTCCTCGCACCGAGGAGGTTGGCGCCCGTCATCGTCGTACCGACCAACGTCGCTGCCGACAGGTCTGCGTAGGCGAGAACGGTCGAGGTCAGGTTGGACCCGCTGATCCGGGTCGCCTGCAACCGGGCGGTGTTGACGTCGGCGCCCGCCAGGGACGTGTTGAGGATCGAGGCCCGCGACAGCTGTGCGTAGGCGAGGTTGGTGCCGCTGAGGTCGCTGTTGGTGACCGTCGCACCGTACAGCTCGATGCCGCCGAGGTCGGCCCCGGCCAGTTGCGCGCCGTCGAGCGTGACGAAGTTGCAGTCGGCGAGCGACGCCGGCGCGCAGGTCGGCGGGGGAAGGGGCGCGGACGGGCTGCTCTCGGCGACACGCAGCACCGGCGGGGCACCGGGCGCGTCGGCCATCGCCTGGGCGACGAGGCGCACCACCCCGTCGCGGAGCTCGAGGCGCTGGAACGTGAGCCCCAACGTGTACAGGGGGCGCCACGGCTCGACGCGCTGCAGGCTGTTCTCAGCGACCTCGACCCAGGCTGTCGAGACCCACGAGTCGGGGTCGACGGCACCGTCCACATAACCCTCGCCCAGCGGTCGAGCGCTGACCGTGACGACGTTCATCTTCCCGTTCGCGTCGGCGAACAGCATCGAGCCCAGCGGTTGCTCGGGCGGGTCGGGCAGCGCGACCTGCGTCCAGCCGCTCAGGTCGGAGGTGATCGACACCGCCGTGGCATCGGGTTCGAGCACGGCGAGGCGGCCGCCGACGGCGGCGATGTCGCCGAGCTCGGCGCCGAAGGCGGCGGCACGCTCGTCCTCGGGTACCGAGGCGAAATCGGTGAGGCACTGGCCAGCATCCGACGGTGTCGGCCGCGGTGGCGACAGCGCGGCCAGGGTCCCCGTGGGCAACTGGTCGTAGGTGGCCGTCGGCGAGGCGGCCACCCACAGCTCGGGCACCGTGAGCAGGCTGTCGGTGTCGGAGTTCACGAACAAGGCGTCGTCGGTGCAGACGGTCATCGAGACCTCGACGAGTACGGCACCGGCGTCGGTGACGCGCACCCGCGACCCGTAGCCGCTCCAGATGCTTGGCAGGTCGCTGGCCAGCCGCCACGTGCGGCCGTCGACCGACGTGAGCACCACCGCGCTGGCGTGGCGCCGGTAGGCGTCGGCGTGGAACCCGACGGCCACGAAGCCGCCCGACCAGGCGGCGACGTCGTACAGCGCGCTCGTGCCGTTGGGCAGCCCGGTGGAGTCGGCGAGCTGCCAGGTGTCGCCGTCCCGGTACCAGATCATCGCTCCGGACAGGTCCTCGGTCGTGCCCTCCGCGCCACTCGACGCGGCGAACCGACCGACGGCGACCGTCCCCGCCGGGCCGGTCGCGGTCGCGACCGCCCGGGACACGCCGTCATCGGGGAGGGCACTGATCGTGGTGTCGTCGGCGAAGTCGCCCCACACGACCCCAGCCGGCCAGGTCGTCAACGCGACCGGCGCCGCTGTCGTATCGGTCGTCGCCGCGGTCGTGGTCGTGGTGGTCGTGCCCGTGGTGTCGTCGCCGAGCTCGAAGCACCCGGTCGCGAGCACGGCCAGGGCGACGAGCGGCGCGGTCCAGGAGTGCGCCCCGCGTCGCCGAATCATCCGGCCATCGTGCCACGCGACCACCACCGAGGCTTCGCGAGCGCAGCGAGCACCCCGAACGCAACGGGCGCGGTCACGATCCTGCGCCGCAGCCACTCTGGCGAGCGCAGCGAGCCCGCGTCGGCGCGCTCAGGCGCAGACAGCGAGCGCAGCGATCGATCAGCGCGGCCGGCAGCTTCCCGGTCCTGGCCGCCCTCCGCCGGTAGCCTCTGAGGGTCCTATGGCGCTGCGCACCTTCCTCGACGGAACCCTGTTCGCCGAGCGCCGGACCAACCCCGGCGGGCGTCCGCTCGTCGTCGCGCTCCACGGCTGGCGGCGCGATCGTCACGACCTCGCCGCGGTCGTCGCCGGCCGCGACGCACTCCTGTTCGACCTGCCGGGGCACGGCGCATCCCCGCCGCCCCTCACCGCGTGGGGCTCTGCGGAGTACGCCGCGGCCGTTGCCGGCGCGCTCGATTCGCTGGCCCTCGATCGCCCGGTGACCGTGCTCGGGCACAGCTTCGGTGGGCGCGTCGGTGTGCACCTCGCCGCCGAGCGCCCCGATCTGGTGGGCGGGCTGGTGCTCGTCGGCGTGCCGTTGTTGCGGATCACCCCGCCGTACACCCCGCCGATCCAGTACCGGGCGGTGCGCTGGGCGCATCGCCGCCGGCTCGTGCCGGACTCGCTGATGGAGCGGATGCGCCAGCGCGGCGGGTCCGACGATTACAAGGCGGCGTCGGGCGTCATGCGCGACGTCTTCGTCACGCTCGTCAACGAGACCTACGAGGAGCAGCTGCGGTCCGCCAAGTGCCCGGTCGCGTTCGTCTGGGGATCGCGCGACACCCAGGCGCCGGTGGGCATCGCCGAGCAGGCGCGGGGGATGGTGGGGACGCTGGTCGCGTACGACGTCGTCGACGCCGGCCACGATGTGCACCGCGACCGTCCAGACGCCGTGATCTCGGCCGTCGATGCTGTGGAGGCCGTGGAGGCAGCACCGTGAGCGTGCTGGTGTTCGTGGTCGGGCTGGTGGCCGTCGGGGTCGCCGGGATGCGGTGGCTACGAGTCGCGCAGCGCGAGCACTACATCGCCGGGTCGTGTCTCGTGACGCTCCAGCGCTGGCTGCGGATCACGTGGTGGAACGCCGTGCTCTGGGTGGCGGCCCTTGCACTCGTCGTCGCCGGCACGATCTGGCAGGCGTCGATCGAGGTCGCGCTCGGTGCCGTCGCGGCCGCCGCCGTGCCACTCGGGATGACCGTTCGCGGCCACGAGGTGAAGCTGAAGTTCACGCGCCGGGCCTCGACCCTCGCCGCCGTCGTCGTTGTGCTCGTCACGATCCTCTGCGGAGTGCTCGCCGTGATCGGCCGGTGGCCATACGGGCCGGCGTTGGCCGCCCTCGTCACCCCGCAACTGGTCGACCTCGCACTGCTCGTCACCAAGCCGTGGGAGGCGCGTTCAGCGGCAAGGTTCCAGGCCGCGGCAGCGAAGCGACTTCGCGACGTGGCCCCGACGGTGATCGCCGTCACCGGGTCGTACGGCAAGACGTCCACCAAGAACCACATCCGCGACCTCGCCGCTGGTTCGCTCGCCGTCGTCGCCAGCCCGGCCAGCTTCAACAACCAGGGCGGCCTGTCGCGGACCATGAACGAGCACCTCACCGACGGCACCGACCTGCTCGTCGCCGAGATGGGCATGTACGGCCCGGGCGAGATCCGATCGCTGTGCGACTGGGTGCGCCCGCAGATCGGGGTGATCACGGCGATCGGTCCGATGCACCTGGAACGGGTCGGGTCGATCGAGGGCATCGTCGCCGCCAAGTCCGAGATCCTCGAACGGGCATCCACCGGCGTGCTGTGGGTCGACGAGCCGCTGCTGGCCGCGCTCGCCGATCGATCCAGCATCCGCATCTGGCGCGTCGGCACGCACGGCTCGCCGGTGCTGGCCGGCCACACCGACGTCGTGTCGATCGAGACCGACGGCGATCGCGTGCTCGTGCGCCACGACGGTGCCGAGGTCGGCACGTTCACCGCCACGTCGGTGCACCCGGGCAACGTCGCTTGCGCGGTGGCCGCGGTGCTGGCGGCCGGGGTGCCGGCCAGCGCGCTCGCCGACCGGCTGGCTCGGCTGGAACCCCCGCCCCACCGGGCGACCACAGGTACGACCGACGGCGGCCTGTACGTCATCGACGACACCTACAACGCCAACCCAGCGGGCGCGGCGGCGGCGATCGACCGGCTCGCGGCCTCCGTGAGCGGCCGCCGCGTGGTCGTCACGCCCGGTCTGGTGGAGCTTGGTGGCGAGCAGCGGGAGGCGAACACGCGGCTCGGCGAGCAGGTGGCCAAGAGCGGCGCGCTGCTGATCGCGGTCGGGCGCACGAACCGCTCAGCGATGGTCGAGGGCGCCCGCTCGCAGGGAGGCGAGGTGCTGACGGTCGGCCGCCGTCCCGAGGCCCGCGAGTGGGTGCGGGCCAACCTCGGCGGGGGCGACGGCGTGCTGTGGGAGAACGATCTCCCCGACACCTACCCCTGAGCGGGCACGCCCGGCCTCGCGCAGCTACCTTGACCGCCGTGACTTCGACAGCCGTGGTGTTCGGCGGCCCCAGCCCCGAGCACGACATCAGCATCCTCACCGGCCTGCAGGCGGCGCGACTGCTGATGCGCGACGGGGCCACGCCCGTCTGCCTGTACTGGACGAAGACCGGCGACTGGCTGCGGGTGCCCGCCGAGTTGGAGGCCAACGCGTTCCTCGAGCCGAACATCGCCGGTGCCACCCCCGTCGACCTGTCGGTGCCCGGAGGCTTCAGCGAGAAGGGCCGCCTGCGAGCCAAGCAGCTGGAGATCGACGTGGTGCTGAACTGCTGCCACGGCGGCCCAGGCGAGGACGGCACGCTCGCCGGCCTGCTGCAGCTCGCCGGGCTGCGCGTCACCGGACCTCATCCGGAGGCCTGCGCCCTGGCGATGGACAAGCTGTCGACCGCGGCGACCGCGGCCGCCCTCGGCGTGCCGACGATGCAGACGGTGCCCGTCACGGCCACGACGACGGAGATCGCGCTCGACACGCCCTGGGTCGTCAAGCCCCGCTTCGGCGGCTCGTCGATCGGCGTCCAGGTCGGCGTCGAAGACGTCGAGACCGCGCGGGCCCTGGCGGCGAGGGGCACGTTCGTGGCCCAGCGCTACCTGGCGGGCTGGCACGACGTGAACGTGTCGGTGCGGGCCCACCCCTCGTTCCAGGTCACGCCGGCCGAGAAGCCCGTGCGCGGCGACGACGCGATCTACGACTACCGCTCGAAGTACCTGGGCGGGCGCGACGGGATGGAGTCCGCGCCCCGTGAGCTGCCCGCGGTCCTTCCGTCGCACATCCGCGACGAGATCGAGCGCTGCGCGCAGGTCCTGGTCCTCGGCTTCGGGCTGAGCGGCGTGCCGCGCATCGACTTCCTCTGGGACGGTGCCGACGGCCTGGTGTTCTGCGAGGTCAACTCGATCCCCGGCGCTCTCGGCCTCTACCTCTGGGACGCGGCCGGTGTTTCCCGGGCCCAGGTCCTGAAGGATCTGATCGCCGAGGCGATGGCAGGCCCGCTGCGCCGCCCGCAATGGGCCGCCACCAGCGACGGTTCCGCCCTCCGCGTCGCCGGCAACATCGCCGCCAAGCTCGTGTAGCACGACGGCGACATGGCGAACCCACCATCCCGGCCCCCGAACCCGGCGAGGCGCCCCGAGCCCGGCGAGGGGCCCCGATCGGGCGAACGCCGCGTCGAACCCGGCGAGGGAAGCGCCGGAGCCGTCGGGCAGCGAGCGCAGCGAGCCGGTACGGCTCAGCGACGAGCCGGAGCGAGCGGCGCCGCGGGCCGCAACGAGCGGGTGTCACCGGTGCCGCTCGCCAGAGATGCGGACGCTGCCGGCGCCGCTAGCCAGAGAATTGCGGACGAGGCCGGTGAGGTGGATCCAGATCTCGTCGACGCGGTTGCATCGTGGTTCGTGCGCAACGGCCGGGTGGCGCCCGGGCTGGCGGTCGATGGTGACGGGCGCGCTCGCTCGTGGTGGTGGCCACTGCCGACGGCCGGCGACCGGGCGCTGATCGCCACACTCGTCCCGCCGGCGAACGACCTCGACGCGCACCGCGTGGCGGCCGAGCGGCTGGCGAGTGAGGTGGACCGCCAGGTCCGTACACGCCTGCTGGAGGCCGACGTCGATCTCGTCGGCCGCGTCGGAGGCCGGCGGGCCGTGCCCGAGGTGTGGCCGCGCTCACTCACCGACATCGACCCGTGGCTGCCGCCGAAGACGGATCTGGCGAAGGTGGAGGCGCTGGCCGGCGAGGTCGCCGGCTGGGTGCGCGGTGCGCTCGTCGGCATCGGCACGGTCGGTGTCCGGTTGCGGATCGTCGAGCCCGACTCGCCGAGCACGTCGTGGGCGGTCGAGGTGGAGGTCTTCGACGTCGACGAGTCGAGCCTGATGGTGTCCCTGCCAGAGGCGCTCGGGCCGTCGTCGCCGTTCGCTGGCGATGCCCCGGAAGCGATCCTCGCCGCGCTCGGGCGGGCGGTGCGCGTGGCACCGGAGCTGTCCCCGGTGCTCGACGCCGCCGACGGCGGTCCGGTGCCGATCGACGATGCACAGCTCGTGACGCTGCTCGCGGAGCGGGCGGGTCCGCTCGCCGCGGTGGGCGTGGCGGTGCTGGTGCCGTCGTGGTGGACGAACCGCAAGCGCTCGGCGTGCGCGCCAAGGCGACGAAGGACGCCGGCACCGTCACCGCTGCGGGTTCGGGTTCGACGACATCGTGCGGTTCCGGTGGGAGGCCGCGCTCGGTGACCAGCGCCTCACCAAGGCCGACCTCGCCGCGCTCGGGCGTGCGGCGGCGGCGAAGCTGTCGCTGGTGCGCGTCCGGGGCCAGTGGGTCGAGATCCGCGCCGACGAGATCGCCGCGCTGCTGCAGGCGGCGGGCAGCACCGGCGAGGCGATGGTCGGTGAGGTCGTGAGGACCGGTCTCGGGCTGACGTCGCTCACCGCGCCGGGCGGGGCCCACGTCGTCGGCGCCACCGCGACCGGTCGCCTCGGCGAGCTGCTCAACGGCGCTCTGGGGGAGCGGGTTGCGTCGGTGGACGCACCCGACGGCTTCATCGGGGTGCTCCGGCCCTAACAGGCGCGCGGGGTCGGTTGGTTGCGGATCCTCGGTCAGCTCGGCCTCGGGGCATGCCTCGCCGACGACATGGGCCTCGGCAAGACGGCACAGCTCATCGCGACGATCCTCGCTGACGGCGTCGACGAGCCGACGCTGGTCGTGTGCCCCACGTCGGTGCTCGGCAACTGGGAGCGCGAGCTCGCCCGGTTCGCCCCGGACCTGAAGGTGCTCGCCTTCCATGGGACGTTGCGGGCCAAGACGCCGGACCCGCGACCAGCTGCTCGCCCACCTCGGAGCGGGCGCCGGCACCCGCGCCCTGGTGACCGCTCGTGCCGGGCGCGCCGCTGCCCATCGACACCGGGCTCGGTGACCCGTGGGCGGACGTCGACGCCTCGGCGACGCTCACCCGGCTCGGACCGATCGAGGTCGAGGTGCGCGGCCATCACGTCACCACCCTGCTCACTCCTGCGTACGAGGCGTTCGTCGAAGGCGGCTAGGTAGCCGGGTCGGCACAAATAGGTAGATCGCCCGATGTGGCGGCGTACCTCAGGGACTCATCCTGGGAAGCGTCCACGAAACGCTCACACGAAGGATCCGTCCGATGTACCTGCAGCTCACCTCCGAGTTGGCCGCTCAGCGCCGCGAGGCGCTCCAGGCATCCGCTGACCGCCGACGCCGGTTCGGCCGCCGCGCACGCGCCGGCGCCGACCCCGGTGGTCTGGCGGCAGTCGACACCACCCAGCTCGCGCGTCTCGTCCACCTGCCCGCGCCGTCGCCTGACCAGACGGTTGCGCGGGTGGCGTGAGCGCAGCGCACGCCGTCGACCCGGTGGGCCAACAGCCACCCACCGGGTCCGGCGCTAGCGTTGCCCGTGTGCTGATCGGGCGCGTCGGGCTCAGCCCGGTCATGATCGGCCGCTCCGATCCGCTCGATCGCCTCAACGGCCTCGTCGAGGCGGCGGAGGTCGGAGCCGGCGACCTGCCCTTCGTCGCGCTCGTGTCCGGTGAGGCCGGGATCGGCAAGAGCCGCCTGCTGCGCGAGTTCGCCGAGGGCCTGCCGGCCGATGTCACGCTGCTGACGGCCCAGGCCCAGCCGGCGTCGCTCGGTCGGCCTTTCCACCTCGTCGCCCAGCTCGCGCCGGCGTCGGCGCAGGACGGCGACGTGGCGCGGGCGGCGATCGATGCCGTGCACAACGCCGCGTCGTGCGGTCGCACCGTGCTCCTGGTCGAAGACCTCCACTGGGCGGACGCGGCCAGCGCCACGGTGCTCGATGCGATCACCCAGCAGTCCAGTCCGCGGTTGGTCGTCGTCGGCACGTACCGGCCGAGCGACCTGTCCCGCGGCGCGCCCGGAGGTCAGCTGGTCCTCAACCTGGAGCGCCGCCACAGCGTGGAGCAGGTGCGCCTCGACCGCCTGGACCGGGGAGAGGTCGCGCTCATGCTCCAGGCGATCAGTGGCCGCCCGCCGTCGTCGGCGGCGGTCGAGGTGATCCACCGCCGCAGCGCCGGGATCCCGTTCGTGCTGGAGGAGATCATCCGCGTCATCGGGCCCGACGCGTGCATCGACGACCTCGCGTCCGCGCAGCTGCCGTGGAGCCTCGACGACGCGGTCCGCCACCAGCTCAGCGGGCTGCAACCCGACGAGCGGCGGGCGCTCGAGGCGCTCGCCGTGTTCGGGCGGCCCACGTCGTTCGACCTCATCTCGGCGGTCACCGACCTCGGCGAGAGCGAGCTGCTCGAGGTGCTGCGCGGGCTCGTGATCGGCGGTCTCGTGATCGAGGTCTCCGACGACCACTTCTGGTTCGACCATGCGCTGGTGGCCGACACGATCGTCCAGCAGCTCCTCGGCCGCGAGCGGCGCCGCCTGCACCAGCGGGCGTTCGACGCGATGAGCGCGCTCGACCACCCGGACGCGTCGGCGCTCGCTCGTCACGCGCAGGGCGCCGGCCGCTACGACGACCTGATCGCGATCGCTCGGGCGAGCGCTCGCACGTACCTCCAGAAGGGGGCGTCGTTCCAGGCGTTGCGGCTGGCCGGTGAGGCGCTGGGGGAGGATCCCGACGACGTCGAGCTGCTGTCGGTCGCCACCGAGGCTGCGTGGCGACTCGACTTCACCGACGAGGCAATGGGCTACGCCCAGCGGTGGATCGCGTTGGCCGACGACGGCACGGGGCGTGCGGACGCGCTGCGGTTCCGGGCTCGGTTCCAGCTCGAGCTGGGGCTGTTCGACGACTTCGACCGCTCGATCGGCGAGCTGGAGGCCTTCGTCGCCGACCTGCCGCTCGGCGTCGAGCGAGCCCGTGCCTACGGTGCCCTGGCCCAGCTGCAGATGCTCGTGGAGCGCAGCGTGGGCGCGGTGCAGTACGCCGACCTCGCGATCGCCGACGCCGACGAGATCGGCGACGCCTACGTGGCTGCCCAGGCGCGGATCGAGCGCGGCAGCGCGCTGAACATGGTCGTCGACCGCGACACGGCCCGGGCGGTGCTGCTCGACGCGGTCGAGCGGGCGCGGGCGATCGACGACGGCGTACTGGTCTGCCGCGGCATCCACAACATGCTGGAGCTGCTCCCGCCTCACTCGGACGAGGCACGGGCGATGCTCGACGAGCTGTACCGGGTGGCGGCCCGCACCGGGTTCGACAAGCTCGGGCGCGACGCATTGCGGTGGGAGATGGACGTGGCCTATGGCAACGGCGATCTCGCCGCCTACCGGCGGGCGGTGGAGCAGGGGGCCGCTCGGTGGAGCAAGCCGCCTGGCGCCCGGGTGTTCAACCTGGCGAGCTACGAGCAGGTGGTGCTGGCTGCCGAGGAGGGGCGCCTCGCCGACGCTCGCCAGCTCGTCGGCAACGGACCGGACGCGCGGGCGCTGGGCTGTGACGGTGTGAGCGAGCGGAGCCGTGCCTACATGGAGGCGCTGGTCGCCGCGCTGGCCAACGACCCGAACGCGGCGCGGGCAGCCCTCGACGGCTACCTGCGGGCGGGAAGGCTGCGCGACAGCGCGTGGTTGGTCGGCGAGCTGGTCGGTCTGGTCGACTCGCTGCTCCAGGCCGGGGTGCCGGCGGCGGAGGTGCGCCAGGTGCCGGAGCGCTTCGCCGGGCAGCCCGCCGCGGTGACCGCCGGCGGGTTCGTCGACGGGCTGCTGGCGGCGGCCGACGGTGACCACCGGCGTGCGGTCGAGGAGCTGTCGGCAGCGCTGGCCGATGGGGCGCCGATGCTCACGGTGCCGCTGCGGGCCTCGATGCGCATCGCCCTGGCGACGTCGCTGCTCGCGACCGGCGACCGTCAAGCTGCGCTGGAGCAGGCCCGGTTGGCGCACGACGCCGACCTGGCGAGGTGGCCCGGCTGGCGGCGCGATCGGGCCGAGGCGCTGCTGCGCCGGCTCGAGGGCGCCACCCAACGCGCCGACGGCGGGCTGACCGCCCGCGAGCGAGAGGTCGCCGTGCTGATCGCCGAGGGGCTGACCAACGGCCAGCTCGCCGACCGCCTGTACATCTCCCCGAAGACCGCGGCGGTGCACGTGAGCAACATCCTCACCAAGCTCGGCCTGTCCGGGCGCGCCGAGGTGGCGGCGTGGGCGGTCCGCAACGGCTTGGAGCCCGCCGCCTGACGGACCGGGAGGTCGTGGCGCTCAGCCAGTAGTGTCGGAACCCTATGGGCCAGCCCGTCGCCGTGGAGCACAAGCCAACCAGCATTCCCGGGATCGTCCGGTTCGAGGCCAACCGCAGCTTGACCGGGATGGGCCACGAGCACTTCGCCAGCGCTGCCGAGGCCACGGGCGACCGCCCCGCCGCCGTGCTGGCCCGGCGCATGTTCGCGACCGGTCACGTCGGCGGTGTGCACGTCTTCGCCAACCAGATCACCGTCGACCTGGCCAAGGGCTACGACGAGTCGGGCCTCGACGACATCGTCCGCGACCTCTACCAGTACTGGAAGCCCGGCATGGAACCGCCGGTGTTCGAAGACGTGGCACCCGAGGAGCCCGCCGCGGCTGCGGTGACCAGCGGCGGCGACGGCGGCGGGGGCAGCGACCCCTGGTCCGAGGCGGCCAAGAAGGTGCCGGTGCACCTCCTCGACCGCAGCCGTTCGGCGAGAGAGAAGTGGCGCGCCACCCAAGCCTGAACACCGTTCTTGCAGTCGGATCGGTCCCCGCGGGGACCGATCCGACTGCAAGACTCCCAGGGGTGCTGAGCAATCCTGACCTCGAGACCTACCGGCGGGAGCTGACCGGGTACTGCTACCGGATGCTCGGCTCGGGGTTCGAGGCCGAAGACGCCGTGCAGGAGACGATGGTGCGGGCCTGGCGCAACCTCGACCGCTTCGAGGGCCGATCGGCGCTGCGGTCGTGGCTGTACCGCATCGCCACCAACGTGTGCCTCGACATGCTGAAAGGTCCGCAGCGGCGGGCCAGGCCGATGGACCTCGGCCCGTCGTCCACCGCCGACAGCCAGCTCGGAGCACCGGTCGGCGAGCACGCGTGGGTGCAGCCGATCGCCGATGCCCGGGTGGTGCCCGCCGACGGCGACCCTGCCGAGATCGCCGCAGGGCGCGAGTCGATCCGCCTCGCGTTCGTCGCCGCGCTCCAGGTGCTGCCGCCGAAGCAGCGAGCCGTGCTGATCCTGCGCGAGGTGCTGCACTGGCACGCCGACGAGGTCGCCGAACTGCTCGACACGTCGGTCGCCTCGGTCAACAGCGCGCTGCAGCGGGCCCGGGCCACGATCGCCGACAGCAACCTGCGCGACGCACCCGTGCCTGACCTCGACGATGAGCAGCGTGAGCTGCTGGCCCGCTACGTCGCCGCGTTCGAGGCCTACGACGTCGATGCGCTGGTGGCGCTGATCCACGACGACGCGACGTTCTCGATGCCGCCGTTCGATCTCTGGCTCAGCGATCCGGTCGAGATGGGCAAGTGGTACACCGGCCAGGGCGCGGCCTGCGAGGGGTCGAAGCTGTTCCCGACCGAGTACAACGGCTCGCCGGCGTTCTGGGCCTACAAGCCCGATCCGGTCGCGGGCGGGTGGAGCCCGTTCTCACTCCAGATCATCGAGGTCGCCGACGGCAAGCTGATCGGGCTGCACCACTTCCTCTACCCCGAGCTGTTCGCCGCTGCCGGGATGCCCGACCACATCGACCCCTAGCGTCTCGGCCAGGCCGGCGAGGCGGATCAACCGCTGGAGGTCGGCGCACGGGTTGCGCAGCACGAGTTCGCCACCGAGACGCCGGGCGTCGAGTTGCAGCCGGCAGAGGTGGTCCACGACGGCGAGGGTCGGCAGCACGCCGGTGGGCGGCACCCACACGACGGTCTCCCGCCCGTCGATGATCATCACGGCCTCGCGGCGGCCGCCGCCCGCTGGTTCGTCCCGCGTCTCGATGCACCTCAGACGCCATCCACCCTCCGAACTCACCGCTCACGCCGGCCCCCTCAGGTTCTCGGTCGGTTTCTGGTCGCTGGAGCGACCAGAAACCGACCGAGAACGCAGGGTCACCGCCCGCAGGGTCAGCTCCAGATCGAGATGTGGACGGGCGGACGGAACCGGGAGGCCGGTACACCGCCGTCGGTGCGGTACATCGCCTGGATCGCGTCCGGGGTGGCGAGGAACCGCTGCAGCCGGCCAGCAGCCAGCGGACGGCGGTCACCGCCGAGCATGTTGGCGTACCACAGCATGTCGAACGGCGCCCCCTCCATCGGGACGAGCGCCAGCTCGGGATGACCGGCCGGCGCCCACAGGTGCTCGATCGCCGGGGCGATCGCACCACCTCCCACCGCGGCCGCCCATGCCGCGGCCTGGCTCGGGAACACGGTGATCCGGTGCTCGGGCACGCCGGCGCGGCGCAGCAGCACGCCGATCTCGCTGCGCGCGTCCGTGCCGCTCGGGTCGACGTACCAGTCGATCGCGCCGAGCTGCGACCAGCGCACCACACCGTTCTGAGTGATCGCCTCCGAGCGGGCGGCGACGAACGCGAGCCGGAAGCGCTGGAGGGGCTCGCTCTGGACGCCCGGCGATTCCTGGCCGGCGAGGCGGGGCCCGATCGCGACGTCGGCGAGGCGCTCGTTCAGCAGGGCGGCGATCTCGTCGTGGGTGCCGATCGCGAGGGTCGCCTCGACGTTGGTGACCCGATTGGTGAACGCCTGGAGCAGCGCCGGTACGACCGCGTCGCCGACGGTCGCGGTCGCCGCGACCCGCAACAGCTCCGGCGCGCCGTGCGACTGGCGCACCGCGGCCTCGGCCTCGACGGCCAGGTTGACCATCTGCGAGGCGAGGCCCACGACCCGCCGCCCCGCCGGCGTCAGCACCATCGCCGAGCCCTCGCGCACGAGCAGCTGGTCGCCGAGGCTCTGGCGCAGCGCGGTCAGCGCCTGCGACACCGCCGGCTCGCTCACCCCCAGGGCCTGGGCCGCCGCGCGCAGCGATCCGAGGCGCACCGCCAGCACGAACACCTTCAGCTGGTTCAACGTCACCGCCACGCACTGTAGGGACCGCCGGCGCCGCGGGTTAACCGTTCGCTTACGGCGCCCTTGCCGTGGCCCGCGAACGGGTGCACCCTGGCGGGACGCGTCATCTGGGGGCAACAGGGGGCATCATGCAGACACCCGCGCCGTTCGACTACGAACGAGCGAGCAGCGTCGACCACGCGATCGCACTGCTCGAACGTCACGGACCGGAGGCCCGGCTCGTCGCCGGCGGCCACTCGCTGCTGCCGATGATGAAGCTGCGCCTGGCCCGACCCGAGTACCTGATCGACATCAACGACCTGGCGCCGAGCCTGTCCTACGTGCGTGTCGACGGCGACGCACTGCGGATCGGGGCGATGACCCGCCACGCCGAGCTGCTCGCCTCGCCGGTCGCCGGCGAGCACTACCGCATCCTGCACGACGCCGAGCGGGTGATCGCCGACCCGATCGTCCGCAACCGGGGCACGATCGGCGGCTCGCTCGGCCAGGCCGATCCATCGGAGGACCTGTCCGCCGTGTTCGCGGCGACGAAGGCCACTGTGGTCATCACGTCGAGCAGCGGCGAACGCGAGGTGTCTGCCCGCGACCTCCACGTCGGGCCGTACGAGACGCAGTGCGGACCGGCGGAGATGATCACCGAGATCCGCGTCCCGATCCGGCCGGGGGGCGGCAGCAGCTACCAGAAGGTGGAGCGGCGGGCCGGCGACTGGGCGATCGCCGCCGCCGGGGCGTGCCTGTGGCTGGACGGCGACACGATCACCGAGGCCGGCATCGGCCTCACCGCGGTGGGCGCGTCCCACTTCTGCGCGCCCGAGGCCGAAGCAGCGCTGGTCGGCCGAGCCGCCGACGAGGACTCGTTCGCAGCCGCCGGCGCGCTCGCCGCCCAGCACTGCAACCCCTACACCGACCAGCGAGGACCGGCCGAGTACAAGCGGCACCTCGCCGGCGAGCTCACCACCAGGGCGCTGCGGGCAGCCGCAGCACGCGCCCGCGGACAGGAGGCGTGATGGAACTGCACCTGACGGTCAACGGCACACCGACCACCGTCGACGTCGAACCCCGGGTCCTGCTCGTCCACGTGCTGCGTGACGAGCTCGGCCTGACCGGCACCCACTGGGGCTGCGACACGTCGAACTGCGGGGCGTGCGTGGTGTCGATGGACGGCGTACCCGTCAAGAGCTGCACCGTGCTCGGGGCGATGGCCGACGGGCGCCGCGTCGACACGGTCGAGGGGATGGAGGGTGCCGACGGGCTCGACCCCGTGCAGGAGGGCTTCATGCAGTGCCACGGCCTGCAGTGCGGCTTCTGCACGCCGGGAATGATGATCACCGCCCGCTGGCTGCTCGACGCCAACCCCGACCCGAGCGAGGCGGACATCCGCGAGGCGATCAGCGGTCAGCTCTGCCGGTGCACCGGCTACCACAACATCATCAGGTCCGTGCAGTGGGCGGCCGCCCACGCCGTGCAGGAGGTGCCGGCATGACCGGGGTGCTCGAAGGTCCTCCCGTCTCGGCCGCGGGAAACCCGATCGGGTTCGGGCGGATGCTCCGCAAGGAGGACGCCCGCTTCCTGCGCGGCAAGGGCCACTTCCTCGACGACGTGCAGCTCCCGGGCATGCTCCACGGCGCGGTCCTCGCCAGCCCGTACGCCCATGCCCGGATCGTGTCGATCGACACCTCCGCCGCGGAGGCCCACCCGAAGGTGCGGGCGGTGATCACCGGCAAGATGCTCGAAGGGCTGAAGCTGGCGTGGATGCCGACGCTGTCGGCCGACGTGCAGGCCGTGCTCGCCACCGACAAGGTGCGGTTCCAGGGCCAGGAGGTCGCGTTCGTCGTCGCCGACGACCGCTACGCGGCACGCGACGCGCTCGAACTGATCGACGTCGAGTACGAACCGCTCGACCCGGTCATCGACGCCCACCGTGCGCTCGATCCCGGCGCCCCGGTCATCCGCGACGACATCGAGGGCAAGACCGACAACCACATCTTCGACTGGGAGGCCGGCGACCGCGCCGCCACCGACGCCGCGTTCGCCGCTGCCGACGTCACCGTCGCCCTCGACATGCTGTACCCCCGATCGCACCCGGCGCCGATGGAGACGTGTGGCTCGGTGGCCTACATGGACCCCGTCACGGGGAAGCTGACCGCGTACATCACGAGCCAGGCGCCGCACGCCCACCGCACGGTGTACGCGCTCGTCGCCGGGATCCCCGAGCACAAGATCCAGGTGATCTCGCCGGACATCGGGGGCGGGTTCGGCAACAAGGTGCCGGTGTACCCGGGCTACGTGCTGGCCGTCGTCGCGTCGATCGTCACCAAGCGTCCGGTGAAGTGGATGGAGGATCGCTCGTCGAACCTGATGACGACCGGGTTCGCCCGCGACTACCACATGCGCGGCGAGATCGCGGCGACGAGCGACGGCAAGATCCTCGCCATGCGCGTCGACGTGCTGGCCGATCACGGGGCGTTCAACGCGACCGCCCAGCCGACCAAGTACCCCGCCGGGTTCTTCCACATCTTCACCGGCTCGTACGACTACGCGGCCGCCCACTGCAAGGTCACCGGGGTCTATACGAACAAGGCGCCGGGCGGTGTCGCGTACGCCTGCTCGTTCCGGATCACCGAGGCCGTGTACCTCGTCGAACGGATCGTCGATCGCCTGGCGCTCGAGCTCGGGATGGATCCCGCTGAGCTGCGGATGAAGAACCTGCTGCGGCCCGAGCAGTTCCCGTACACGACGCCGACCGGGTGGGAGTACGACTCGGGAAACTACCCGGCGGCGCTGGAGCTGGCGATGCAGATCGCCGGCTACGACGAGCTGCGGGCCGAGCAGGCCGCGAAGCGCGAGCGCGGCGAGCTGATGGGCATCGGCCTCTCGTTCTTCACCGAGGGCGTCGGCGCCGGCCCGCGCAAGCACATGGACATCCTCGGGCTCGGCATGGCCGACGGCTGCGAGCTGCGCGTCCACCCCACTGGCAAGGCCCAGCTGCGCCTATCTGTGCAAACGCAAGGACAGGGCCACGAGACGACGTTCGCCCAGATCGTCGCCCAGGAGCTGGGCCTGCCGCCGGAGGACATCGAGGTGATCCACGGTGACACCGACAACACGCCGTTCGGCCTCGGCACCTACGGGTCGCGCTCGACGCCGGTGTCGGGTGCTGCCGCCGCGGTCGTCTCGCAACGTGTGCGCGACAAGGCGCGGATCGTGGCCGCGGCGTCGATCGAGTGCTCGCCCGACGACCTCGAGTGGGTGCACGGCCGCTGGCAGGTGGTCGGCGATCCTGGCCAGGGTCGCACGATCCAGGAGATCGCGATGCTGGCGCACTCCAACCTCGAGCTGCCCGAGGGGGTCGAGGGCCACCTCGACGCGTCCGCGGTCTACAACCCACCCAACCTGACGTACCCGTTCGGCGCCTACATCTGCGTGGTGGACGTGGACCGGGGCACCGGCGCCGTGCACGTGCGCCGGTTCATCGCCGTCGACGACTGCGGACCGCGCATCAACCCGATGATCGTCGAGGGCCAGGTGCACGGCGGCCTCGCTGAAGGCATCGGGATGGCGCTGATGCAGGTGATCCCGTTCGACAGCGCCGGCAACTGCCTCGGCGGGTCGTTCATGGACTACCTGTTGCCGACGTCGATGGAGGTGCCGACGTTCGAGCTCGGCGAGACGGTCACCCCCTCGCCGCACCATCCCCTCGGCGTCAAGGGGGTGGGGGAGTCGGCCACCGTCGGCTCCCCGGCGGCGGTCGTCAACGCGGTGATCGATGCGCTCGCCCCGTTCGGGGTGCAGCATGCCGACATGCCGCTCACGCCCGCCCAGGTGTGGCTGGCGATGCAGGGCCGGCCCGCTCGAACGGACCTGGCGTTCGAGTGATGAGCCGACCGTCGGTCGCCCAGCGGGCCGAGGAGCTGCGTCACCAGCGGGTGCCGTTCGTGCACGCCGTGGTGGTGTTCGCCGAGCGGCCGACGAGCGCCAAGCCGGGCGACGAGGCGGTCGTGCTCGGCGACGGCACGATCGACGGGTTCGTCGGCGGCGACTGCGCCGAGTCGACCGTGCGGGCCCAGGCGCTCGCTCTGCTCGACTCGGGGGAGTCACTGCTGATGCGGATCTCGCCCGGACCCGAACCGCAGCAGCCCGGCAAGCTGACGGTGCACAACCCGTGCCTGTCGGGCGGCACCTTGGAGATCTTCCTGGAGCCGCAGCGCCCCGCCCCGTACGTCGCCGTGTTCGGTGATGCACCCGTGGCCCAGGCGCTGCTCGCGATCGGTGCGGCGCTCGGTTACGACGCGGTGCCGTTCCAGGATCCGTTGCCCGCGGACGCAGCGGCGGTCGTCGTCGCCTCGCACGGTCGCGACGAGGACCGGGTGCTGCACGCCGCGCTGGACGCAGCCGTGCCGTACATCGGTCTCGTCGCCAGCCGCAAGCGAGGGGAGGCGGTCGTCGCCGCGCTCGGAGTGTGCCCGACCCGTGCGTCGCGCATCTCCACGCCTGCCGGCCTCGACATCGGTGCCCGCACGCCCGAGGAGGTGGCGCTCTCGATCCTCGCTGAGATCGTCGAGCGCCGACCGCGCCCGAGCGGGCGGACGATCGGATCGGCCGAGACCGCTGCTGCGGTCACGGCGATCGACCCCGTCTGCGGGATGACGGTCGCCGCGGTCGAGGAGTCGCTGCACCTCGACCACGCCGGCACGAGGTACTGGTTCTGCGGCAGCGGCTGCCTGCGCGCGTTCGCCGCCGACCCATCGGCGCACGGAGCGCAGTGACGGACGCGCTCGGGGACGCGCTCGCGGACGTCGGGGCGGTGCAGGAGGCCCTCGACGGCGTCGGCTACCTCGCCGATCCGGGGCTGGCGACAGCGCTGTTCTGTGCCGTGCGACTGCCCCAAGCGCTGCTGCTGGAAGGCGAGGCCGGCGTCGGCAAGACCGAGGCGGCCAAGGCGCTGGCGGCTGCGCTCGGCACCCGGTTCATCCGGCTGCAGTGCTACGAGGGCATCAGCGCGGCCGAGGCGTTGTACGAGTGGGACTACCCGCGGCAGCTCCTCGCGATCCGCCTCGCCGAGGCGAGCGGACGGGCGATCGACGAGACCGACCTGTTCGATCCGTCCTTCCTCACCGCCCGCCCGCTGTTGCAGGCTGTGCAGCACCCGGGCCCGTTGCCCGCTGTGCTCCTTGTCGACGAGATCGACCGCGCCGACGACGAGTTCGAGGCGTTCCTGCTGGAGCTGCTCGCCGAGTCGTCGGTGACCGTGCCCGAGCTCGGCACGCTCACCGCGGCGCATCCGCCGATCGTCGTGCTGACGTCGAACCGCACCCGCGACCTCCACGACGCGCTGAAGCGGCGCTGCCTCTACCACTGGATCGACTACCCCCCGCTCGGCCGGGTGGTGGAGATCATCCGGCGCCGGCTTCCGGACGTCGCCCCGGGGCTGGCCGGGCAGGTCGGCGGTGCCGTCGCCCGGCTGCGGACCCTCGACGTGCAGAAGGCACCAGGTGTGGCGGAAGCGATCGCCTGGACGTCGGCACTGCAGGTGCTCGGCATCGGCGAGCTCGACGCCGACACCGCGGCGATCACGCTCGGATCGGTGCTGAAGTACCGCGAGGACGCGCAGGTCGCCACCGAACGCGGGCTCGCCTGGGTGGTCGCGGGCGGTGGCTGACGGCTCGGCGAGCGTGGACATCGACGTCGCCGAGATGGCGGCCCGCTTCGGCGAGGAGTTGCACGTTGCCGGCGTGCCCTCCACGCCCGACGGGCGGGCCCGGTTCGCGGCGGCGACGCTGCTGGCCCGCCCGCGGCTGACCAGGGAGCTCTACTGGCTGGCGCGCGTGACCCTCATATCGGACCACGCCCAGCTCGGCGCGTTCGATGCCGTGTTCGATCGGGTGTTCGCCGGTCGGCACGACCCCGTCGACGACGTGGCGCGGAACCTCGACGTGCCCCCGGCCGCCCGCAGCTCGCCGGGCGCGCCGGTGGCCGGCGACGCGAGCCGGCCCGGTGGTGCGGGCGCCGCCGGTGCGCCCGCCGCCACCGCCGAGGGATCGCCGGTGGCGGAGGCGCTGCAGGTCACCGCCAGCGACGTCGAACGCCTGCGACCACAGGCCTTCGGCGACGTCACGCTCGACGAGCTGGCGCAGCTGCGCGCGCTCGTGGCCCGCCTGAGAGTCGTCGCGCCGTCCCGACGTGGCCGGCGCACCCGGCCCGCCGCGTCGGGGCGCCACGTCGATCTGCGGTCGTCGCTGCGGCGCGCGTACCGCACCGGCGGTGACCCGGTTCGACTGGTTCGCCGCGCCCGCGTGCCCCGCCCGCGCCGAGTCGTGTTGATCGCCGACGTGTCCGGGTCGATGGAGGCCTACGGCCGCACCTACCTCTACCTCTTGCACGGCGCGGCGCGAGCGATCGGCGCCGAGGCGTTCGTGTTCGCCACGCGGCTGCACCGCCTCACCCGGCTCCTCGCCTCGGCGACGCCGGAGCCCGCGCTGCGCCGGGCGATGTCGTCGGCGCCCGACTGGTCGGGCGGCACGCGCATCGGCGAGGCGCTGCGGGCGTTCAACGACGGTTGGGGCCGCCGAGGGGTCGCACGCGGGGCCGTCGTCGTCGTCGTGTCCGACGGCTGGGACGGCGGCGACCCGGCGCTCGTCGCCCGCGAGATGGAGCGCCTGTCCCGACTCGCCCACCGGATCGTCTGGGTGAACCCCCGCGCCAGCGCGGACGGCTACGCACCGCTGGTCGGCGGCATGGCCGCCGCGCTGCCCTTCGTCGACGCCTTCGTCAGCGGCCACTCCCTCGCGGCGATGGACGACGTCCTCACCGCCATCGCCCACCCCTGACCGATCCCACGTTCTCGGTCGGTTTCTGGTCGCTGGAGCGACCAGAAACCGACCGAGAACGCGTGGGGGGAGGGAACGCGTGGGGGGAGGGAACGCGTGGGGGGAGCGAGCGGACGTCAGGCGGTGGAGAGGTCGTCGGCGAGCTTGAGGGCGCGGTCGATGATCTCGAGGCCGTGGCGCACGTCGTCGTGGCTCGTGGTCACGGGCGGGACGACGTGCATGCGGTTGAAGTGCGTGAACGGGTAGAGGCCCTCGGCCTTGCAGGCGTTGGCGATCGCGGCCATCGGAGCGGCGTCGGCCCCCGTCGCGTTGAACGGTACGAGCGGTTCGCGCGTGGCGCGGTCGCGGACCAGCTCGATCGCCCAGAACGCGCCGAGGCCGCGCACGTCGCCGACGCTCGGGTGGCGTTGCTGCAGCTCGATCAGGCCCGGGCCGATCACCTCGTCGCCGAGCCTGCGGGCCTGCTCGATGATGCCCTCCTCCTTGAAGATGTTGATCGACGCGACCGCGGAGGCGCAGGCGAGCACGTGCCCGGAGTAGGTCAGCCCGCCGGGGAACGGGCGCTCGCGGAACGTGTCGGCGATGCGCTGGGAGATGATCACGCCACCGAGGGGCACGTAGCCGGAGTTGACGCCCTTGGCGAAGGTGATCAGGTCGGGCGTGACGTTCCAGTGGTCGACCGAGAACCACTCGCCACAACGGCCGAACCCGGCCATCACCTCGTCGGCGATCATCACGATCCCGAACTCGTCGCAGAGCTCGCGCACGCCCTGCAGGTAGCCGGCGGGCGGCACGAGGATGCCGTTGGTGCCGACCACCGGCTCGAGGATGATCGCCGCGACGTACTGCGGGCCCTCGACCATGATCGTGTCGCGCAGGTGAGCCAGCGCCCGCTCACCCTCCTCGGCCTCCGACGTGGAGTGGAACGACGACCGGTACGTGTACGGCCCCCAGAAGTGCACGATGCCCGACACCCCGGCCTCGCCCGGCCAGCGGCGAGGATCGCCGGTGATCGCGATCGTGGCACCGGTCGCGCCGTGGTAGCTGCGGTAGGCGGCGAGCACCTTGGTGCGCCCGGTGTGCAGGCGGGCCATGCGAATCGCGTTCTCGTTGGCGTCGGCGCCGCCGTTGGTGAAGAACACCATGTCGAGGTCGCCCGGCGCGAGCTCGGCGATCAACCGCGCCGCCTCGCTGCGCACCTCGGTGGCCATCCCCGGTGCAACCGTGCAGAGCTTGCCGGCCTGCTCCTGGATGGCGGCGACCAGCTTCGGGTGCTGGTGGCCGATGTTGACGTTGACGAGCTGGCTGGAGAAGTCCAGGTAGCGCTTGCCCTGGTCGTCCCAGAACCACGAGCCTTCGGCACCGGCGACGACGATCGGGGTGATCGTGCCCTGCGCCGACCAGGAGTGGAACACGTGGGCGCGGTCGTTGGCGAAGGTGTCGGTCATGACGCCACGCTAATCGTTACCGCGAGAGGCGAACAGAGTGCGGTTTGTGCCCGAACAAAGAGTCCTAGCGCTGACCCGGGATGGCCCGGCTACGGTTCGTCACATGGGCCAGAACGTGACCTTCCCCAGCAACGGCGGCACCTGCGACGGCTACTTCGCCGCCGCCGAGGGCCCGGGGGTGCTCGTCATCCAGGAATGGTGGGGCCTCGTGCCGCACATCGAGGAGGTCGTCGACCGCTTCGCCGCCGCCGGGTTCGCCGCGCTCGCCCCGGACCTCTACCACGGCGCGAAGACGGCCGAGCCCGACGGCGCCGGCAAGCTGATGATGGCGATGAACATGGCCCAGGCCGGCAAGGACATGTCCGGCGCGATCGACCACCTGCGCGAGCAGACCGGCCGCGACAAGGTCGGCGTCGTCGGGTTCTGCATGGGCGGCGGACTCGCGCTCGTGATCGCCACCCAGCGACCCGACGCGGTGGCCGCCGTCGCCCCGTTCTACGGGTTGATCCCCTGGCCCGACGCTCAACCCGACTGGACGGCGCTGACTGCGACGGTGCGCGGCCACTACGCCGAGAGCGACGAGTACTTCACGCCCGAGCTGGCCCGGGGGCTGGAGCAGCAGCTGCGCGATCTCGGCAAGGACGCGACGATCACCGTGCACCCGGGCGTGCAGCACGCGTTCTTCAACGACCACCGCCCCGAGGTGTACGACGCGGACGCCAGCGCGGCTGCGTGGGACGCGACCCTCGACCTCTTCCGCTCAACGCTGTGAGCGACCGCAGCGAGCGTTTCAGGGCGTTCCTGTTCGACGCCGGGGGCGTCTTCGTGCTGCCCGACCCCACGGTGCTCGGGCCGCTCTTGACCTACTACGGCGGCACCACCGACCACGACGCCCACGTCCGCGCCCACTACGCCGGCATGGCGATCAAGTCGCACGAGGGGCACGCCGAGCGTGACTGGAGCGCCTACAACCTCCAGTACGTGCGCCACGTCGGCGTGCCCGCCGAGGCCGAGCAACTCGCCGCCGAGGTGCTCGGACGCACACGCAACGCCTGGGTCTGGCGGTGGCCGATCGCCGACAGCGTGGAGACGCTGCGCCGGCTCGTCAAGCAGGACGTGCCCGTCGGAGTGGTCAGCAACGCCAGCGGCCAGATCGAGCAGGTGCTGCGCGACAGCGCCGTGTGCCAGGTCGGCGACGGGCCCGGCGTGCCGGTGCGCGTCGTCGTCGACAGCGACGTGGTCGGCGTGGCCAAGCCCGACCCGGCGATCTTCGACTTCGCCCTGCCGCACTTCGACGGCATCGACCGCGCCGAGATCGCCTACGTCGGCGACTCGGCCGTGATGGACGTCGCCGGCGCCCGCGCCGCCGGCCTCCATCCCATCCTGCTCGATCCGTTCGACGACCATGCCGGCGCCGACTTCGAGCGGATCGAGCGCCTCAGCGACCTCCTCTAGCCGTTCGTCCACGTTCCGAACTGAAAGACATCGCCGATCTGAAAGACGTCGCGGGGCTGTGATCCAGGTCGTCGGCAAGCGGTTCTTTCGGAGCGGACACTTCATTCAGGTCAGGACACCAACTGCCGACCGGGCATTGGTTGTGCGATACAAGTAGTTTTGGGCGGGCATGGCCGTGGCAGAGGGAGCGGTGGAGGGACGCCCGGCCAAATCGGCGTCGTTCCGGGGCACGGGCTTCACGCTGCTGTGGCTGAACGCCGTGTCGTACCAGCTGATCGGTGCCGCCGACCGGTTCACGTTCGTCTGGTTGGTCGACGAGACGCTCGGCGCTGCGGCCTGGGCCGGGGGCCTCGTCGTGTTCGCGCTCGGGGCGCCGGTGGTGCTGTTCGTGGTCATCGCCGGCGCGATGGCTGACCGCGGCGACCGCCGCAAGCAACTGCTCGTCAGCCAGGTGGCTGGGATGGTGATCACCGCGATCACCGCCGTCCTCGTCGCCACCGAGGTGATGAACGTCGCCTACGCGGCGCTGACGGCGTTCGCGTTCGGCTGCGCGTTCGCGTTCGCCCAACCGGTGCGCATGTCGCTGGCCCCGATCCTCGTCGGGCGCGAGCGGTTGCAGCGGGCTGTCGTGACGTTGACGATCGGTTCGAACCTGGCGACGATCGTCGGCCCCGTGCTCGTCGGCGGGGTGATCACCCGCTGGGGGATCGCATGGGCGCTGGCGATGCAGGCGGTGCTGTTCGCCGTCGGGTTCGCGTTCGCGTGGCCGTTGCGAGTGCCGCCGCGCGATCCGTCCCTGCCGCCGCAACCCCCCATCAACCGTCGCCGGCTGGTCGGCGAGGTGCGCGAGGGCATGTCATCGGTGTGGTCCGACACCCGGTTGCGGTGGCTGTTCTTCGTCCTGATCGTCGGCGGCGCGGTGATGACCGGTTCGTCGTACCTGCTCCTGCCCAAGCTCGTCGCCGACGTGTTCGGCCGCGGGGCCGACGATGCCGCGGCGCTGTTCGCCTACATGGGCATCGGCATGGTCGCCACGTCGTTCCTCATCCTGCGCAAGCTCCGCCTGCACCGCAGGGGCAAGGTCTTCCTGACGGCGGCCGTCGGGGCCGCGATCATCCAGATCTGCCAGGGCCTCGCCCCGACCTACGCCGCGCTCGCAGTGACGCTGTTCGCCTGGGGCATCACCGGCGGGTTCTTCATCAACCTCAACATGGTGCTGATCCAGGAGATCACCCCGACCGAGCGCCTCGGCCGGGTCGTGTCGCTGCAACAGCTGTGCACGTTCGGGATGGCCCCGATCGGCGCCCTCGTCGCCGGCTTCGTGGCCAGCGCGATCGGTACGAGGCAGACGATCGTCGCCTACGGCACGACGGGCCTGGTGCTGATCGGCTACGCCTGCGTGCGAGCCAAGGACCTCCGCGCGACGCCGTAGTGGCGATCGCCGCCGGGGGCACTCGTTCGTACGACAGCGTGAGTCGCTGCAACGAACGCGGACCAGTGCCGCGAGCGAAGCGAGCCGCTCGTCCGCCCGTGGGCGGCGCCCCCGCGTCCGCACGAACGAGCGCGACTGGCGCCGCCCACCAGCAGAACGGTGCCAGACCCGGCGCGTGAGTCAGGCCGCTACCCAGCGAGACGCCGGGCGATGACCTTGAGGCACAGCGTCTCGTCGGCGCCTTCGAAGATCGACAGGACGCGGGCGTCGACGTAGAGGCGACTGACCGGGTACTCCTCGGCGTAGCCGTAGCCGCCGTGGATCTGGAGCGCCTCGCGGGCCACCCATTCGGCGGCGCGGCAGATGAACGCCTTGACCATCGACGCCTCGGTCATGCCGCCGCCGGCGGCCATCAGCCGGGCGACGTGGTAGGCGAACTGGCGGCCGGCCTGGATGAGCACGACCATCCGGCCGAGCTTGGCCTGGGTCAGCTCGTAGTCGGCGACGGGCTTGCCGAACACGACGCGGTTCTGGGCGTAGTCGAGCGCGGCCTCATAGGCGGCCTGCATCACGCCGACCGCGCGAGCGGCGGTCTGGAGGCGGCCGTTCTCGAAGCCCTCCATCTGGAAGTAGAAGCCGCGGCCGACGCCGGCGTCCTCGCCGATCAGGTTGCTCGCGGGCACCCACCAGCCGTCGAGCGCGATCTCGTAGCTGTGCATCCCGCGGTAGCCGAGCGTGTCGATCGCCCGACCCTCCATCTTCCCGCCGCTGGACTGGGTGAACGCGAAGCCGTGGCCGTCGCCGCGCGGCTTGGGCACGACGAACAGGCTGAGACCCTTGTGATCCGTCGTGCCCGGCTGCGTGCGGGCCAGCAGCATCAGCACGTCGGCACGGGCGGCGAACGTGCACCACGTCTTGACGCCGTTGATGACGTAGCCGTCCTCACCGTCGGGGCCCGGCGCGGGGGTGGCCGACACCCGCACCCCGGCGACATCGCTGCCGTAGTCGGGTTCGGTCACGGCGACCGCGGACAGCACCTCGGCCGAGGCGAGCTTGGGCAGCCACTCCTGCTTCTGGGCCTCGGTGCCGCCCTTGACGAGTGCCCGGGTGAGGATCTCGGGGCGGGTGATCAGCGATCCGCCGATGCCCAGCGACGCCCGCGACAGCTCCTCGGTGGCGACGACCATCCCGAGGTACTCGCCCTCGCCGCCCTCGCTGTAGCCCCCGTACTCCGCGGGGACCGACAGGCCGAAGGCGCCGATCTCGGCGAGGCCGGCGATGACCTCCTCCGGCACGTCGTCGTTGTGGCGGTGCACGTGCTCGGCACGGGGTGCGATCACCTTGTCGGCGAACGCCCGGAACGTGTCCTGCACGAGCTCGAAGTCATCCGGCAGGTGCCGCCGCCCCGGCGTCTCGGCCAGCGAGGTGACGAACGCCGGATCGCGGTAGGTCTCCAAGAACCCGTGGGCGTCGCGCAGCGGCGCGGTCTCCAGACCCCACAACCGCTCGCGGCCGGCGATCCGCCCGATCAGGTCGTGCACGACGTCGGCGACGAACCCGCAGGCGATGCGACCCTCGACGTCACCGAGCGCGCCGTAGTCCAGCAGCACCCGAGCAGCAGCGACCTCCGACGCGGCGTGGGCGATGTCGTAGGCCACCGTCTGCGCTGCGTCGGGCCCACCGATCGATGCCAGGTGGCCGACACCGGTCGAGACGACACCCTCGGCCAGCGCCACGACCTGAGCGGCCGCAGCGAGATCGACGGTGACATCCCCGGTGGTCATGGCCGCCGACGCTACCGATCGGTAGGTCGCCGCTTCAATCGCTTGCCGAGCACCCCGAGCACCATGTGCAAGGCTGCCCGCCGTGTTTCTCCGCCTGTGCGTGTACTGCGGCTCCAACGCGGGAGCGTCGCCGACGTATCTCGAGGCGGCGCGCCAGCTCGGGGTGGCGATGACCAACCGCGGCATCGGCCTGGTGTACGGAGGCGGCAACGTCGGCTTGATGGGGGCGCTCGCCGACACGGTGCTCGAGACCGGCGGCGAGGTGATCGGCGTGATCCCCGAGAACCTCCGGCGCGCCGAGGTGGCCCACGGAACGCTCACCGAGCTGCACGTGGTCGAGAGCATGCACGAGCGCAAGGCGCTGATGGCCGACCTCGCCGACGCGTTCGTGGCCCTGCCCGGCGGGCTCGGCACGCTCGAGGAGGTGTTCGAGGTGCTGACCTGGAACCAGCTCGGGTTGATCGCCAAGCCCGTCGTCCTGTTCGACGTCGACGACTTCTTCGCCCCCCTGACCGCCCTGCTCGACGCCGCGGTGGAGGCCGGCTTCGTGCGGCCTGCGCACCGCATGCTCGCCCAGCGCGCGCTGACGGTGGACGAGGTGATCGCGCTCGCCTCCGCCCCGGTTCCAGAGACCCCGCACAAGTGGCTGGACCGCGATCAGTGACCTCCACGTAGCTGCGGTGATGTCGCGATCGCGCCGGCGCTGAAGGCTCGGCGGTTACGGTCTCGGGGGTGAGCTCGCCCGGCGCGACGCCCTCCGCGGTCGATGCATGGCCCGACGATGCGTGGCCCGAGGCTGCCCCGGGACCAGCCGTCGACACCTCCGCGCTGCGCTCGGCGATGGGTGCCTTGCTGGCCCAGCGACCCGAGCACGGCGAGACGCACGCGGTCGTCGTCGTGCACCGTGGGACGCTCGTCGCCGAGGGCTACGGTCCCGATCGCGACGCCGCCAGCCCGTCGTTGTCGTGGAGCGTCGCGAAGAGCATGGTCCACGCGCTCACCGGCTTCTTGGTGTGCGACGGGATGCTCGACGTCGGCGCGCCCGCCGCCGTGCCGGAGTGGGCGCACGACGAGCGGGCGACGATCACCGTGCAGCACCTGCTCAACATGCGCGACGGCCTCGACTTCAACGAGGAGTACGTCGACATCGGGATCTCCCACGTGGTCGACATGCTCTGGGTGGCGGGCAAGGACGACGTCGGCGGGTATGCCGCGGCACGGCCGCTCGCCCACCCGCCTGGCACGCACTGGAGCTACTCGTCCGGCACGACGAACATCGTCACCCGCCTGCTGGCAGACACGGCCCGCGGCGAGGGTGAGTCACGGGCGGATGCGTCGCGGCGGCTGCTGGCCCGCCTGTTCGAGCCGATCGGGATGCGCTCGGCCACCTACGACCTCGACGCGACGGGCACGTTCGTCGGGTCGTCGTTCGTGTACGCGACACCGCGCGACTACGCCCGGTTCGGGTACCTCTACCTCCGCGACGGCGTGTGGCGGGGCCAGCGATTGCTGCCCGAGGGCTGGGTGCAGCACGGCACGACGTGGACCGCCGACGATCCCGACAACGGATTCTCCTACGGCGCCCACTGGTGGCTGTGGCCCACGCACCCCGGGGTCTTCGCCGCCCACGGCTTCGAGGGGCAGTACGTCATCGTCGCTCCGGACCGCGACCTCGTGATCGCTCGCTTCGGCAGGACCGACCGCTCGCTGCGCCCGAACGTGGTGGCCGAGCTGAGCCGGATCCTCGACGCGTTCCCCCGGGTGGACGGCACGGTGGATGTCAGTGGCTGACGCCGGGGCCGACGGCGTGGTCGAACACCGCGACGTCGACGTCCCCGCGATCGACGGCGAGCAGGTCGAGGCGCCGGCGAAGAAGCGCCACGCCGGTCGCAAGGCCTTGGTGCGCGTCTTCAAGGGTCTGGCGATCGTCTTCGTCGTCTACTTCATCTTCTTGAGCATCCCCGGTCTGCGCAACGCGATCGACCAGCTGCAGGACGTGTACGCACCGCTGCTCGTCGTCGGCCTCGCCCTCCAGCTCGCCGCGCTGTTCTCGTACTCGTTGATGACCAAGGCGGCGCTCGGCGACGGCGGCAAGCACCTCTCCAACATGCGGGTGTTCCGCATCCAGATGTCCACGAAGGCGCTCAGCAGCATCGTGCCCGGCGGCAGCGCGGCGGGCTCGGCGCTCGGCTACCGGCTCCTGACCCTCTCGGGAGTGCCCGGCCCGGATGCCGGGTTCGCGCTCGCCACATCGGGGTTGTGCTCCGCCGTCGTGCTCAACCTCATCTTCTTCGCCGGCCTGGTGATCTCGATCCCGGTCCGCGGTGTCAACCCGGGGTACACGACCGCGGCCATCATCGCCGTGATCGTGATGGTGGTCGTCGCGTTCTTGGTGTTCGGTCTGATGGAGGGACAGGGCCGCGTCGAGCGGATGGTGCGCTGGGTGGCGCGCAAGTTCCGCCAGGACGACGAGCGCGTCGGCCAGGCCGTGCGCCACCTCAGCGCGCGCATGGAGGACCTGCTTCGCGACCGGGTGCTGCTGGCTCGCGTCGTCGGCTGGGCGATGGCGAACTGGATGCTCGATGCGGCATCGCTGTGGGTGTTCCTGCGGGCGTTCGGCGGTTCGATCGCGATCGACGGCCTGCTCGTCTCGTTCGGCCTCGCCAACATCGTCGCCGTCATCCCCCTGACACCGGGTGGGCTCGGGTTCGTCGAGGGCGTGTACGTGCCGACGCTCGTCGGCTTCGGGCTGGATCGGGCGACGGCCACCGTCGGTGTCTTGTCGTACCGCGTCGCCCAGCTGTGGTTCCCGATCGTGCTCGGCGGGGTCATGTACCTCAGCTTGCGCTTCGGCCCGTGGTCGATCGAGCGGCGGGATCGGCTGCAGTCGATGGCGTCGATGTTGGACGAGGACGACAGCTCGCGCGTCAGCAAGATCGACTTCGTCGAGCAGTTGCCGTCGCGACCGCGGACGAAGTCGTCTGGTTCAGAGCAAGGTCCCCACGGCTGACGCGCGGGTGATCTACGCTCTGGCGTGCCGAGCTGCTGCCCGGCACATGAACTGACGACAGAAGTGGGTGAGCATGCCAACCAGTCCACTCCTCCAAGCCCCTGAGCCCGGCATCGTGCGGAAGTTCGGTGCGGAAGCTGTCGGCACGTGTGTGCTGATGCTCATCGGGCCGGGCAGCGCGATCCTCGCCGCCGACACCATCGGCAACTTCGGCGTCGCGTTCGCGTTCGGCCTCGCCCTGCTGGCGATGGCCTACTCGATCGGCCACGTGTCCGGCTGCCACATCAACCCGGCCGTGACGCTGTCGTTCGTGCTCAGCCGGAAGCTCTCGATCCAAGGTGCGATCTGGTACTGGGTCGGCCAGGTGCTCGGCGCGCTCGCCGGTGGGCTCATCCTCTTCGTCGTCACCGAAGGCGGCGACGCAGGGCTCGACCAGACCGGTGTGTTCGCCGCCAACGGGTGGGGTGACAAGATCGGCAGCCCCTTCGGGCTCGGGTCGGTGATCGTCGTCGAGATCGTGTTCACCGCGATCCTCGTGTTCGTGGTGCTCTCCACCACGACGGTCGGCTACCCGCTCGGCTTCGGCGGCATGGCCGCCGGCTTCACGCTGGCGATGATCCACCTGGCCACCATCCCGGTCGACAACACGTCGGTGAACCCCGCACGCAGCATCGGTGCAGCGGTCTTCTCGGGCGGCGACGCGCTGAGCCAGCTGTGGGCCTTCATCGTGTGGCCGCTCGTCGGATCGGTGGTTGGCGTGCTGGTCTGGCTGCTGGCCCACGACGTCAAGCTCGAGGACACGATGCTGGACACCAAGGCCACCCGCTCGGCGCGCGACAGGCTCGAGTAGCAGCGTCGCCCGCGCCCGGCGCCGTAGGTTGGGCGCCATGACCATCTACGAGCGACCGTTCGGACGGTGCCTGGAGGACTTCGAGGTCGGCGACGTGTACCGCCACTGGCCGGGCAAGACGATCACCGAGTACGACGACCACCTGTTCTGCATGATCACGATGAACCACCACCCGTTGCACACCAACGACTGGTTCGCCGCCGAGAGCGTGCAGGGCCGCAACGTCGTGGTCGGCAACCTCGTGTACTCGCTGGTGCTCGGCATGAGCGTGCCCGACGTCAGCGGTGCGGCGATCGCCAACCTGGAGGTCGAGACGCTGCAGCACAAGTTCCCGACGTTCCACGGCGACACCATCCACGCCGAGACCCGGGTGCTGGAGGTCGTTCCGTCGAAGTCCCGCGACGATCGCGGAGTCGTGACCGTCGAGACCAAGGGCTTCAACCAGGACGGCAAGGAGGTCTGCTACTTCCGCCGCAAGGTCATGGTGTGGAAGCGCGAGTCCGCCCCGTCGCGCTCGCGGCCCTACGACGAGTCGACCGCCTGGTCGTGACCCGTTGAGCAACGAGCTCGACCCGCGGGTGCCGCCGACCTCGGCGGCGGGGTTCTCCACCGACATGGCGGTGTACGAGCGCGCCCGGCCGTCGTACCCGGCGGACGCTGTCGCGTGGCTCGTCGACGGGCTCGGCATCGGGCCCGGCGGCGACGTCGTCGACCTCGCCGCCGGCACCGGCAAGTTCACCCGCCTGCTGCTGCCGACCGGCGCGCGGGTCGTCGCCGTGGAGCCGTCGGCGGCGATGCGGGCCGAGCTGTCCCGCGCCGTGCCCACCGTCGAAGTGCTCGACGGCACCGCCGAGTCGTTGCCGTTCGCGTCCGAGTCGGTCGACGCGGTGGTCGCCGCCCAGGCGTTCCACTGGTTCGACGTCGCGGGCGCCACCGCGGAGATCTCGCGTGTGCTGCGCCCCGGCGGCGGGCTCGGCTTCGCGTGGAACGAGCGCGACACCAGCGAGCCCTGGGTTGCGCAGCTGTCCGACCTGATCGGCTGGGATCACCGCGAGCAGTGGGGGGTGCCGTACAACATCGAGCTCGACTGGCGGGACATCTTCGCCGAACGAGCGGTCGGGTTCGGCCCGCTGGAACGGTTCGACACGACCTACCGGCAAGAGCTGGACGTCGACACGCTCGTCGAGCGGGTGCTGTCGTCGAGCTACATCGCCGTCGCCCCGCGCGAGGAGCAGGCGCGCATCGCGTCCGGGGTGCGCTCGATCGTCGACGGCTTCGCGCAGCGGTTCGAGCTGCCCTACGTCACCGTCGCCTACCGGTGCCGGCGGTCGTAGCGCCTGCCGCGCCCCCGGCGCTCGACGCCGACGCCGTGCTGGGGTGGGGCTTGTCCCGCCTGCGCGACCTGCCGTGGCGCCGCAGCCGTGATCCGTGGGTGGTGCTCGTCAGCGAGGTGATGCTGCAGCAGACGCAGGTGTCGCGGGTCGTGCCCAAGTGGCAGGCGTTCGTCTCCACGTACCCGGATCCGGCCTCGTGCGCCGCGGCGCCGCTCGGCGACGTGCTGCGCCTCTGGCACGGACTCGGCTACCCGCGCCGAGCGCGCAGCCTGCACCTCGCCGCCCAGGCCGTCGTCGAGCACCACGGCGGTCGGTTGCCGTC
>CAZMGD010000003.1:0-81017 GCA_964565705.1 uncultured Ilumatobacteraceae bacterium | reverse complement strand
GTCGAGGAGCTCGGAAACGTGGTGGTCCTGCACCCGCGCGAGGTGCCAGACCAACCAGCCGATCGTGTTGGCGCCGGGGGACGGCGACTCGGCGAGTTGGTCGGCATCGAGGTCGGCGACCGCCTCCGCGGCGAGCGGGTGGATCCGGCCGTAGAGCTCGAGCAGCAGTGCAGCGACGTCCATGTCACCAGTCCACCACACCAGCGTTGGCGCAGGACGCGGCTGCTTTGCTTGACTGCCGTCGATGCCTGAACTTCCTGCTCCTCCCCCGTACGTGTCCGGCCACGGCCTGCTCGAGGGGAAGGGGGTGTTGATCACCGCCGCCGCGGGCACCGGGATCGGGTCCGCCGCCGCACGCAAGTGCCTGGAGGAGGGCGCCCGCGTGGTGATCAGCGACAAGCACGAGCGCCGGCTCGGCGAGACCGCGGGCGAGCTGGGCGTCGTCGGCATCCCGTGCGACGTGACGAACGAAGCGTCGGTGCAGGCGCTGATCGCGGCGGCCGCCGACGAGCTCGGGGGCATCGACGTGCTGATCAACAACGCCGGTCTCGGCGGCACTGCGCTGGTGCACGAGATGACCGACGACCAGTGGAACATCGTGCTCGACGTCACCCTCAACGGCACGTTCCGCGTGACTCGCGCCGTGCTCAATCACATGTACTCGCGCGGCCTCGGCGTGATCGTCAACAACGCATCGGTGCTCGGCTGGCGGGCCCAGGAGGGGCAGGCCCACTATGCGGCGGCCAAGGCAGGCGTGATGGCGTTCACCCGCTGCAGCGCGATCGAGGCGGCCAAGCGGGGCGTGCGGATCAACGCCGTGTCACCCTCCCTCGCGATGCACGCCAACCTGGCCAAGGCGACGACCGACGAGCTCCTCGCCGAGTTGACCCAGCGCGAGGCGTTCGGCCGCTACGCCGAGCCCTGGGAGATCGCCAACGTCATGGTCTTCCTCGCCAGCGACTACTCGTCATACATGACCGGCGAGGTGATCTCCGTGTCGTCGCAGCACGCCTGACCCTGCTCACAATGGCGGCCATGTCCGCATCTGCTGAAGAGATCGTCAACGAGTTCCTGCGCCGCATCGTCGTCGACGTCGAGGGCGCATGCGAGCTGGTCGCCGACGACATCGAGTACGACAACGTGCCCGCCGGCAAGAGCACCGGCCCCGACGGCGTCAAGGCCGTGTTCGCGATGATGTCGAGTGGCGTCGAGGAGATGGAGTTCGTCGTCCACCGCCAGCTCGCCGCCGGCGACACCGTCGCCAACGAGCGCACCGACCGCTTCCGCCGCGGCGACACCTGGGTCGAGCTGCCCGTCGCCGGCTTCTTCGTCGTCGGCGACGACGGCAAGATCACGCTCTGGCGCGACTACTTCGACCTCGCCACCTTCACCAACCAGATCTCCGTCGGCTGACAAGTCCTTCGTTCTCGGGAGCAGATCGGGCGCTTGAGCGCCCGATCTGCTCCCGAGAACAATGGGGTTGCGTAAGGTGCCTCGCCGTGAACGAAGGGTCGTCAACCGCTCAGCCGATCGCCGACTATCCGGGGTTCGAGGGGGTGGTGCGGCGGACGATGGTGAACAGCGAGCCGTGGTGGCCGGAGCCGGCGACGGCGCCGCCAGGCGCGCCGAACATCGTGTTCGTGCTCGTCGACGACGTCGGCTTCAGCGACATCGGGTGCTTCGGCTCGGAGATCCGCACGCCGAACCTCGACCGGCTCGCGACGGACGGGGTGGCGTTCACCAACTTCCACGTCAACCCGATGTGCTCGCCGACGCGGGCCAGCCTGCTGACCGGGCTCAACTGCCATGCCGCCGGCATGGGCCACATCGCCCAGGACGACCCCGGCTTCCCCGGCTATCGGGCCGAGATCGCGACGGACGTCGCCACCGCCGCCGAAGTGCTGCGCGCCAACGGCTACGCGACGATCATGGCCGGCAAGTGGCACCTGTGCCGCGACAGCGACATGAGCGCGGCCGGCCCGCAGCACTCGTGGCCGCTCCAGCGCGGCTTCGACCGCTTCTACGGGATCCTCGAGGCCTTCACCAACCTCCACCAGCCGCACCGCCTGGTCGAGGACAACCACTGCCTCGACCCCGACACCTACCCGGACGACTTCTTCCTCACCGACGCGCTGACGGAGTGGTCGATCAAGGTCATCCGGGAACGGGCGGCGAGCAAGCCCGGCCAGCCGTTCTTCCTGTACCTGGCCCACCCGGCGGCCCACGCCCCGCTGATGGCCAAGGACGTCGACATCGAGCGCTACCGCGATGCGTACCACGCCGGATGGGACGAGATCCGGGCCCGACGCCACGCCCGGCAGCTCGATCTCGGCGTGATCGGGGCGGGGACGGTGCTGCCGCCGCGCAACAGCGAGCGCAACGACGACGTGGAGCCGTGGGACGAGCTGAGCGACGACGAGCGCACGGTGTTCGCCCGCTACATGGCGGTGTACGCGGCGATGATCGACGAGATCGACCAGAGCGTCGGCCGCCTCCGCGACGCGCTCGAAGAGACGGGCCAGTGGGACAACACGATCGTCGTGTTCCTGTCCGACAACGGGGCGAGCCGGGAGGGCGAGGCGACCGGCACGACCGACTACTACAACCACCTCCGCCCGCTGGCGGGCATGTCGCAGGGCAACGTCGCCGCCGACCTCGCCCGCCTCGACGACATCGGCACGCCGCGCACGATGACGCACTACCCGCGAGGCTGGGCGATGGCGTCGAACACGCCGTTCCGCCTCTACAAGCGCAACACCCACGCCGGCGGTCACCAGGTGCCGTGCATCTGGCACTGGCCGAAGGGCAGCGATGAGGGCGCGCTCGGCACCGGGTACCGCGACCAGTACGGACACTGCATCGACGTGCTGCCGACCGTGCTGCGCCTGGCCGGGGTCGAACCGCTGGCCGATCGGCGGCCGATGCACGGCGTCGATCTCGGCGGTGTGCTGGCCGATCCCCACCACGGCGAGGTGCGCGCCGAGCAGTACTACGAGCTGGAGGGCAACCGCGGCATCTACCGCGACGGGTGGGAGGCGGTGACCGCCCGCCGCGGCGCGGCGCGGTTCAGCGACGACGAGTGGGAGCTGTACGACCTCACGACCGACCCCACCGAGACCACCGACCTCGCCGGGAAGGATCCCGATCGCGTCGCCGCTCTCGCCGCCGCGTTCCACGAGGCCGCAATCGCCAACTTCGTCTACCCGATGGACGAGGGTTCTGGTTGGCGTTGGCTGGTCCGCCCCCCGCACGACGCGGTGTTCCACGAACCGGTCACCATCCACCCGGGTACACCGACGCTGGAGCGGATCCGCAGCGGTGTGCTCGTCTGGCACCGCACCACGGACATCACCGTCGACCTCGAGCTGGAGATCGGCGACCGCGGCGTGCTGGTGTCGCACGGCGATCAGGGCGGCGGGTACGCGTTGGAGGTCGACGGCGAGCGCCTCTGGCTGGTGCACAACGACGGCATCGGCACGACGACGGTGACCGACGCCGGCAGGCTGCCCGCCGGCCGCCACTCGATCGTGCTCACGCTCGGCGCGCCCGGCGGCGGGCGGTGGTCCGTCACCGTGTCGGTCGACGGCACACCGACGATCGAAGGCCTCGACCTGCGGATGCTGTGGCCGATCTCGCCGTTCACCGGCATCGCGATCGGCGCCGACCGAGGCTCGCCGGTCTGGTGGGACCGCTACGAGCGCGACCGCCACTTCCCGTTCACCGGCCGGCTGCGCAGCGTCCGCTACGAGCCCGGCGCCTGGGCGCCGGACGCGCCGGCCAACTTCGTCGGCTTCCTGAAGCAGATGGCCGCCAAGTACGAGTGAACCCGCCGTCGACGTTTGGCCGCGCCCGGACCGTCGTCGCTCGAACCTGCGGTCGGATCGCGCCCGGTTCGGGCTCGTTTCGACCGCAAGATCCCGGCGCGGGGAGCGGTACGGTCCGGGCATGGCGTACGACTTCGACCCAGAGCTCGCGGTGATCGTGCCGCAGCTGCCGTCCACCACCCTCGACGACATCGACGCGGCTCGCGCGTGGATCGCCGCGTTCATGGCCAACGCACCGGAGCTCGACGCGGCCGGCGTCGAGATCGCCGACCGCGAGGTGCCGGCATACGAGGAGGACCCGGATGTCGCCGTGCGCGTGTTCCGCCCCTCGGGCGTCGAGGGTGTGCTCCCGGCGATCCTGCACATCCACGGCGGCGGGTTCGTGATGGGCAGCGTGGACGGCGAGCAACAGAGCTCGGTGCAGCTGGCGCGCGAGGTGTCGGCAGTCGTCGTCAGCGTCGAGTACCGCCTCGCGCCCGAGCACCCGTACCCCGCCGGCTTGCACGACTGCTACGCCGCCCTCACCTGGCTGGCCGCCAACGCGGACGAGCTCGGCGTCGACACCGACCGGATCGCCGTCTACGGCCAGTCCGCCGGCGGTGGCCTGGCCGCCGGTCTGGCGCTGTTCGCCCGCGACCACGGCGGCCCGAAGAT
The DNA here is from genome assembly GCA_964565705.1 of uncultured Ilumatobacteraceae bacterium. Lineage (GTDB taxonomy): Bacteria > Actinomycetota > Acidimicrobiia > Acidimicrobiales > Ilumatobacteraceae > CAZMGD01. Next base: position 76,539 of record CAZMGD010000003.1, on the reverse strand, counting down.
CTGCTTCCAGTTCCTCGGGATCCCCGAGCTCGACGACCGGCTGGAGACGGCGAGCATGCAGGCGTTCGTCGACACGCCGATGTGGAACCGTCCCAACGCGGTCATGAGCTGGCGCTACTACCTCGGCGACCCGTCGCCGACCGAGATCCCGATCTACGCCGCGCCGGCGCGCGCCGCCGACCTCGCCGGCCTGCCCCCCGCCTACGTGTCGACGATGGAGTTCGACCCGCTGCGCGACGAGGGGATCGTCTACGCGGCCCGGATGCTCGCCGCCGGCGTCAAGGTCGAGCTGCACTCCTACCCGGGCACGTTCCACGGCTCGGCCGTCGTTCCGACGGCCGAGGTGTCGAAGCGGGCGGCCGCCGAGCAGCTCGACGTGTTGCGCCGCGCGCTCGCCCCGCGCAGCTGATCGACCGCATCAGCGGATTGATAAAGGTGTTGACATCAAGTAGCTGATGGTTTTCACTGACCCCAGGGGCAAGCAACCGAGGGGGATTTCACATGCTGCGATCGAGTTGGACGCGCGCGCTCGCGTGCACTGCCGTGCTGACCGTGCTCGCCGCCGGATGCGGCGGGGACGACGACACGGACGACACGGCCGCGGCGACGACGGCAGCCGCCGCGGACACGACCGCCGCGGCCGAGACGACCGCTGCGCCGGAGACCACTGCAGGCGGCGGCACGGCGACCACCGCCGCGCCGGGCACCACCGCTGCTTCGGGCAGCACGGCGGCGCCGTCCACGACCGAGGCGATGGCCGACGGGGACTTCTTCATCCCCGAGGAGACCGGTGCGGCCGACGACTCGCTCGATCCGGTGCGGATCGGCCTCGTCAACCAGAGCGAGGGCACACCGTCGTTCCCCGGCCCCCTGGCCGGCGCGCAAGGCGCGGTCGAGTACATCAACACCAGCCTCGGCGGCATCGGCGGCCACCCGGTCGAGCTGGTCGACTGCAACACGGGGCTCGACCCCGACAGCAACCAGCAGTGCGGCCAGCAGATGGTCAACGACGACTCGATCCACATCGTGACCACGCAGTTCGTGCTCGGCTCGGACGCGTTCTGGCCGGTGCTCGAGCAGGGAAACCTGGTCGCGCTGGAGGGCACCCCGCTCAACACCGCCGACTACACCAGCCCGTCGGCGATCGCGTTCACGCCGGGTGGCGCCGGCATCGTGGTCGGCCTCGCCGACTACGCCGTGCGCGAGCTCGGCGCGACGTCGCTGACCGTCGTCGCCGAGGGCAACAGTGGTGGCCAGGCCGTGATCGACAGCATGAAGGCGGCGCCGCAGCTCGACGGCATCACGATCGACTCGGTGCTCGCCGGCACCGCCGAGACCGACCTCGCCGGCGCCCTCCAGGCGAACGACAACGACGCCTACATCCTGGTCACGGCCGCCAACACCTGCACCCAGGTGGCGAACGCGCTCACCCAGATCGGCTCCGACAAGCCGGTGCTCGCGGTCTCGTCGTGCGGCGACCCGAGCGTGATCAACGAGACGAACGGCGGCGTCACCGACTGGCTGGTCGGCGCACCGTCGGTGCTGCCCGGTCTGACCGATGAGGACCCCGAGCTCGACCTCTTCATCGCCCAGATGGAGGCCGCAGGACTGGGCGACGCCGTCGGGCTGACGAGCGCCTCGCAGAGCTTCGGCCAGCTGATCACGCTGTGGCAGATCGGCAACGACATCGGCGCCGACAACCTGAGCCGCGACAGCTGGCGCGACGGGCTGATGTCCTTCACCGGGCCGATGTTCCTCGGGCCCCGCACCCTGTCGTGCCCGGGCGCGGTGCTGCCGGCGCTCTGCACGACCGAGACCCGGATCATGCGGATCAACGACGACGGCACGTTCACCGACGCGGTGCCCGGCCCGTACGACGCCTACGCCAACTGACGTCACGGAACGGCTGAACGCACCACCTCGTGAACTCGTATCTCGCCTTCATGCTCCTCGGCCTCGGGGCCGGGGCGCTCTACGGGGCGATGGCACAGGGCCTGGTGCTCGCATACCGGGGTTCGGGGGTCGTCAACTTCAGCCACGGTGCCGTCACGGCGTTCGTGGCCTACACCTACAGCGAGCTGCGGCGCAGCGGCCGGATGCCGCTGCTGCCGCTGCCCAACCCGCTGGCGCTCGTCGAGGGCGTTGCGAACCGGTTCTTCGGCGGCGACCTCGACCTCCCTGACTGGCCGACGTTCCTCGGCTTCGGCGACCCGATGCCGTTCATCCCGGCGCTCCTCATCTCGCTGAGCGCCGGGATGATCATCGGGCTGCTGGTGCACTTCCTCGTGTTCCGACCGATGCACGACGCGCCGCCGCTGGCCAAGGTCGTGGCCGCGGTCGGCATCATGCTCGTGCTCCAGGCGAGCATCACGCTGCGCTTCGGATCCGAGAGCCGAAGCGTCGGCTCGATCCTGCCGACGTCGGGGTTCCACTTCGCCGGCGTCGTGATCCCGTGGGATCGCCTGTTGCTGGCGGCCGTCACGGTCGTCCTCGCGCTCCTGCTCACGCTGCTGTACCGGGCCACCCGCTTCGGCCTGGCGACGACCGCAGCTGCCGAGAACGAGAAGGGTGCGTCGCTGCTCGGTTACAGCCCGGACGTGCTGGCCGGCGCGAACTGGGTGCTGGCGATGCTGCTCGCCGGGCTGGTCGGGATCCTGGTGTCGCCGATCACGACGATCAGCCCGGTCAACTTCACGCTGTTCGTGATCCCCGCGCTGGCGGCCGCCCTCGTCGCCAGCTTCACGTCCTTCATCGTCGCCGCCGTGGCCGGGCTGGCGATCGGGATGCTCGACCAGCTCGTGCAGTACCTGGACTCCCGTCCGGCGACCGACTGGTTGCCTCGCGGCAGCCGCGAGCTGGTGCCGTTCCTCGTGATCGCGGTGACGATGATGGTTCGCGGCGACACCCTCCCGACCCGCGGCGCGCTGCGGGAGGGCAAGCTCCCCAGCGCACCGCCCGTGAACCACCCGGGGGTCGGAGTCACGGCGCTGTTCGCGGTGGGCTTCGTCGCCGTGTCGTTCCTCCAGTTCGACGTGCGCCAGGCGATCACCACCTCCTTGATCGGGGTCACCCTCGCGCTGTCGCTCGTCGTGCTGACCGGCTACGTCGGCCAGATCTCCCTCGCCCAGATGGCCATCGCCGGATTCTCCGCGTTCGCATTGACGTGGATCTCCGGCCGGTGGGGGGTGCCGTTCCCGCTGGCGCCGCTTCTCGCCGCGCTGGCCGCGACCGTGCTGGGTGTGCTGGTCGGGATCCCCGCGCTTCGCGTCCGCGGGGTCAACCTGGCCGTGATCACCCTGTCGCTCGCCGTGGTGCTCGAGAAGATGGTGTTCAACAACCCGACGGTGACGCAGTACGAGGCCCGCCCGCTGACCGCCGACTCGCCGAAGCTGTTCGGGATCGGGCTCGGTCCGTTCGACTCCTTCTTCCTCGGCGACGACAAGATCCCCTCACCGGTGTTCGGCGTGCTGGTGCTCATCGTCACCTGCCTGATGTGCCTCGCCGTCGCCAACCTGCGCCGCTCGACGACCGGGCGGCGGATGCTGGCCGTGCGCTCGAACGAGGCAGCAGCAGCAGCGGCGGGCGTGCACGTCGCGCGCGTCAAGCTCTCCGCGTTCGCGCTGTCGTCGTTCGTCGCCGGGCTCGGCGGGGCACTGCTCGCCTACCAGGCGGGTGGCCGGCTGTCACCGCAGGGGTTCGCCGCGCTCCAGTCGCTCAGCCTCCTCGCCGTGGCCTACCTCGGCGGCATCGCCAGCATCGGCGGGGCGATGATCGCCGGCATCACCATCCTCGGCGGCTTGGCCACCGTGCTGTTCGAGAAGGTCGTGCACATCGAGGCCTGGCAGGAGTTGGCGAGCGGGCTCGGCCTGATCGTCGTCGCCGTGCTCCATCCCACCGGTGTCGCCGGCGCCCTGTACGAGCAGCGCGCGAAGCGCCGCCGCCGCAGGCAGCACGCCGCGGGCGGCCAGCCGCACGGCGACGAGGCCGAAGCGACGGCTGCCGTTGATCCGCTGACGACCACGGCGACCTCTGGTGGGCTCGCCCGATGACCGAGCGTGCCACCCTGCTCGCGACCCGTGGCCTGATGGTCCGCTTCGGTGGTCTCGTCGCGGTGAACCAGGTCGACCTGCACGTGGACAGCGGCGAGCTGGTCGGCCTGATCGGGCCCAACGGCGCGGGCAAGACGACCTGCATCGACGCGATCACCGGGTTCGTGCCGAGCACCGGGGTGGTCGAGTTCTGCGGGCAGGAGATGAACCGGCTCGGCGCGCACCGCCGCTCGCTCGCCGGCCTGACCCGCACGTTCCAGTCCCTGGAGCTGTTCGGCGATCTCACGGTCGAGGAGAACCTGCTGGTGGCCGCGGAGCGCCCCAAGTGGTGGGCGCCGCTCGCCGATGTCGTGCGCCCCCGGCGGCGGTGTCACAGCTCTGCGCTCGAGTGGGCGACGACCGTGCTCGGGATCGGCGACCTGCTGCCCCGCATGCCCGACGACCTCTCCCTCGGCCAGCGCAAGCTCGTCGGCGTCGCCCGGGCACTGGTCGCCGAACCGCGCGTCGTGCTGCTCGACGAGCCCGCGGCCGGGCTCGACTCGGACGAGAGCGTGCAGCTCGGCCGGGCGATCCAGCGAGTGGTCGATCACGGCACGAGCGTCCTCTTGGTCGATCACGACATGGGCCTGGTGCTCGGCATCTGCCAGCGCATCTACGTGCTGGAGTTCGGCCAGGTCATCGCCCACGGCAGTGCCGACGAGGTGCGCAGCGATCCGCTCGTGCGCGAGGCGTACCTCGGCATCGACGAGCCCGAGGGCACCTCGTGACCGCGCTGCTGCGCGTGTCGGGCCTGCGCGCCGGGTACGACGGCGTGCCCGTCGTGCGCGATCTCGACCTCGAGGTCGCCGAGGGCGAGGTCGTCGCCCTGCTCGGCCCGAACGGGGCGGGCAAGACCACGTCGCTGCTCACGATCTCAGGCATCCTGCCCGTGCTGCACGGTGAGATCACGTTGTTCGGCGCCACGACCAAGGGCCGCCGGCCGCACCAGCTCGCCCGCCTGGGTCTGGGGCACGTGCCCGAGGACCGGGCGCTGTTCTTCCAGCTGACGGTCCGCGAGAACCTCCGGCTCGGGCGTGGCGGCGCAGGTGACCTCGAGCGGGTGCTCGACCTGTTCCCGGCGCTCGAGCCGCTGCTCGACCGGCGGGCGGGACTGCTGTCGGGTGGCGAGCAGCAGATGCTCGCGCTCGGGCGAGCGCTGCTCGGCCGCCCACGCCTCTTGATGGTCGACGAGATGAGCCTCGGCCTGGCGCCGATCATCGTCGACCGACTCCTACCCGTCCTGCGCACGATCGCGACCGACGGCGGCTGCGGTGTGCTGCTCGTCGAGCAGCACGTGCACAAGGCGCTGCGCGTCGCGGACCGCGCGGTCGTGCTCAACCATGGCGACGTCGTGCTGGCCGGGAGCGCCGCCGAACTCGCCGCCGAAGGGGAGCTCGTGGCTGCGAGCTACTTGCGTTGACCATGAATATCAAGACATTGACATCAAGGTGTGGATGATGAAGGATGATGGCGTCGGCAGACCGATCGGGCGCGAACCGGGGACCGCGCGGTGAGCCGCCACCCACCGTCTGAGCCATGGAGCGCTTGCGTGATCGAGTCACCCGTCCAGACCGACCCGCCGCAGACCGCCGACGACGCCGTCGAGCGCGCGGCGGCGATCGCGGCCCGGCTGCCCGAGCGGTGGGCCGAGACCGAAGCGCTGCGCCGCGTGCCCGACTCGACGATGGACGAGCTGCGGGCGTCGGGCCTGCTGCGTCTCAACCAGCCAGCGCGCTTCGGCGGTCCCGAGCTCGGCGTGGAGGCGATCCTCGACGTCGGCGCGACCCTCGCCGAGGGCGACGTGTCGGTCGGCTGGGCGTACGTCATCCTCGCCAGCCATGAGTGGATCATCGGCCTGTTCCCCGACCAGGCGCAGCACGACATCTGGGACGATGACGCGACGGTGCTGATGTCCTCGTCGTTCGCGCCGTCGCGAGCGGGCGTGGCGCGGGTGGACGGCGGCTGGCAACTGACCGACGGAACCTGGCCGTTCTCGTCGGCATCGGATCACGCCGAGTGGGCGATGGTGGGATTCCGGACGCCGGCCGGTGACGACGGCACGCCACCGGCGATGCGGTGGGGTCTCGTGCCGCGCACCGACTACGCGGTCGGGACCGACTGGCGCACGGTCGGCGCCCAGGGCACCGGCAGCAACTCGCTGTCGATCGAGCACACGGTGATCCCCGACCACCGGATCCTCGACCCGATGCTCGCCCTGATGGGCATGACGCCGGGGGCCGAGGTCAACACGTCGCCGCTGTTCCGGCGGTCGTTCACCTGCCTCGCGATCTATCTCGCCGCGCCGATCCTCGGCGGGGCTCGCGCCGCGGTGAAGCACTTCACCGAGTACATGCAGTCGAAGCGGCTCATCTACACCGGTGAGCGCATCGGCACCGAGGGGCCGATGCTCGTGCACATCGGCGAGGTGTCGGCGATGGTGAGCGCGGCCGAGACGGTCCTGCGCACGACCGCCCGGCAGCTCGACGACCCGGGCGACGGGCCCGCGGATCCCGCCAGCGCCCTGGCCGTCGGCCGGGACTCGACGTTCGCCGTGAAGCTGTGCACCGACGTCGTCGACGAGACGATGCGGCGCAGCGGCGGGTCGGCGCTGTTCGAGGGACATCCGGCCAACAAGTGGTGGCGCGACGTGCGCGGGCTCGCCGCCCACCAGGGGTTCAACACCGACACCGCGTACGGCAACTGGGGTCGGATGGTGATGGGCCTGCCACCAGCGCCCGGTCCGTTCGGCTGATCGACCCGCATCCGCACCTGAGAGGAGCACTCCAATGACCGACACCCCGACATCGCCGAGCGCCGAGCTGCGCGCCAAGCGCGAAGCGACGCTCGCCACCCACCTGCGCGGCGAGACCGAGATGAACGCCGACATGGTGCTCGCCACGATGATCGATCCGCCCACGTACGACCTGGCGTCGATCGACGTGGTGTTGCGCGGCCAGGACGAGGTGCGTCAGCTGCTGGAGCTGATGTTCACTGCGCTGCCTGGGATCGTCCACCGGGCCGTGCGCTTCCACCATGCCGACGACAACGTCATCGTCGAGGTCGAGACCGACTTCCCCAACGGGCTCGACGGCAGCACGCCCGGCGAGATGGCGACGGTGAAGTCGGTCGGGATCTTCGCCTTCGACGGCGAGATCTCCCTCGGCGAGAAGGTCTACAGCGACATGAGCCCGATCCTGCCGTACCTGACGTTCGCGACGAGCGCCTGATGCTGACGGCGAGCGATCTCACCGGCGTGATGGCGCTGCCGCCCACGCCGCTGCGCGAGGGCGCCGATCCGTTCGGTGCGGAGCACACGATCGATCTCGAGGAGATCACCCGCGTGGCCGACCAGTTGATCCGCGACGGTGTGTCGGCGATCGGTCTCTGCGGCACCACCGGCGAGTGCGCGACGCTCACCTGGGCCGAGAAGCAGGTGCTGTACCCGGCGGTGCGCGACGCGGTCGGCGGGCGTGTGCCGCTGTTCGCCGGCGCCACTGCGCTCGGCACCCGGGAGGTCGTCGAGCAGATGCGGGCCATCCGCGACCTCGGCCTCGACGGGGCGTTCGTCGGCCTGCCGCTGTGGCAGACACCGACGGTCGACAACGCCGTCGGGTTCCACGCCGACCTCAGCGCGGCGGTGCCCGACCTTGCCGTGCTCGTGTACGCGAACTCGTTCTTCTTCAAGTTCGACTACCCGCTGGCGTTCTGGCAGGGCATCGCCGCCCGCTGCCCGACCGTGGTGGCCTGCAAGGTGGGCTTCGGCTTCAACCGTGAGGTGTTCGACGCCGCGGGCGCGCAGGTGAACTTCATGCACGGTGAGGGCGGCACGCTCGGCGCCGCCTACGAGGCGGTGCCGGAGTCGGTCACCGCGGCGTGGGCCACGTCGTGCGCGATGGGCCCGGAGCCATGGGTCGCGGCACTGGCGGCGATCGGCAAGGGAGACGTCGATACCGCCCGGGCGATACTGGCCGACATCGCGTCAGTGCCGCTGCCGATCCCCGACTTCGCCGACTTCGCCAAGTACAACTTGCAGCTCGAGAAGGCCCGCATCCAGGTCGCTGGCTACATGCGCTGCGGCCCACCGCGCCCGCCCTACACCGACCTCCCCCCGGCCTGGCGCGACGCCGCCGAGACCAACGGCAAGGCCTGGTCCGAGATGCGCGCCGGGTACGTCGACACGACCTCTGGAGATGGCAATGGCTGACGCGTCACACGAGCAGATCCACGCGGAGCTGGCCGGCAGGATCGATCCGAACGATCCGGCGACGTTCGTGTTCGATCCCGCGGACTACCAGATCTTCTCGGAGGAGTCGGCCGTCGTGTCCTTCGCCTGGATCGCCGGCCAGCTCGGCATCGTGCTCTGGAACCTCGAACCCGGCCAGTGGAACGACTTCCACATGCACCCGACGACCGAGCACCTGCACGTCGTGCTGCGCGGCGAGGTCGAGTACCACCTGGCCGACCTCGACCCGATCCGGGTGACGGCCGGCAAGGCGGTGATCGTGCCCGCCACCGTGCCCCACGGCATCCACAACGTCGGGGCCGAACCGGCGTCGTACATGGCGATCACCAGTCCCGGCTCGTACGAGAAGGTGCTCGTCGACCGGCCGGGAGGTGACGCATGACGCGAACCCTGTGCGTCTCGGGGGCCGCGTCGGGCATCGCTCGCGCGCTCACCGCGCAGCTGCGCGCCGAGGGCCATCGCGTGATCACGGTCGATCAGCGCGACGCCGACGTCGTGGTCGACCTGTCCACACCGGACGGACGTGCGGTCGCGGTCGAGGAGGTGCTCGATGCATGCGCCGGCCGCCTCGACGGCCTCGCCGCACTCGCCGGTGTCGGCCCGCAGGTGGGCGCGGTGGCGCAGGCAACCGTGAACTTCTTCGGCGCCGTCGCTCTGCTGGAGGGGCTGCGACCTGCGCTGGCGTTGGGCGAGGCGCCGGCGGCGATCGTCGCATCCTCGATCGCGGCGACGATCGCACCGTACGACGAGGCGATCGTCGAGGCCTGCCTCACCGGGGACGAAGCGACCGCGATCGACCTGTCCGGCAAGATCGACGGCGGCATGGGCTACTCGGGGTCGAAGCGGGCGCTCGCCCTCTACGTGCGCCGCAACGCGCCGGCGTGGGTGGCCGACGGGATCCGGATCAACGCGCTCGCGCCTGGCAACACCCACACCGGGCTCACCGCCGGCGCACTTGCCGACGAGCAGTTCGGGCCGCTGATGGATGCGGTGCCCGTGCCGCGCGGCTCGTGGGCCGAACCGCCGGAGATCGCCTCGGCCGCCGCATGGGCGCTGTCCCCTGCGGCGAGCTTCCTGGTCGGCTCGTTCCTGGTGATCGACGGCGGCACCGACGCGCTGGTTCGTCCGGACACGTTCTGAGCCGATGAGCATCCTCGGGAACCGGGTCCGGCGGGTCGAGGATCCGCGGCTGCTGACGGCCGGTGGCACGTACGTCGCCGACGTGTGCGATCCGTTGCTGGACGGGGCAGCGTTCGTCGCCTACGCCCGCTCGCAGGTCGCCCACGGCGACATCCGCTCGATCGACGCCAGCGACGCGCGGGCGATGCCCGGCGTGCTCGCGGTCGTCACCGCGGCCGACCTCGGCCTGGAGCCGCAGCCCAACCCGTTCAACCCCGGCATCGCCACGACGCCGCTCGCCTCGGGGCGGGTCCGCTTCGTCGGTGAGCCGATCGCCGCGATCGTCGCCGAGACAGCGGCGCAGGCCGCGGACGCGGCCGAGGCCGTGGTCGCCGACATCGACGTGTTGCCGGCCGTGGTCGGCATCGAGGCGGCCCTCACCGGCGAGGTGCTGCTGTATCCCGAACTCGGCACCAACCTCGTGATGGACGGCTCGTGGATGGGCGTCCCCCCGCCCTCCGACGATCTGTTCGACGGCTGCGAGGTCGTGGTCGAGGCGACGTTCCTGAACCAGCGCCTCGCGCCGTGCCCACTGGAGGTCCGCTCGGCGGCGTGCGCGTGGGGGCCCGACGGCAGGCTGCACCAGTGGGCGACGTCGCAGGTGCCGCACATGCTGCGCGACGTGCTGGCCCAGATCTACGGCGGCGAGGAACGGGTGCACGTGATCGTGCCCGACATGGGCGGCGGGTTCGGTCCGAAGTCGGGGATGCACCCCGAGGAGCTGATGCTCGGCGGCCTGTCGGCGGCGATCGGCCGGCCGCTGCGGTGGACGGAGACGCGCACGGAGAGCATGGTCGGGTTGTTCCACGGGCGTGGACAGCTGCACCGGATCACGATCGGGGGGACGCGTGGAGGTCGGGTCGAGGCCTACCGGCTCGACATCACCCAGGACGCCGGTGCCGTGCCCGCGTTCGGCGCCCTGATCCCCGTGATGCTGACCAGGCCGATGACGAGCGGCGTGTACGACATCGAGCGAGTCGAGTGCACGGCCCGGTCGGTGGTCACCAACACCACACCGGTCGCCGCGTACCGCGGCTCGGGGCGACCAGAGGCCGCCGCGGCGATCGAGCGGGCGATGGACCTGTTCGCCGCCGAGATCGGTCTCGATCCGGTGCACGTGCGCCGCCGCAACCTGATCCCCCCGTTCTCCTCGGACCGGCCGACGGCCGTCGGCGCCGTGTACGACTGCGGGGCGTACGAGTCGGCACTCGACGCGGCGCTCGAGCGCGCCGACTACGCGGCGCTGCGGGCCGAGCAGCAAGCACGGCGCGAGCGCGGCGACGTCGTGCAGATCGGCATCGGCGTCAGCTGCTACGTGGAGGTCACCGGCAACTCGGCCACCGCTGGCGAGAAGAGCGAGGGTGCACGCCTCGCCGTCGACGTCGACGGGCGCGTGACCGTGTACGCCGGCACGTCGCCGCACGGTCAGGGCCACGACACCGCGTTCTCGATGCTCGTCGCCGAGGTGCTCGGCGTTGCGATGGCCGATGTCACGGTGCTGCACGGCGACACCGACCTGATCCCGGCCGGCGGTGGAACGTACGGTTCGCGCGGTCTGCAACAGGGTGGCGCCGCGGTCCAGCAGGCCAGCGGCGAGCTGCTCACGCTCGCCCGGTCGTTGGCCGGCGAGGTGCTCGAGGCCGATCCTGCCGACATCGTCGTCGGCGAGGGTTGCCTCCACGTGGCCGGCACGCCGGCGGTCGCGCTGTCGTGGGCCGAGGTCGCCGCCCACGCGAAGGAGCGTTCGGTCGAGCTGGACGTCTCGTCGCGCTTCGTGGCCAGCAACGCGACGTATCCGTTTGGCACCCACGTCGCAGTGGTGGAGGTCGACACCGAGACCGGCGACGTGCGCCTCATCCGCCTCGTCGCCTGCGACGACGCCGGCACCATCCTCAACCCGTTGCTGACCGACGGCCAGCTGCACGGCGGCATCGCCCAGGGCGTCGCCCAGGCGCTGCTCGAACAGGTGGCCTACGACGAGGACGGCAACCCGCGCACGGCGAACCTCGCCGACTACGCGTTCATCTCGGCCGCCGAGCTCCCGATGTTCGAGCTGGTGGAGCACGAGACGCCGACCCCCGTCAACCCGCTCGGCGCGAAGGGCATCGGCGAGTCCGGCACGACCGGCTCGACGCCGGCCGTGCAGAGCGCGGTCGTCGACGCGCTCTCCCACCTCGGCGTGCGCCACATCGAGATGCCCGCCACCCCCGAGCGCGTCTGGCGCGCGATCCAGGGCAGCGCGTGATGGACCTGCACACGATCTCCGATCACTTCGAGATCCACGCCGTGTTGCACCGGTACGCGCGGGCGATGGACGCGCAGGACTGGCCGCTGCTGCGGACGGTGTTCACGCCCGAGGCGACGATCGACTACACCTCGGTCGGCGGTCCGGCCGCAGCGCTGGACGAGGTGCTCGCGTGGGTCGCAGCGACGATGCCCGCGTTCCCGGACTCGCAGCACCTCGTGTCGAACATCGAGATCGGCCTCGACGGCGACGAGGCGTCGTTGCGCGCCGGCTACTTCTGCCAGATGCGCACGGTCACGGGCGCGCAGTTCTTCTGCGGAGGGTGGTACACGCATCGGATGGTGCGGACGGTCGACGGATGGCGCAGCGCGCACATGGTCGACACGCTCTCGTGGAGCGATCGGCAAGAGGAGGCACTCGCCGCCCTCGGCCCGACTCCCTGACGGCCGTACAGACGGCCCAGAACCCGAGGGATCTCGGTACGAAGGTTGTCGATCGAACACCTGTTCGCTAGCGTTGCGCCATGGGAGTGGCAGCGCTCGAACACCTCGCCGAGACGCTCGACGAGCTGCAAGCGATCGACCTCGACGACGTGTCCGATATCGAACTGAACGAGATCGCGATCGGCCTCGCCCGTGGAAGCAGCCGCTTGCTGGCAGCGATCGTGCGCGCCGTCGGGGTCTGGGAGCAGAAGAGCATCTGGCGGTCGGACGGATCGAGGGCGGCCTGGGCGCGACTGTCTCGCGACGGCAACCTCTCGGCGAACGAGGCACGCACCTTCGTGCGCCGGGCCAAGGCGCTGCGGACGATGCCGGCGACGCTCGACGCTTTGCAACACGGGGCGATCTCCGGCGCGCACGTCGACCTGCTGGCGAAGGCGAACAGCAACGAGGTGCGCTCGTCGGCGTTCGCCGGTGACGAGGACTGGATGCTCACCCAGTGCAGGACGATGCGCTTCGCCGAGGTCAAGCAGATCGTGCAGTACTGGTGCCACCGAGTCGATCCCGACGGCTGCGAACGTGCAGGGCGCGACCTGCTCGATGCCACATCGCTGACCGCGACCGAGACCTTCGAGGGCACGGTGCACCTCCGTGGCGCGCTCGATCCCGTCGGCGGTGCGATGTTCCGCGAAGCGCTGCGCCGCATCGAGCACGACCTGTACCGAGCCGACCGGCGCGACGGCGTGAAGCGCTCCCAGGTTGCTCGGCGGGCGGCAGCACTCGTCGAGATGGCGGTGCGGGCCCACACCGCGCCCGCCAGCGGTCGGCGCCCGGAGCCACTGGTCTGCATCCTGGCCGGCACCGAGACGGTGGCCCGCCTCTGCCAGTTGTCGTCGGGGACGGTCGTCACGCCCGGGCTGGTCGTGCCCCACCTCTCCGCGACCGAGGTGCAGAGCTTCGTGTTCGACGATGCGAAGCACCTGCTCGGTGTGTCGGATCAGCGCACGTTCCGCGGGTGGCTCCGCCGAGCCATCCAGGTCCGCGACCGCCACTGCACCCACCCCGCCGGATGCGACGAGCCCATCGCCCACTGCGACGTCGACCACATCATCCCCGTCGAGGACGGCGGGCCCACCTCCTACGAGAACGGCCGCCTCCAGTGCACCTCCCACAACCGCGACAAGTTCCTCCACGGCCGCGCGCCGCCGTGATGTTCCCGGGGCATCGGCGAGACGGCACCCGGGGGCAGCACCATCACCGACAGTCGGTCGCCACCTCGAGCGCGGCGCAGATCTCCCCCATCCGTGTGTCGCTGACCCGACCGATTCGCTCGACGAGCAACCCCACCGACACCGACTCCACCGAGTCGAGGTTCACGGCGCTCTTCCGGGGCACCGGGTCCTGCCCGGGTTCCAACACCACCTCGCTCGCCAGACCGCGGATCGTCGTCGTGCACGGAGCGATCAGCGCCCGGCGCAGCCGCGGAATGGCTGCATCCCGCGAGAGCACCACGATGGGACGTCGACCGATCTCGGGCGGCTCACACCACCACACCTCACCACGACGAGGGAGGTCGGTCATCGTGAGACAGCGGCCCGGAAGGACTCGAGATCGCCCCACTCATCGGGCTCGTCCAGGGGATGCGCGGCGTACGTCGCCGCATATGACGCGTCGATCTCCGCAGCCCGATGCCGGGCGAGGAGCGCCGCCAACGCCTCGTCGACGAGCTCGGCATCGCTGGCTCCGACCCGCATCTGCCGAACGTGGTCGAGAAGTTCTCCGTCGACCGTGGTGCTCAGTCGGGTTCGTGGCATGCCACGATCATGCCATCCACATGCCACTGCCGGCAACCCTCGCTGAACGCCGACTGGGTCGTCACGCGACGTCGGGGCGCTCGACCGGCTGCTGGGTGAGCGACGCGATCAGCTCGAAGTCCTTGTCGACGTGAAGGACGGTGAGCCTGGCAAGCTCGGCCGTTGCGGCGATCGGCAGGTCCGGAATCGACGGGGCGCGGTGCTGCCCACGATCTGCGAGCGCTGACTGGACCTCGAGCGCGCGGTCCTCGATCCTGAAGCCGCCCGATCGCCGACTTGTCGATGAGCCAGGTCGTCACGACCAGGCGTCGGACATCACATCGGGGTCGTCGAGATCTGCAGCGAGGTGGGCCGCCCGCGCGAGGTGGTCGAGCGTCACCGGATGCCCGTCGAGGACGTGCTCGCGCTCAGTGCCCGCCGGAGGTAGGCCGTCCGAGACAGGCCGACTCGCCTCGCCCTCGTGTTCGACACGGTTCGGCCGGCGAGCGCGACACGCCTCGTCCTGTCGGGGCCGGCAATCGACCCCATCGAGATGCCCTTGCCAGGATGGACGATGTCGAGAATGGACACCTTGCTCCGTCCCAGGGGTGGACGCGGCCAGCGGGCCGTCGTCACACGAGGAGAACACGATGGCCAAGTACCTGTTGCTCAAGCACTACCGAGGCGCGCCGGCGCCGGACAACGACGTGCCGATGGATCAGTGGACGCCCGAGGAGGTCGAGGCCCACATCCGGTACATGAACGACTTCGCCGCCCGGCTCGAGGACACCGGCGAGTTCGTCGACGGGCAGGCCCTGTCGCCCGACGGCCTGTGGGTCCGCTCCGACGGTGAGGGGCGGCCACCGGTGACCGATGGACCATTCGCCGAGACCAAGGATCTCATTGCCGGATGGATGGTCATCGACGTCGACAGCCACGACCGAGCGATCGAGCTCGCTGGCGAGCTGTCGGCAGCGCCGGGCGCCGGTGGGAAGCCGATCCACGAATGGTTGGAGGTCCGACCGTTCCTCACGGCACCGCCCACCGTGGCCGAGTGAGCGTGGACGAGGCCGAGCTGCGCGAGCTCGTCCCGCGGGTGCTGAGCGTCCTCGTCCGTCGCGGTGCGGACTTCGCGACGGCCGAGGACGCCGTCCAGGAGGCGCTCATCCGTGCGCTCTCGACCTGGCAGACCGGGCCCCCGCTCGACCCTCAGGCATGGCTCGTCACCGTCGCCTGGCGCTCCTTCATCGACATGGCGCGGTCCGGCTCCGCTCGCCGGGCTCGCGAGGTCCGCGTCGACACCGAGCCGCCGACGGGTGCGGCGGTCGGCGGGGACGACACCTTGGACCTCTACTTCCTCTGCGCCCATCCCGATCTGACTCCTTCGTCGGCGGTCGCGCTGACGTTGCGGGCGGTGGGCGGGCTCACGACCCGTCAGATCGCCCAGGCCTACCTGGTGCCCGAGCGCACCATGGCCCAGCGCATCAGCCGGGCGAAGCGCACGCTCGGCAACGTCGGTCTCGGACAACCTGGCGACCCGCGCACGGTGATGCGCGTGCTCTACCTGGTCTTCAACGAGGGCTACTCGGGCGACGTCGATCTCGCGGCCGAGGCGATCCGGCTCACCCGCCAGCTCCGGGCACTGGCCGACCTCCCCGAGGTCGAGGGGCTGCTGGCGCTGATGCTGCTGCACCACTCGCGGCGGCGCAGCCGCACCGGACTGGACGGAAGGATCGTGCCGCTCGCCGAACAGGACCGCACGCGGTGGGACACCGAGCTGATCGCCGAGGGGATCGCCATCATCCAGGCCGCCCTGGCCCGCGATCAGCTCGGCGAGTACCAGTCGCAAGCGGCGATCGCTGCGCTCCATGCCGACGCGTCGCGCTTCGAGGAGACCGACTGGGTGCAGATCGTGGAGTGGTACGACGAGCTGCTCCGGTTCGCCGACACCCCGATCGTGCGGCTCAACCGTGCGGTCGCGATCGGCGAGGCAGACGGCGCGCCCGCGGGGTTGGCCGCGCTTGCCGAGGTCGCCGAACACATCCCGCGCCGCGAAGCGGTCGCCGCGTACCTCCACGAGCGCAACGGTGATCTCGAGCGCGCTGCCCGTCTCTACGCAGAGGCAGCCCGCAACGCCCCGAACCTCGCAGAACGCGACCACCAGACGAGACAGGCCGCGCGGGTCAACCAGATCCTCCGCCACGCGCGCTGACGGCGGTCAGGGCGTGCGGCTCGACCCCGGTGGCCATCCCCCATACGGCACGGTCAGGATCTCGAGGAAGTGCCCGCTCGGGTCACACCAGTAGACGCCGCGGCCGCCGTCGTTGTGGTTGATCTCGTTCGTCCGCCCGAAGTGCGGCTCGGGGTAGTGCTCGATCCCGCGCTCGACGATTCGGCGGTAGATGCTGTCGAAGTCGTCCTCCGTCACGAGGAACGCGTAGTGCTGGGGGTGGACGGTCTCCCCGTCTGCGACCTGGGCGAAGTCGAACGTCGCACCGTGCTCGACGGCGACGGCGAGGAACGGGCCGAAGCGACGTGGTGCGTCGAGACCCAGCATCTCGCTGAAGAACGTGGCGGACTCCATCGCGTCGCGGGCGTGAACGATCGTGTGGTTGAACGCGACCGGCATGACACCATTCTGGCGGCGGCCGAGCGCCGCGACACGGCGTCGAGGCGCGACCGGTCAGATGAAGATGGTGCCGGGTGGCAGGGGTGCGATGCGTCCCCACCTCGTCCGGAAGATGCACGATCGGATCTTCCAGCTGTCGCCGTCGAGGACGTACTGGTCGCGATAATCGCCGTACAACACCATCTCCGTACCGGCTGTCCGATCGACGCGCCGGAACTGCAGCGCCCAGGTGCCGACCGCCTCGGTGTCGCTGACCAGATCGATCTCGGCGTGTACACCGAGGTGGGAATCGAGGACGGAGACGCTGCCGTCTGCCTCTCGTGGCAGCTGGGGGTAGTCGGCCACCATCTCGTCGACCGTCGGCGCGCTGCCGGGTCCGTAGTCGAGCGTCGCGTCGCTCGTGAAGCACTCGCGCAATGCGTCGGCGTCCTTCGCGTCGACGGCCGCGAAGTAGCGCTGCTTGACCCGCTTGATCGATTCGATGTGTTCGGTGCTCATGGCTCGACTCCAAACCGCGCCGCGTGTGGATCGCGCGGCGACTACCTCGGGCGCACGCAGCCGGCCGCGGTGACGAGCGGCAGGTCTTTGTAGGTGACCACGCCCGGCCGGGCGCGCACGACGTGGGGGATGGCGTGCACGGTCGGCATCGCGGTCATGATCATGGCGATGCTCATCAGCGCCTCGGAGTCGGCGGTGGAGCCAGCAGCCGGCCAGCCGGCGACGTGCATCTTCACGGTCGGCGTGCCGTCCACCTGGAGGTGCCAGCCGTGGCGGATCTCCCAGTTCGGCTCGACGTCCTCGGTCATCTTCCAGACGGTGCCGAGCTCGATCACGTCGCTGCCGCCGACGCGCCCGACCCAGCGGTTCTTGAGCCCGGCGACGGTGCCCTCCGGGATCAGCATCCAACCGAGGTCGAGGTCCCTGGTCGCGATCGCGACCTCGGGCACGTAGGCGATCTCGTCGAGCTCGACCTCCAGGGCGTCGGCCATCATCGCCACAGTGTCCTCGAACACCGAGATGCCGCGCCGGAAGTGCTCCTCGATGCCGGGTTCGTCCGGCGGGTGCCCGAACGCGACCGTCTCCCAGAGCTCTGGTGACGCGTAGCCGGAGCACTCCGCTTCCTCCCAGACCGACAGCTTGCTCACGGTGCTGCACGCGCCGGACGCGGTGAGCAGCAACTGGTTCACGTAGCCGGGGTTCACGCCGCTGCCGAACACCGAGGCGTTGCCCCGTGCCCCAGCCTCGTTGAACCGGTCCTCGGCGTTCCACCATCGCCCGGTCACGATGTTGGCCGAGCTGACCACGTCGATGCCCGCCTCCAGCAGCCGGCAGACGTTGTCGACGTGGCCGGGCACCTCGTCGGGGTTCATGATCGGGTAGTACCCGACGACGTCGGGCCCGGCAGCGATCAGCTCGTCGATGTCGTGCGTCGACACGATGCCGATCGGGTCGACGCCGATCAACGTCCCGACATTGGTGCCGGCCTTCGACTCGCTCCACGAGTAGGCGCCGACGAGCTCGAGGTCGGGGTGGTCGAGGATCGCCCGGCCGGCGAACTTGGCGATGTTGCCCGTCGTCCAGAGCGCGACGCGGATCGTCATGGTGGTCTCCTTGGCCTTGCCTGCGTGGTCGGGTCAGACCATCGACATGAGGCCGTCGTGGCCCCATTCGCCCTGCGGCCGGATCCCGTTGAAGTGCTCGATCCGCCACGTCGCCGGGTCGATCGAACGCGGGCCCCACCCGTACTCGAAGTGCCACCCCGACGGGTTGCGGAAGTAGAAGGAGAACGCGTGGTCGTTCAGGTGCCGACCGAGCGTCGTCGTCGTGATCTCGCGTGCGGCACAGATGTCGTAGGTCGTGCCCACCGTGTCGATGTCGGCGACCTCGAACATCACGTGCTGGATGCGCCGCGGCGTGCCCGGGATCGCCATCAACCCGAGGGAGTGGTGGCGCGTGTTGCAGTGCATGAACGCGGCGAGCTGCCCGAGCCCCGGCACGATCACGCGGTCGCTCGTGGCGAAGCCGAGCACGTCCGCGTAGAAGCGTTCGGCGTTGGCGATGTCGGGTGCGTACAGCACGAGGTGGCCGAGACCCTGATCACCGGTCACGAAGCCGCCGATCGCCCGGCTCGGCCGGAACGGCGGCTGGAAGTGCACCTCGGGTCCGATGTACAGCTCGGTGCGCACCCCGGAGAACGGGCACTCGAACCAGGCCAGGTCGAGCACGCACCGCAGGGCGAGCTCCTCTGGCGTGCCCTGCTTCACGCTGACCCCAGCGGCCTCGACGATCGCGACCCGCGCGGCGAGATCCGCCGGGTCGTTCAGCTCCCACCCGACGTACGCGACGTCGTCCGTGTCACCGGCGTGCACCGCGAGCCGGTGGTGGTGGAAGTCGGCGCGGAGGTACAGCACCTCGTCGGTGCTGTCCGGGGTGATCTCCTGACCGAGCACCTCGGTCGCGTACCCCCGCCACGCCGGCAGATCCGTCGCCGTGGATCCCACGTAGCCCAGCTGCATCGCGTCACCTCCCCGTCATGCCCTTACGGCGAACCTACTCATCGACCCCATACATGTCAACGACTTGATATCAATGTCCTGATGCTCTCACAGGCGGATCAGGCCACCGTCCACCATGACCGTCTGCCCGGTCATGAACGCGGCGTCATCGGAGGCGAGGAACGACACGAGCCCGGCAAGGTCGTCGGGTTGTTGCGTCCGCTTGATCGCCTGCATGTTCTTCGTCATCTCGAAGACCGCGTCCGCCGTGATCGCCTCGATCGAGGCCGTCCGGGTCAGGCCAGGGGCGACCACGTTCGCCGTGATCCCGTGCCCGCCCAGCTCCGTCGCCAGCGCCCGGGTGAGCCCGATCACGGCCCCCTTGCTCGCCAGATACGCCGCCATGTCGGGGGTCGGCAACCAGAACGTGCGCGAGGCGATGTTGATGATCCGCCCCCACCGTGCATCGCGCATGGCCGGGACGCAGGCCTTGCACATGAGGAACGCCGATTCGAGGTTGATGCTGAACACCCGTCGCAACTCCTGCAACGTGAGGTCATCCCACGTGGTGACCGGGTACACGCCGACGTTGTTGACGAGCACCGCCGGCGCACCCAGCCGAGCGCCGATCGCAGCGACGCACGCGTCGACAGCGGCGGGATCGGTCACGTCGGCGACGAACGCGTCCGCGGTGCCCCCCGTGGCGGCGATCGACGCCACGGTCTCATCGGGCGCGACGAGGTCGACCGCGGCGACGACGAGACCGTCGCTCGCCAGCCGCTGCGCATAGGCGCGTCCGATGCCTCCGGCCGCGCCGGTGACGAGCGCGACGCGCGGTGCGTCCGTGGTCATGGAGCCTCCCCTCCGATGGGAACGTCGAGCGCGGCCAGGGCCGCGGCGAGCTCCTCGCGATAGCGATCCAGGTTGCGCTGCTTGACGTGGGCGAACCCGCGGACCGAATCCACCAGACCGGCGATCCGCACGGCGTCTCCGGCGCGAGTGGCGAGCAGCGGCAGCAGGCGGTCGACCAGCTGCACGTACTCGTCGATCAGCGCTCGCTCATCGCGCCGCTCCTGCGTGCGGCCGAACGGATCGAGGCTCGTGCCGCGCAGCTTCTTCATCCGACGCAACGCCGCGAACGTCAGGCCGGCAGTGCGCTCGCCGAGCTGGATCTTGCGGTCGAGGCCGATGCGCGTCGCAATCGGTGGTTGCAGATGGAACGACACACGCGATCCACGCCCGAACTCCTCGTCGAGCTGGTCGCGCCATGCGGCCCGACCGTGCAGCCGCGCGACCTCGTACTCGTCCTTGTAGGCCATGAGGTGGAACAGGTTGCGGGCGACGGTCGACGAGAAGTCGCTCGACGAAGCACCCGCCGCGACCTCGGCGGCGCGAACCCTGGCGACCACGTCGACATAGCGCGTCGCGTACGCCACGTCCTGGTACGCGATCAGCTCGGGCACGCGCCAGCCCAGCACATCCTCCAGCACGGTGTCGCCGCCCACGTCGGCGATCAACCGGCTGGCGGTTCCCGTGACGCGCGGCGCTGGTCGTGCGGTTGCGACGGCGGCGCGCGCCGGGTCGGCACCGATCTCACGCCCGAGGCGGAACGCGGCGACATTGAGCTCGACGGCGACGCCGTTCAGCTCGATCGCCCGCTCGATGCTCGCTGCCGACTGCGGCAGCAATCCGCGCTGGTACGCGGCACCGACGACGATCAGGTTGGCGGCGGGCTGCGACCCGAAGCGCTCCAGCGCTACCGCCTCGGCGTCGATCACGAGGTTGCCGCCGGGCACGGACGCAGCCTCGATCAGCGCCAACAGTGGCGGCAGCGGTGGGTACTCGCGGTGGAGGTCGGTGACCATCGCTCCGGTCGGCACCTGCGACGTCGAGATCACCGCCCGCGTCCGAGCCGGGTCGAGCCGGGCCAGGTTGATCGGAGAGACGCCGGTCAGCAGATCGAACACGAGGTAGGCATCCGCTCGTCCGGCTTCGAGGCGTGCCGCACCGTCGCCCGAACCAGGGCCGATCCGGAGGTGCGACACGACCGGACCGCCCTTCTGGGCCATCCCGGTCTGGTCCACGCTCGAGACGTCGAGCCCATCCAGGTTTGCCGCCGTCGACAGCACCTGACCGACCGTCACCACGCCCGTGCCACCGATCCCGGCGACGAGCACGGCGGCCGACGCCGGTCGCACCGGCTCCGCGACGCTCTGGGGAACGTCGGTCCGTTCCGCCCGATGGCGTGCCGTCCGCCCCGGCGGTGTGACCGTGACGAACGCCGGGCAGTCGCCCTCGATGCAGCTCATGTCGAGGTTGCACGAGTCCTGGTGGATGCGGGTCTTGCGCCCGAACGGGGTGTCGACGGGATGCACGCTCAGGCAGTTCGACACGTCGCCGCAGTCGCCGCAGCCCTCGCAGACCGCCTCGTTGATCACGACCCGGACGTTCGGCGTCGGAGCCTTGCCCCGCTTGCGGGCCCGGCGCAGGTCGGCGGCGCACGCCTGGTCGTAGATCAGCGCCGTCACCCCGCCGACGTCGCGCAGCTCGCGCTGCACGGCATCCAGCTCTCGACGGTCGTGCACCCGAACGCCGTCGGCGAACGGCGCACCCCGGCCGTAGCGCGATGGATCGTCGGTCACGACGTCGATGCGGACCACGCCCTCGGCGTCGAGCTGGCGGGTCAGCGCCGGGATCGGCAGGGCACCGGCTGCCTCCTGCCCGCCGGTCATCGCCACGACGCCGTTGGCGAGGATCTTGAACGTCACGTTCGTGCCGGCTGCGACCGCCTGGCGGACGGCGAGGAAGCCGGAATGGGCGAGCGTGCCGTCGCCGATGTTCTGGAACCGGTGGGTCTCCGAGCTGAACAGCGATGCGCCGACCCACTGCACGCCCTCGCCCCCCATCTGCGTCGTCCCGACGGCGCGTTCGCGGGTGAACAGCGCCATGCCATGGCAGCCGATCCCGCCGCCGGCCACCGATCCGTCCGGCACCACGGTCGAGCGGTTGTGCGGGCACCCTGAGCAGAAGTAGGGCGTCCGGGCCGGGATCTCGATCGACGCATCGACGGGGATCAGCGTTCGCGGTGCGCGCAAGACGTCGGCCCCGAGGTACGTCTCCAACCGGCGGCGCAGGGCGGATGCGACGGTGCCGATGTCGAGCACGCCGCCGGCAGGGACGAGGCGCTGCCCGTCCGGATCGCGCTTGCCCGAGATCCGCGGCGGTTGGGGCGATCCGTAGAGGATCGAGCGCAGCTGCTCCTCGAGGAACGCCCGCTTCTCCTCGACCACGACGATCTCGCTGAGGCCGGTCGCGAACTCGCGCACGGTCGAGGGTTCGAGCGGCCACACCAACGCCGGCTTGAGGAACCGGACGCCACGGCGCGCCAGGTCGTCCAGCGTCAGCCCGAGCTCGCCGAGCGCGGTCACCGTGTCGCCGTATGACTTGCCGGCGGCGACGATGCCGACGCGGGCCTCGCCGCGTCCGTGCACGACGTCGAGACCGGCGGCGCGGACGTAGTGGTGAGCGGCGTCCAGGCGGGGCCCGATGGCCTCCTCCTCCAGCAGCATCGACCACGGCGCGAACATCCGGTCGTCGAGGTGGGCGCGCCAGGCCGAGCCATCCCTCTCGTACGGCACGACCGACGGGAGCGGCTGACCGACCGAGACGGTCGCGTAGCCGTCGGCGATGTCGGCGTGCATCTTCAGCCCGACCCACGACCCGCTTCGGCGGGACAGCTCGTAGCCGTGGCGGCCGAGGTCGAGCACCTCCTGCACGGTGGCCGGCACCAGCGCCGGCATCGCCAGGTCGGCGAGCGTCCACTCGGTCGCCGACGGCACCGTCGACGACTTGCACTCTGGATCGTCGCCGACCGCGGCGACGACGCCGCCCGTCGGTGGCACACCCGACAGGTTGGCGTGGCGCAGCGCATCACCGGAGCGGTCGAGGCCGGGCGCCTTGCCGTACCAGAGGCCGAGCACGCCGTCGACCGTGCACGTCGGATCGCGCTGCGCCGTCTGGGTGCCCCAGATCAGCGTGGCGGCGAGGTCCTCGTTGACACCGTTGACGAAGCGGATGTCGTGGTCCATCAGCGTGCGACGGTGGGTGTCGTAGGCGATGTCGACCGTACCGAGCGGTGAGCCCCGGTAACCGCACACGACGCCCGACGTCCGCCGCCCGAGGGCCGCATCCGCGCGCACCGTGTCGAGCGGCGCCCGCAGCAGCGCGTGCACGCCGCTCATCGTCACCTCGCCGTCGGCGGCACCGAGCTGGTCCTCCAGCCGATAGCCGCGCTGCTGGTCGGTGGTGTGGGTGCTCACAGCTCGGCGGCGAGCTCGGCGAGCAGGGAGCGGGTGCGGGCGGTGTCGGTCGCGCCGGGTGCCAGCGCCTCGCCGACGACGAGGTCGGTGACCCCGATCTCGGCCAGCTCGCGGATGCGCCGTCGGACGTCCGCCTCGTGCCCGATGATCGCGACGTCGCTGGCCGATGCGACGCCCTCGCGCTCCAACATCGCCTCGTACGACGGTGCCTTGCCGTGGAAGAGGAACCACCGGTGCACCGACTCGCGGGCCTCCTCCACCTCGTCGGTGACGCAGACCTGGAAGATCGCGGCGATCCGTGGTGGCGGGTTGCCCGCCTCCGCCGCGGACCGGGTGATCGTCGGGACGATGTGGTCGCGCAGCGTGTTGGGCCCGGTCCACGAGGTGATCGTGCCGTGGGCCAGGCGACCGGCAAGCCCGAGCATCTGCTCGCCCATCGCGGCGACGAGGATCGTCGGGCGGCGCTCGGAGGCCAGGGTCACCGACGCCGTGCAGTCGTAGACGTCGCCGTGGTGCTCCACCTTGCCGTCCACGACCAGCGGCACGAGCACCTCCAGGTACTCGCGCATGGTCCGGGTCGGGCGCCCGTACATCTCGCGGTAGTGCTCGCCGACCATCGCCGGGTGGGACAGGCCGATCCCGACGGTCAGACCGCCGGGCACCGCCTGCGCGGCGGTGAGCGCCTGGGCGGCCATCGCCGCCGGGTGCCGGCCCCAGACCGGCACGACCCCGACCCCGAGCGAGAGGGCTGGCTGTCGCTGGCCGATGACGGCCAGCGCGGTGATCGCGTCCAGCGAGCCGGCGGGGTGCTGGGCCAGCCAGTACGAACCGACCCCTGCGTCGGCGACCGCGGCGGCGAGCCCGGCGACGGCCTCGAGATCACCGGAGGCGACGAACTTGTTGCCGTTGACCCCGATCCTCACGCCGCCTCGATCCACAGGTGGTCGAAGCCTCGGAACCCCGGAACGATGCGCCGGACCGCGGGATCGGGCATGTCGGCGAGCGACATGGACGGGTACCGATCCAGGAGCAGGCCCAACGCCACACCTGCTTCGAGCTTCCCCAGGTGGAGGCCGAGGCAGTGGTGCAGCCCTCCACCGAACGCCACGTGCTCGCGTCGTTCGCGACGCAACGAATATCGGTCGGGATCCGGGTTGCGAGCGGGATCGCGCCCGACGGCGGCGGTCATCAGCCTCAGCCACGTGCCCGCGGCGATGGGGTGCCCGAACATCTCGCGGTCCTCGGTCAGGATCCGGCCGGCCGACAGCGCGGGCGAGTCGAAGCGCAGCGTCTCCTCGATCGCCGCCGGGATCAGTTCACGGTCTGCGTACAGCGCCGCCAACTCACCCGGGTTGGTGAGCAACGCGTGGAGGGTGTTGGAGATCAGGTCGGCCGTGGTGATGATCCCGGCGCCGAGCATCACCACGAGCAGGTCGACCATCTCGTCGTGACTCAGTTCCCCGCTCGCCACCAACTGGCCGACGAGGCCGGGCACCGGCCCTCGCTCCGCTGCGCCGATCCGCTCCGAGAAGTACTGGCGCAGCCGGACCGTCGACTCGATGAACTCTGGCGTGTTGTTGAGCTTCGGGTTGAACATGCCCTTGATCCGGGTCAGGGTCCAGGTGCGGAACTCGTCACGGCGCTCGGGCTCCACACCGAGGAAGTCGCTCATCACCGTCATCGGCAGCACGTCGCCGAACGACGCGGCGACGTCGATCCGCCCGGAGGCCGGCAACCGGTCGAGGATCTCGGTCGCCGTGGCGACGATCGTCGACTCGAGGTCGGCCACCTGGCGGGGGGCGAAGTCGGCCTTCACCGAGCCGCGCACGCGGGTGTGATCGGGCGGATCCATGTAGAAGATCGACAGCCGACCGTTCTTGAACACCTTGGTGATCGGGGCGTCGGGGTCGGCCAGCTCCGGGTCGCTGGCCGAGCGCGGGTCGCGGATGAGCGACCAGATCGCCTCGGAGTCGAGCACCCACCAGCCGCCTTGATCCGGGTTGGGGACGATCCCCTCGTGGCGGTGCTCGGCGATCGCCGGATACGGATCGAGCAGGAAGTCGGGATCGCTCAACGAAACGACGGCCACTGTGCCCCCCTTGAAGCGTCGATGAGCTGAACGTAGTGGAATATCAACGTGTTGACAACCACCTGTCATCGATGCGACATTGACGCCGAGGGGGTGAGCACCATCGTGATCGACGTCCACACGCATGTGGTGCCGGAGGGGCTGCCGTTCGGGCACGACGACCGGTTCGCGTCACTGGTCCAGCGGAACGACGTGGCCGACGTGCTGGTCGGTGGAACCCTGTTCCGCACCGTGTCACAGCCGGCGTGGGATCCAGCGGCGCGCCTGGTGGAGATGGACGCAGCGGGCGTGCAGGTGCAGGCGCTGTCGGTGATGCCCGAGCTGTTCAGCTACTGGGCGGAGCCGGCGGTCGGGCGGCGCTTCTGCGCCGCCCTCAACGAGGCGATCGCGGCCATGGTGGCCGCCGACCAGCGTCGCTTCGTCGGTCTGGGCACCGTGCCCCTGCAGGACGTCGGCGCCGCGATCGAGGCGCTCGATCAGGTGCGGGATCTGGGGTTGGTGGGCGTCCAGATCGGCTCGAACGTGAACGGCGTCAGCGCCGGATCGCCGGCGTTCCTGCCGTTCTTCAGAGCGGCGGCCGCCGCCGGTCTGTGCGTGTTCGTCCACGCGTTCCACCCGCCGCACTGGAGCTGCGTGGCCGACCCCCCGATGTCGGCGGCGGTGAACTTCCCGCCCGAGATCGGCACCTGCGTCGCCGCGCTGCTCGCCAACGGGGCGGTCGAGCAGAGCCCGGGGTTGCGCCTCGGCGCCAGCCATGGCGGCGGCACGTTCACGATGCACCTGCCCCGGATGGCGGCGTTCTGGCACACCGACGCGGCCCGCGCCGCACGCAGCCCGTCCCCGTACGCGGCGGCCCGGGCCCTGTGGTACGACACGCTGACCTACGAGCCGGCGGCCTTGCGCGCCCTCGTCGACCTCGTCGGGCCCGATCGGGTGATGATCGGGTCGGATGCCCCGTTCTTCGCCGAGCGCCCCGGCTACGTGCTCGACGCGCTCGCCGAACAGGAGGGCCTCGACGTTGGCACGCTCGACACGATCAGGAGGCGCAGCGCATGCGCGTTCCTCGGGCTGACGGAGGGCGCGACCAGGTGAGCATCGACGAGGTGCGGATGATCTCGGTGGACGATCACGTCGTCGAGCCACCCGACGTGTGGACGAGTCGCCTGCCGCGCAAGTGGCTCGACGAGTGCCCGCGCGCCGTCGAGGAGGATGGCACGATCGTGTGGCGCTTCGAGCGCAAGCGCAAGCCGCTCGCCGAGCTCGGCGGGCGGTTGTTCGACCCGGCGTCGGGCAAGCGCGACCTCGTCGACTTCCCGGAGCGCTACGAAGACCTACGTCCCGGCTGCTACCAGCCCGAGGCACGCGTCCGCGACCTCGACGCGGCGGGCATCGACGCGTCGCTCTGCTTCCCGTCGTTCCCGCGCTTCTGCGGCCAGGAGTTCACCGAGGCGGCCGACCGCGAGCTCGGCCTCGCCTGCGTGCGCGCCTACAACGACTGGATGATCGACGAGTGGTGCGCGGCCGTGCCCGGTCGCCTGATCCCGATGATCATCCTCCCGCTGTGGGACGCGTCGCTCGCGCTCGCCGAGGTGGAGCGCTGCGCGGCCAAGGGAGCGCGTGCGGTCACGTTCTCGGAGAACCCGGCCGCGCTCGGCCTCCCGTCGGTGCATGACCGGACCAAGTACTGGGATCCGGTGTTCGCCGCCTGCGCCGAGGCGAACATGCCGGTGTGCGCGCACATCGGGTCGTCGTCCAGGCTGCCCTACACCTGCGACGACGCACCTCCGCTCGTGGTCGCGACGCTGCCGTCGAACCTCGCTGCCTCGGCCCTCGCCGACTGGCTCTACAGCGGGCTGTTCGTCCGCTACCCGAACCTCAAGCTGTGCCTGTCCGAAGGCGGCATCGGCTGGATCCCGGCGATCCTCGAGCGCGCCGACTACGTGTTCGACCGCTACGCACCGCGCCTCAAGACGGGCACCGGCTTCGGCCTCACCGGGATGGGCTCGGTCGACGCCGGCTCGTTCAACCTCGGCTCGGTGGATGTCCGCCCGAGCGAGCTGTTCCGCGACCACGTCTTCGGGTGCTTCATCGACGATCGGCACGGCGCGGCGTCGATCGAGGAGATCGGCGTCGGCAACGTGATGGTGGAGTGCGACTACCCCCACGGCGACAGCAGCTGGCCGCACACCCGGGAGCTGCTGCTCGGGCAGGTCGCTCACCTCTCCCCCGACGATCGCGACCGGGTGCTGACGGGCAACGCCCGCCGGGTGTTCGGGCTCGGGGCCAGTGATGGGTGAGATCCTCGGTCTCGGCCTCACCCACTTCCCACCGCTCGCCTGGCCCGACGAGATGATGGATCGGGCGCTGCAGTTCGCGCTCGCCGATCCTGCGGTGCCCGAGGCGGTCAAGGCCGGGGACGGCTGGCCGGAGGGGATGCGCGCCGAGTACGACCGCGACCGGATCGAGGCGGCTCGGGCCCATCGGTCGGCGCTGGTCGCCGGGTGCGCGCGCATCCGTGCCGAGCTGGACGCGTTCGGACCCGACGCCGTCGTGATCTGGGGCGACGACCAGTACGAGCTGTTCCGTGAGGACGTCGTGCCGGCGTTCTGCGTGATCGCCGCCGACGAGCTGACGTTCCAGCCGTGGCGATCACCGTCGGGGACGGCGGTCCCGAACGTGTGGGACGAACCGATCGACACGACGTTCGGCGTGCCTGGCCATGCCGCGTTCGGCCGGTCGCTCGCCGCCGCGCTGCTCGACGACGGCGTCGACGTCGCCTACTCGTACGGACCGCGCGCCGACCGGCCGTTCCCCCACGCGATCGCCAACACGGTGCTGTTCCTCGACTACGGACGGGATGGGTTCGCGCATCCGGTGGTGCCGATGACGGTCAACTGCTACGGGCGCCTGGCGATCGGCCGACGCGGCGGGATGGCCCGCTTCGCTGCCGATGACGAGCCCCCGCCGCTCGACCCGCCGAGCCCGTCGCCGCGACGGTGCATCGAGGTCGGCCGCGCCGTCGCCCGGGCCGCCGCGGCGAGCGATCTTCGGGTCGCGCTCGTCGCCTCGTCGAGCTGGTCGCACGGCTTCCTGCACGACGCCGGGTGGCGGATGTGGCCGGACAACCCCGCCGACCGCGTGCTCTACGAGGCGCTGGTCAGCGGCGACCACGCACCCTGGCACGACGCGACGCTCGATTCGATCGAGCGCTCCGGTCAGCAGGAGATGCTCAACTGGTTCTGCCTGCTCGGCGCCGTGGAGGAGGCGGGGCTCGGCCTGACGTGGAGCACCTACGTCGAGACGACCGTGTTCAACTCGAACAAGGCGTTCGCCACGTTCGGCTGACCGTCGGGTCTCGGTCAGGGGAAGCTGCCGTTGGCGGTCTGGACGACGTTGATCATCCGCTCCAGGTAGTCGTTGAGGGCGCTCAGCTCGGTGTCGGTGAACTCCTGGGCGAGCATGTCGTCGACCTTGCGGATCATGTCGACCCCCTCGTCGTAGGCGGCTCTGCCCGCCGCCGTGACCGTCGCCTCGATCACGCGTGCCGACGCCCGCGAGGTCTTGCGGCGGATGAACCCCTTGCGCTCCAAGCCGGCGACGATCCCGACCATCGCCTGTGGCGTCACGAAGACGGTGCGAGCGAGAGCCGCCGACGATGCCCGCTCGAGGTGCATGAGCGCCTGCAGCACACCGAACTGCGACTTGGTCAGACCGGAGTGGCGAAGCTCGCGATCGAGCTCCTTGCCGACCTCTCGCTCGGCGAGCTTGATCAGCCAGGTGATCCGGCCGAACTCGCGCGGGCGGTAGTCCGCCGTGTCCGCCTGCGGGATGGGGGCGTCGTCGACCCGCTTGCGTGGTGCCATTGTGGGCGACTGTAACGGAGCGGTTCCCCAGGCCGGCAGATCCCCCACGTCGGTTCAGCCGGTGTGCTCGTCGTCGGCCGCCAGTGCCTCAGCGGCGAGGAATCCGCCGAGCATCGCCGGCGCGAGGGTCGCACCGGCGCCCGGGTACGAGCGGCCCATCACGGTGGACGCGGTGTTGCCGGCGGCGTACAGCCCGGTGATCACCGAGCCGTCCTCGCGCAGCACCCGGCTGGAGCCATCGGTGATCAGCCCGGCCTTCGTCCCGAGGTCACCCGGGAACACCTCCACCGCGTAGAACGGCGCCGTCTCGACCGGTCCGAGCGACGGGTTCGGGCTGACCCGCGGGTCGGAGTAGTAGCGGTCGTTGGCGGTCTCGCCGCGATGGAAGTCGGGGTCGTCGCCGCGCCGGGAGTTGGCGTTGAACCGCTCGATGGTCGCGCCGAGCACGGCGGGGTCGAGCCCGATCTCGCGGGCCAGGTCGTCGAGGGTCTCGGCCTTGTGCAGCCAGCCGTTGCCGGGCTGCAGCGCGGTCGGCAACTTCTTGTCCGGCATCATCTGGCCGGGCCCGACCGGGCCGATGATGAACCGCTTGCGGTAGGTCGCATCGACGATCCACCAGGCCGGCACCGCGCCGTCGCCGCGCTGCTCGGTGTCGAACATGACGACGCCCACGTCGTTGTAGTTGGCCGCCTCGTTCACGAACCGATGGCCGTCGCGGGTGACGAACAGGCCGTGCGGCAGGCTCTTCTCGATCACCAGGACCGATGGGCCCCTGCCCGGTGGGACGACCGCTGGCGTCCACCACGCCTCGGCCATGAGCGCCGTGTCGAGCGCGCCGCCGACCGCCTCGCCGGCACGGATGCCGTCGCCGGTGTTGCCGACGTGCCCCACCGTCCAGTCGACCCCGATCGGTGCGCGTTGATACCGCTGGCGCATCTCCGGGTCGCGCTCGAAGCCGCCCGATGCGACCAGCACGCCGCGGTGGGCGCGAACGCGGACGGTGCGACCGTCGCGCTCCACCTCGGCGCCGACGACGCGGTCGCCCTCGGTGATCAGCGAGCGCACGGGTGCGTTCAGCCACAGCGGCACACCGCGCTCGTTCAGCGATAGGCGCAGCCTCGCCGTCAGCGCCTGCCCCATCGTGAGGTACGGGTCGCGGCCACCGAATCGCTTGCGGGCCGTGGATCTCGAGGAGTACCGGGCGAAACCCTTGGCGAGGCCGAGCTTCGGCTTGATGCCCGGCATCAGGAGGTCGCGCGCCTCGGGGATGCGCATCAGGAACTTGCCCAGGATCAGCGTGCCCGGGTAAGGCTCGTGCTGCGTGCGGAACGCGTCGCCCAGCTCGGTCGCGTCGAAGGCATCCGGTTCCAGCGAGCGGCCACCGGGTCGGGCACCGTCGACGTCGGTGTTGTAGTCGGGGTAGTGCTCCAGGGACGTGAACGTCACGTGGCTGTTGGCGGCGAGCCAGTCGATCATCCGGTTCGACTCGGTGACGAACGCGCGCAGCCGCGACTCGTCGATCTCGCCGTGGGTGATGGAGGTCAGGTAGCGGATGGCGTCGTCCTCGGAGTCCTCGAGACCGATGACTCGCATCGCGGTGTTGCACGGCACCCACAGCGCGCCGGCCGACATCGCCGCCGAGCCACCCCACACGTCGCTCTTCTCGACGATCAGCACCGAACGGCCGAGGCTGGCGGCCCGCAGTGCCCCGGCCAGTCCGGCGGCGCCCGATCCCATGACCAAGAGGTCGACGTTGTGTCCCCAGTCGGCCATGTGCACCCCCAACGACAGCCAGCGCGGCCATCATCGATCACCAACCACTTGATGTCAAGTAGTTGAGATCCAGGTGGGGGTCCCGGTTCGGTGACGCTCGCGGAGATCGCCGAAGAAGCTGGCCACCAGCCCGTTGAACAGGTCGGCGCGCTCCCACTGGAGGAAGTGGCCGGCGCCGGGCAGCACGACCGGGCCGACGCGGTCGGTGAACGCGATCTCGCAGCAGTGCACGAAGTCCGGCCCGACCACCTGGTCGTCCATGCCGTAGAGGATCAGCGTCGCCACGTCGACCTTGTCGCTCATCAGCGCCGGCTCGCTGGACGGTCGACCGTGCGCGAGCTGGTAGACGGCCCAGCTCGCCCGGATCCGCTCGTCGGTCGCGAACGGCTCGGTCATGAAGTCGATCGCGTCCTGATCGAACGTGCCCGGCGACGCCCACAGTCGGTGGCCGTACATGTCGCCGATGTACCGGCGGCGCTTGGCGGGCGTGTCCAGCTCGGCGGCCAGCTCGTCGGGCGTCGCGCCCTGGCGGTACCGGTAGTCACCGGTCGGACCCGACCCGATGGAGCGCATCGCGCCGAGGTCGATGCCGGCGGCGACGTAGTCGTCGATGCACATCGGCGGCACCGTGTCGAAGAACACGAGCTTGTCGACGAACCCGGGAAACCGGTGGACGAGATCGACCGCGGTCGCCCCGCCGACGTCACCGCCGACGATCCCGCACGTCTCGTGCCCGAGCGCGTCGCGCACCAGCAGGTACACGTCGCGGCTGTAGGCGGCGAGGTCGTACACGTCGTCGGCGGAGAGGTCCGAGTCCCCGAACCCGCGCAGGTCGGGCACGATCACCTCGTAGCCGGCGGCCACGAGGGCGTCGATGTTCCGCCACCAGATCCGCTTGGTCTCGGGGTAGCCGTGCAGCAGCACCAGCGGGTAGCCACCGGCCCCCTCGCGCACGTAGGCCACCGTCAGCGCGTCACGACCAGCTGTCGCCGGCACCTCGCTGCGGTGGATCTCATAGGCATCGGCGGCGGGCGCCTGCGGTTGCGCAGGCCGGAGTCGGAGGTCGTAGTGCACGCCCCGAGACCGTACGCGGCCCCAGGTCGGGTCGTGACGTCGACGGGGCCGCCAGCGCCCGACCCGCGTCACCGAGGCTTCGCGAGCGCAGCGAGCTCACCCGAACACGGCGAGCGCGACAACGAACCTGCCCCGCAGCCGCTGACAGCGAGCGCAGCGAGCCCGGCCCGGCGGGTTCAGGGGCAGACGCGAGCGCAGCGAGCCGTCAGAGGCGTTCGATGATGGTGACGTTGGCCTGGCCGCCGCCCTCGCACATCGTCTGCAGGCCGTAGCGGCCGCCGGTGCGCTCGAGCTCGTACAGCAGCGTCGTCATCAGGCGGGCGCCGGTGGCGCCGAGCGGGTGGCCGAGTGCAATCGCCCCACCGTTGACGTTGACCTTGGACAGGTCCCAGTCCAGTTCCTTCTGCCAGGCCAGCACGACCGAGGCGAACGCTTCGTTGATCTCGACCAGGTCGATGTCGTCGGGCGTGAGGCCGGTCTTCTCCAGCGCGTACCGGGTCGCCGGGATCGGTGCCGACAGCATCATGATCGGGTCGTCACCGCGAACGCTGAGGTGGTGGATGCGGGCACGCGGCGTCAGGTTGTGCGTCTTCAGCGCAGCCTCGCTGGCGATCAGCAGGGCGGCCGAACTGTCGCTGATCTGGCTGGCGAGCGCGGCCGTCAGACGGCCGCCGGGCACGAGCGTCGGCAGCGAGCGGATCTTGTCCCAGTTCGGCTCGCGCGGGCCCTCGTCGAACGTGCAGCCGTCGAGCGGAGCGATCTGAGTCTCGAAACGACCCTCCTCGCGAGCGCGGATCGCCTTCACGTGGCTGTCGACGGCGAACTCCTCCATCACCTCGCGGGACAGATCCCACTTCGCGGCGATCATCTCGGCGCCGTGGAACTGGTCGACGGGCTCGTTGCCGTACCGGGCGACCCAACCCTTCGACCCGCTGAACGGATCGGTGAAGCCGAGCGGCTCGGCCGCGGTCATCGCCGAGCTGATCGGGATCTGGCTCATGTTCTGCACGCCGCCGGCGACGACGAGATCCTGCGTGCCGCTCATCACGCCCTGGGCAGCGAAGTGCACCGCCTGCTGCGAGGAGCCGCACTGACGGTCGACGGTCGTGCCGGCCACGTGCTCGGGCATGCCGGCGACGAGCCAGCAGGTGCGGGCGATGTCGCCGGCCTGCGGGCCGATCGAGTCGACGTTGCCGAACACGACGTCGTCGACCGCGCCCGGGTCGATCCCGGTGCGTTCGATCAGCGCCTTGATCGAGTGCGCGCCGAGGTCGGCCGGGTGCACGCCGGACAGCCCGCCGCCGCGCTTGCCCACCGGAGCGCGGACTGCGTCGACGATGAATGCTTCAGCCATGAGTGTCTCCTTCAGATGCTCACGATCACGGACGAGCCGTGCCCGAACAGACCCTGGTTGGCGGTGATCCCGACCTTCGCGCCCTCGACCTGGCGACCGGTCGCCTGGCCGCGCAGCTGCCAGGTGAGCTCGCAGACCTGGGCGATCGCCTGGGCCGGGATCGCCTCACCGAAGCAGGCCAGACCACCCGACGGGTTGACGGGCACGCGCCCGCCGATCGTCGTGTCGCCCTTGCGCAGCAGCTGCTCTGCCTCACCCTCGGCACACAGACCGAGGTTCTCGTACCAGTCGAGCTCGAGCGCGGTCGACAGGTCGTAGACCTCGGCGAACGACACGTCGTCCGGTCCGAGGCCCGCCTGCTCGTACGCGTTCCAGATGAGCGCGTCCTTGAACCCGCGCGACGGCGGCGTGACCACGGCCGAGGAGTCGGTGGCGAAGTCGGGCAGCTCGAGCCGCGTCTGCGGGTACGTCGGCGTCGTGGTCGACACGGCGCGCACCCGGGGCACACCGGCGAGGTTGCCGAGCTTGGACTCGGCGTACTCCTTGCTGGCGACGATCAACGCGGCCGCGCCGTCGCTCGTCGCGCAGATGTCGAGCAGGCGCAGCGGGTCGCTGACGATCGGGCTGTTGACGACGTCCTCGACCGTGTTCTCCTTGCGGAACCGGGCGTTGGGGTTCTCCAGGCCGTGGCGGCTGTTCTTGACCTTCACCTGGGCGAAGTCGTCGGCGGTCGCGCCGTACACATCCATCCGGCGCCGGGCGTTGAGGGCGAAGTACACCGGGTTGGTCGCTCCGAGCAGGTGGAAGCGCAGCCAGTCGGGATCGGTCCTGCGCTCGCCGCCGACCGGGGCGAAGAAGCCCTTCGGGGTGGTGTCGGCACCGATCACCAACGCCACGTCGCAGAACCCGGCGAGGATGTTGGCGCGGGCCGCCTGCAGCGCTGTCGAGCCGGACGCGCAGGCCGCGTAGCTCGACGACACGGGCACGCCGGTCCAGCCGAGTTTCTGGGCGAATGTGGAGCCGGGGACGAACCCCGGATAGCCGTTGCGGATCGTCTCCGCGCCGGCGACGTACTGCACGTCGCTCCACGCGAGGCCGGCGTCGGCCAGTGCGGTACGGGCGGCGACCATCCCGTACTCGGTGAAGTCGCGGCCCCACTTGCCCCATGGGTGCATGCCGGCGCCGAGGATGACGATGTCTCGATCACTCATCACTTCGCTCCCAACGGCGCCGCGGGCGCCCACATGTAGACGAGGTGGTCGACGGTGTTGCCGTCGTCGTCGGTGTCGCTGTAGAGCGTGCCGATCTCGAGCTGCATCTCCATGCCGACGGTGAGGTCGGCGGCGAGCACACCCTCGGCCACCTGGCCGAGCACGACGAGTCCCTCGGCCTCGAGCTCGACCGCGGCGAGCGCGTACGGCTCGTACGGATCCGGTGCCTTGAACGGCGGCGGCGGCGCGTACCGGTTCTCGGTGTAGCTCCACACCCTGCCCCGTCGCGACAGCGGCGCCGGCGCCAGCTCATCGCTGTCGCATGCCGGGTTCGGGCACCCGGTGGCCCGCGGCGGGAACACGTAGGTCGCGCACTGCACGCACTTCGCGCCGATCAGCTGCGGTTGCTCGTCGTCGCCGTCGGCGGGGGTGGTGAACCACCCTTCCACCGCGGGCACCCTCACACGTTCTGACACACCGTCAGACTACGGCTCGGGCGCCCGCGGCGGTCGGGTCGGGCCGGGCGACGTGACCGTTGGCTCAGGTGCCGCTGTTGATCAGCTGCTCGGCGATGTCCATCGCGTGGTTGATCGCGATGGCGAATCCGATGTTGGACGCCGACACCGAACCGCTGCTCGTGGCGACTGCAGAGTTCATCCCGATCACCTCGCCGCTGGTGTTCACGAGCGCGCCGCCGGAGTTGCCCGAGGAGATCGCCGCGTCGGTCTGGATCAGGTTGGTCAGCGTGCCGTTCTCGTCCTCGATGGTGCGGCCGGTCGCCGAGACGATCCCCTCGGTCACCGTCAGCCCGCCCTCGAGCGCGAGCGCGTTGCCGATCGCGATCACCGAGTCACCGACCTGGGCGGCGCCGCTGTCGCCGAGCGTCGCCGGCGTCATACCCGTGGTGTCGTCCACCTTCAACACCGCCACGTCGTTGGCCGTGTCGGCCCCGACGAGCGTCGCGGTGCGAGCGGTGCCGGTCCCCGCCGGCGTGACCGTGATCGAGGTCGCGTCCGCGACGACGTGGGCGTTGGTCAGGATGTAGCCGCCCTCCAGCACGATGCCAGAGCCGGCGCCCTGACCCTGCCGGACGAACGGGCCCTGGCGCACCTCCACCTCGGTGTCGACGGACACCACCGACGACTCGAGCGACTGCACCAGGTCGGCGATGCTCGCTCCGGAGGTGAGGCTGACCGACTGGACCTTGGCGATCGACGTCGATCCGCCGTGGTCCTGGGTGCTGGCGGCGAGGAAGCCACCGCCCGCACCGGCGGCCAGCGCGATCGCCGCGGACACGCCGAGCAGCGCTGTCGTGCGCCGCCGCCGGTACGTGCGCGGCGAGGCGACCGGGGGTGGCGGCGGTGCCCAGAGGTTCTCGGAGGCATCGCCCGGGGCCACCAGCGGCGGGCCCGACGGGTGGTCGGTCACGGTGTGGCGAGGAGGGTCGAGCGGTTCCATACCGTCACTGTCGGCCGGGATCCACAAGCGCCGCTGGACGCTCCGTGTGAGTTCCCTGAGAACCGTGGAGTTCGAGGCGACCGCGCTGCGCCAGTAGGTTGGCCCGCCGATGGATCTGAGGTACACGGCCGACGAACAGGCCTTCCGGGAGGAGGCGCGTGCGTGGCTGGCCGAGCACGTGCCTGCCGAGCCACTGCCGAGCTTCGACACGGAGGTGGGGTTCGCGCTGCACCGGGAGTGGGAGCGCACGCTCCACGACGGTGGCTGGTCCGCTGTGTCGTGGCCCGTCGAGTACGGCGGCCGTGGCGCCGACTACATCAAGTGGCTGATCTTCGAGGAGGAGTACTACCGCGCCGGTGCACCGGGCCGGGTCAACCAGAACGGCATCTTCCTGCTCGGCCCGACGATCCAGGAGGTCGGCACCGACGAGCAGAAAGCGCGCTTCTTGCCGACGATGGCGTCGAGCGAGATCGTCTGGGCCCAGGCATGGAGCGAGCCGAACGCCGGCAGCGATCTCGCCGCGATCCGTTCGAAGGCCACCCGTGACGGGGACGACTGGATCCTCAACGGCCAGAAGATCTGGGCGTCGCGAGCGGTGTGGGCCGACTGGTGCTTCGGCATCTTCCGCACCGACCCGGAGTCGCAGCGCCACAAGGGCCTGACGTTCATCCTCTGTCCGCTCGACCTGCCCGGCATCACGGTGCGGCCGATCGCCCAGCTCGACGGCGACACCGGCTTCGCCGAGATCTTCTTCGACGACGTGCGCGTGCCGGTCGAGAACCTGCTCGGCGCCGAGGGCCGCGGCTGGTACGTGGCGATGGCCACCGCCGGCTTCGAGCGCGGTGTGTCGCTGCGCTCGCCCGCTCGCTTCTCCGCCGCCGCCGACCGGCTGGTCGCGCTCTGGAAGCAGCGAGCCGACCACAGCGACACCGCGCTGTCCGATGCCGTCGCCGACGTCTGGATGCAGGCCGAGGGCTACCGGCTGCACACGTACCGCACGGTGACGGCGATGATCGAGGGCCGTCCGATCGGTGCCGAGGCGTCGCTGAACAAGATCTTCTGGTCGGAGATGGACGTGCGCATCCACGAGCTCGCGCTCCAGATCCTCGGACCCGAGGCGGAACGGCTGGAGGGCCCGGACGAGCGCTGGGTGGACGGGTTCTTGTTCTCGCTGTCGGGCCCGATCTACGCCGGCACCAACGAGATCCAGCGCAACATCATCGCCGACCGCGTGCTCCAGCTGCCGAAGGGGGTCTGACGGTGCGCTTCGCCTTCACCGACGACCAGTTGCTGTTCTCCGACGGATTGCGAGACCTGTTGGCCGGCGAGTTCACCGCCGCCGACCTGCGCGAGCTGTGGGAGGGCGGCGGCGCCCACTCCCCCGACCTCTGGCGTCACCTCGCCGAGATGGGCGTGATCGGCGTGCTCGCGCCGGAGGACGCCGGCGGGATGGGGCTCGGCTTCGTCGACGCGATCCTGCTGTTCGAGCAGCTCGGCTACGCGGCCGTGCCCGGCCCGGTCATCGAGTCGATGGCTGTGGTGATCCCGGCGCTCGCCGGCGACCCGGAGCTGGCGGCGTCGATCGCCGCCGGCGACACGATTGCCACTGCGGCGATCGAAGGCACGCCCTACGTCGCCCACGCCGCCGTGTCGTCGATCGTGCTGACCCCTGACGGCGTGCTGCGCGATGTCGAATGTGTCGATGCGCACGGCATCGACAGCGGTCGCAGCCTCGCCTCGGTGTCGGGCGGGACGGTCACGCCGCTCGACTTCGACGTCGATGCCGCGTTCGACCGCGGCGCGTTGGCCACCGCCGCGTACCTGGTCGGTGCCAGCCAGCGGATGATCGACATCGCCGCCGACTACGCCCGCCAGCGCGAGCAGTTCGGCAAGCCGATCGGCTCGTTCCAGGCGGTCAAGCACTTGCTCGCCGACGCGTTGCTGAAGGTCGAGTTCGCCCGGCCGGCGGTGTACGCCGCCGCGTGGGAGCTGACCGTCGGTGACCCGAACGCCTCCCGCTCGGTGTCGATGGCCAAGACGTTCGCCAGCGATGCGGCCTACCGCACGACGCGGACCACGATGCAGGTGCACGGTGGCATCGGCTACACGTGGGAGGCCGACCTCCAGCTCTGGATGAAGAAGGCCTGGGCACTGCAGCGCAGCTACGGCGACGCGACCTTCCACCGCCGGCGCGCAGCCGCCAGCATCCTGGCCTGAGCCGCGGACCGGGCTCCGGGCCCGAGCGATAGCGTCGCCGCCCGTGCCACGGCCGGTCTCACTGCTGCGCGCGCGGTTGGGTGCGCTCCTGGCGGCCGTCGTGTTGAGCGTCGCGACCGGTGCGTGCCACGACGGCTCGACGTCGACCGCCACGCTGCCGACGTTGCCGACGTTGCCGACGTTGCCGATCACGGTCGCGCCGCCCTCGTCCGCCGACGCGGCGACCACGACGGTGACCACCACGTCTGCGACGACCGCTACGCGGGCGACGACCACGACGCCGGCGACGACCACGACTGCGACGGTGCCGGCGTCCGGTGCGTCCAGCGCGACGGCCTCGACGCGAGTCACCGCCGCGCCCATCACCGAGGCCACGACCGTTGTCCTACCGATCCCCGAGTCGGTCGCGCCTGCCACCGACGTGCCGGCGATCGATGCCCGGGCCTACGCGATCTACGACGCCACGAACGGGCGCTGGCTGGCCGCCAGCGAGGCCGACACGCCGTTGGCCGTGGGCAGCTTGATGAAGCTGCTGACCGCGTACGTCGTGATGCAGGCCGGCGACCCAACGCACGTCGTGACCGTGCCCGACCTGCGGACCGACCCGACCGAGTCGTCGATCGGGCTGTACGCCGGCGAGCAGCTGCCGCGCGACCTGCTGGTGAGGGCGATGCTGATCGTCAGTGCCAACGACGCGGCACGCGCGCTCGCGATCGACCTCGCCGGCAGCGAGGAGGCCTTCGCCGCTCAGATGAACGCCGCCGCGGCGGCCCTCGGGCTGACCGGCACCGCAGCCGCCAACCCGGTGGGCCTGGATGCTCCGTTCTCCGTGTCGACGGCGCGCGACATGACGACACTGGCAGCGACGCTGATGCAGGACGAGACGTTCCGCAGCACCGTCGCTCGCACCGACGCCAAGCTGCACGGCCAGGTGTTCCCGGCCACGAACGGGCTCCTGACGTCCTACCTCGGCGCGAACGGTGTGAAGACGGGGCACACCACCGACGCCGGCTGGAGCATCGTCGGAGGTGCCGAGCGCGACGGTCGGCAGGTGATCGTGACCGCGCTCGGCGCGTCGAGCGCCACAGCGCGGGTGGCCGGCGCGGCGGCGTTGCTGGACTGGGCGTTCGCCCAGCCCTGAGCGCTTCAACCGGCGGGCGCATCGTCACCGGCGACCTGGTCGTCGAGCACGGCCCGGGCCCGCTGCAGCGCGCGCCGAACGTCGGCGGTGCGCCGGGCGGGCGTGACCGAGGTGGCCACGACCTCCGTGCGGCTCTGCGTCGATCCTCCGCTGCGGAAGAAGCGGCGCCGCACCTGACCGACGACGACCACCTCGTCGCCGCTCGTGACGCGGGGCGGATGGGGCGGGTCGAGCCATGCCACCGGGGCGCTGAACACGCCCTCGGCCGTTCGGGACGTGACCTCCAGCGACCAGATGGTCGAGCCGGAGACGAGCTGTCGATCGACGGGGTCGCTGGACAGCGTTCCGCGCAACACCACGAGATTCATGGTCGTGACTCCTGCGTTCGTGCCGATCTGGATCGGCACCGATGTGTTCGTGCGGGGAAGCTGGTTCGAACCGTACGCGCGGGGTGTCACGGGGTTGTTGGAACAGCGGTTCGGGTTGCCTCGGTCACCTAGGGTGCGGCACATGAAACGGGGCATCATCGGATCCTTCGCTGCGTTCTTCTTCCACGGGTTCGTCGCCGTGTCGCCCACCCCGCTGCAGCCGGCGGCCACCACGGGGTGATGTTCGAGGCGAGCTCGCTGGGGGGGATGGTGGCCAGCGCCGATCAGCTGGCCACCTCCGCTGGGATCGGCGTGCTCGCACTCGGGGGCAACGCCGTCGATGCCGCGATCGCCGCCAATGCCGCGATCGCGGTCGTCGAGCCCGGGCTGTGCGGGATGGGCGGCGACCTGTTCGCGCTCGTGCACCGCGACGGCTCCGTGGCGGCGCTGAACGGCAGCGGTCGAGCCGGCAGCGGGACCGACGCCGCCTCACTTCGAGCTCGCGGCCACCGGGAGATGCCGTTCCGGCTCGATCCGGTGTCGGTCACGGTGCCGGGGTGCGTCAGCGGATGGATCGCACTCCACGAACGCTTCGGCTCGTTGCCGCTGACCACGCTGCTCGCACCGGCGATCCGTCTCGCCGACGCGGGCTTCGCCGCGTCGCCCCTGCTCGTCGGATCGCTCGGCGCCGTCGACGCAGCAGGACGGGCCCAGTTGCAGGAGCTGGCCGAGCAGGCAACCCGTGTCGGGGCACGGGTGCGTCGGCCCGGAGTCGGCCGCACGTTGCGCGCGATCGCCACCGGCGGCGGCGAGGCCTTCTACGGGGGCGAGTTCGGGCAGGGCCTGATGGAGCTCGGTGGCGGTGTGTTCACCGACTCCGACCTCGCCGGAGCGACGGCCGACTGGGTGCCCGCGCTGTCGATCGAGGTCTGGGGCCACACGCTCTGGGGCCTTCCACCGAACTCGCAGAACTACCTCCTGCTCGGCGCCGCTCGCCTCGCCGAGGAGGTCGGGTTGCCGGCCGACCCGAACGATCCGGCGTGGGCACACGTCCTCGTGGAGGCTGCCATCGCGGCCGGGCGCGATCGCCCGGCAGTGCTCCACGCCGGCGCCGACGGCGACGCGCTCGTGGACGTGGTCAGCGGCCGCGCCGGTGAGATCGCCCTCGATCGGGCATCGGGCTCGACCGCGCCATCCGGTGCCGGCGACACCACGTACCTCTGCACGGTCGACGACAGCGGCATGGGCGTATCGCTCATCCAGTCCAACGCCGCCGGGTTCGGGTCGTGGCTGGTCGAGCCGGCGACCGGCATCAACCTCCACAACCGTGGGGTGGGCTTCAGCCTCGAACCGGGCCACCCGGCCGAGCTGGCACCGGGTCGTCGCCCACCGCACACCCTGTGCGCGGTGCTCGCGACCCGACCGGAGCAGGGCCTGGCCGCGATCCTCGGGACGATGGGCGGTGACGCCCAGCCCCAGATCCTGCTCCAGCTGGCGGCGCGCCTGCTCGGCGGTGGCGAATCACCAGCTGCTGCGATCGAGGCGGCCCGCTGGGTGCTGGAGCCCGCCCGGCCGGAGAGCACCGGCTTCGACACCTGGCTGGCCGCCGGCGGCCACACCGTCGCGATCGAGGGTCACGCGCCCGCGGGCTGGATCGACGGTCTGCGGTCGCGAGGCCACCGCGTGCGAGAGACGCCTGCGTTCAGCGGACAGTTCGGACACGCCCATGCCATCACGATCGACGCCGACGGACTCCGCCGCGGGGCCGCCGACCCCCGCACGATCGTAGGCTCCGCGGCCGGCCTCTGAACCGACCGCCGCGGGTCAGGGCTTGACTCCGTACCACGGCGCCGCCCGACCGGCAGTGCCTCACGTCGGCGCCGAAACCGACATCCAGGTGAGGCAGTGACCCGCGATCAGGGGAACCAGGAGCCGTTGGGCTGCTTGCGCCAGCCCCTGGCGGCGTCGCTGCCACCATCGACGTGGAGCGTCGTGCCCGTCAGGTACTTGGACGCGGACGACGCGAGGAACACGGCCGGCCCCGCGGCCTCGGCGATCGTGCCTGCGCCGAGCGCGAGCTGGGCCCGGTACGCCTCGGAGGACCCGGTGGCGGCCATCAGGCCGACCTCGCCCTCGGTGTCGATCCCGTCGGGAGCGATCGTGTTGACCCGGATGCCGCGCGGCGACAGCTCGAGGGCGAGCGTGCGGGACAGGTGCTCGACGCCGGCCTTCATCGCCCCGTAGATCCCGAACCCGGGCGAGGCGCGGAACGCCTCCACGGTCGTCACGTTGATGATCGATCCGCCGTCGGTGAAGTGTGGCAGCGCGGCGCGGATGCACGCCGTGACGCTGGTGAAGTTCTCGTCGATCAGCGCCTTCTGGCCCTTCTCGCTGACCGTGTCGAAGTGGGCGTGGAAGCCACCGCCGGCGTTGTTGACGAGCACGTCGATGCGGCCCATCGCGCCGATCCACTCGTTGACACCGTCGACCGAGCGGACGTCGAGCTCGGTCGCCGTGCACGTCCGCCCGAGCGCGCGGATCTCCTCGGCCGTCGACTCCATTCCCTCGACCTTGCGGTCGCAGATCGCGAGATCGGCGCCGTACTCGGCGAACGCGATCGCGATCGCCTTGCCGATGCCCTGCGCGGCGCCGGTGACGACGGCGAACCGGCCGTCGAGGCGGAAGGCGTCCTGGGCCAGCATCAGCGCAGCGTCCAGCTGATCCGCTGGCCGGACGAGAACGCCGCTTGTCCCTCGGCGATCGCGTCGGGCTGGTTGCCGAGGGTCACGAGGTGCGGCGCCATCGCGATCGCCTGCGCCCGAGCCATCTCCCGCGCCGACCACAGCGCGCGCAGCGTGCCCTCCAGCGCGGCGGCGGGCTGCGAGGCCATCGCCTGAGCGATCCTGCCGGCCTCGTCGCGCAGCTCGGCGAGCGGCACGACATCTTGCACGAACCCGACCTGCTGGGCCCGCTGCGCTGACATCCGCTCGTGGTTGCCCATCAGCGCCAGGCGGCACAGCTCGCCCCACGGCATCTGCCCGAACAGCAAGATGGGCTCGTAGCAGGCTGCCATGCCGTAGGTGGTGTGTGGATCGAAGAACGTGGCGGTGTCGGCGGCGACGATCGTCTCGACCTCGCCCAGCAGGTAGGCGGCGCCGCCGCAGGCCATCCCGTTGACCGCCGCCACCACCGGCTTCCAGAGGTCGTTGGTCTTCGGGCCG
Organism: uncultured Ilumatobacteraceae bacterium; assembly: GCA_964565705.1. Taxonomy (GTDB): domain Bacteria; phylum Actinomycetota; class Acidimicrobiia; order Acidimicrobiales; family Ilumatobacteraceae; genus CAZMGD01. The sequence continues at coordinate 33,339 of CAZMGD010000003.1, read as the reverse complement.
ATCTTCATCAGCGGGTCGTCGATCATGAAGTGGCTCGGCGGCTGCGGCACCTGCCAGCTGCGGTCGATGCCGGTGCAGAACGCCTTGTCGCCGGCGGCCGTCAGCACGACGACCTTGATCGAGGCGTCCATCCGCAGTCGAGCCCACACGTCCTGCAGCTCGCCGGCGATCTGCTCGTTCAGCGCGTTGTGCCGATCGACCCGGTTCAGGGTGACCCAGCCCACCGGCCCATCGGCCTCGTAGATCAACGCTTCGTACTCGGACACACGACCCCCTGGCACACGTCAGCCGACCTGACGACCCGTCAGAAACCGATGGTACTGTGCGCGCATGCGCGAGCTCCCACCGATCATCTCGCTGTCGCCGCCCACGTGAGCGGCGCACAGGTCCCGTCGCCGGCCACGATGCCGGCGGCACTCCGACGGGCAGCCGAGGAGCACGGGGACACCGACGCGATCGCCGACCATGCGACCACGCCTGATGAGCCCGGAGCCGTCCACGTGACCTACCGCGAGCTCGCCGCCCAGGCCGAGGAGGTCACCCGAGCACTGATCGCGGCCGGCATCCGGACCGGCGACACGGTCGCGATCTGGGGCCACAACATCCGCGAGTGGGTGGTCGCGGCGACGGGCATCCACGGTGCCGGAGGCGTCGTCGTGCCGCTCAACACGCGGTTCAAGGGGTTCGAGGCGTTCGACGTGCTGACCCGCAGCCACGCCAAGCTGCTGTTCGCCGTCGAGGAGTTCGTCGGCAACCGCTACCTCGACATGCTGCGCGCCGAGGCTGCCGACCGTCCGCTGCCGCCGATCGTGATCCTGCGTGGCGCCGAGGTCGAGGGCACGTCGTCGTGGGCCGACTTCCTCGCCAGCGGCGCGTCGGTCACCCCGGAGGCAGCGCAGGCCCGCGCTGCGTCGGTCGCGCCCACCGACCTCAGCGACATCCTCTTCACGTCCGGCACCACCGGTCGCTCGAAGGGCGTGATGGTCACCCACGAGCAGACCACCCGCGTGTTCACGACGTGGGCCAACACGGTCGGCCTGCGTGCCGGCGACCGGATGCTGCTCGTCAACCCGTTCTTCCACTCCTTCGGGTACAAGGCCGGCATCTGTGCGTGCATCCTGACGGGAGCCACGATCGTGCCCGAGCCGGCGTTCGACATCGAGCGCGTGCTGGCCCGCATCGAGACCGAGCGGATCACCGCGTTCCCCGGACCGCCGACGGTGTACCTGTCGATCCTCAACCACCCCGATCGCGCCAACCACGACCTGTCGTCGCTGCGCCTCGCCGTCACCGGTGCCGCCGCCGTGCCGGTGGAGATGATCGAGCGGATGCGCAACGAGCTGACGTTCGAGACGATCGTCACCGCCTACGGGCTCACCGAGTCCACCGGGACGATCACGATCTGCCGGCCCGACGACGATGCCGAGACGATCTCGCACACGTCAGGACGCGCGATCGAGGGTGTCGAGGTCAAGATCGTCGACACCGACGGCAACGACGTACCCGCCGGCGACCCCGGCGAGATCCTCTGCCGTGGATACAACGTGATGGTCGGCTACCTCGACGACCCGGAGGCCACGGCCGAAGCGATCGACGCCGACGGCTGGTTGCACACCGGCGACATCGGCGTGATGGACGAGCGCGGCTACGTGCAGATCACGGACCGCACCAAGGACATGTTCATCATCGGCGGCAACAACGCCTACCCGGCCGAGATCGAGAACTTCCTGCTCGGCCACCCGGCGATCGCCCAGGCCGCGGTGGTCGGCATGCCCGATGAGCGGATGGGCGAGGTCGGCGTCGCGTTCGTGATCCCCCGCGCCGGCGCAACCGTCGATCCCGACGAGGTCATCGCCTGGAGCCGAGAGAAGATGGCCAACTACAAGGTGCCTCGGAAGGTGTTCGTCGTCGAATCGCTGCCGACCAACCCGTCCGGCAAGATCCTCAAGTTCGAGCTGCGCGACCGCCTCACCACGTGACAGCCCCGCGATCCTCGCGACACCCGCCGGATAGGCTCGCGCTCGATGCGCACCGTCATCCTCGGCCCGCGACCGCCGGAGATCGACGCGCTCATCGCTCGGCGCCAAGCCCTCGGTATCGACAGATTCGACGAGATCTGGGAGGGCGACTACCACATGGCGCCGGCAGCGCATCCACGACATGGCGTGGTCACCATGATGATCGGCGATCTGCTCAAGGCCCCCGCTGACGCAGCAGGTCTGATCCGCTCGACCGACTTCAACGTCGGCGAGCAGGACAACTTCCGAGTTCCCGACCTCGGGTTCCACCGGTCGATGCCGACCACCGTCTACGTACCGACCGCGGCCCTGATCGTGGAGGTGTTGTCACCGGGCGACGACACCTGGGAGAAGTTCCCGCACTACGCGGCATGCGGTGTCCGGGAGATCGTCGTCGCCGATCCCGACCGGCACACCGTCGTGTGGTTCGAGCTCACCGGCGAAGGCGACCGCTACGAGCAGGTGGAACGCAGCTCGCTGCTCGGCGTCACCGCCGCCGCGATCCAGGCCGGCATCGACTGGCCCTGACGCCTGGCCCGGTTGATCCGTCTGACGGGTCGTCAGATACGCTCGCCGCCGGCCAGAGGGGCCACAGCCTGAGGGGGTCTGGGATGCGAGGCATCGTCTACGACGGTACGGAGACCAAGCTGGTCGACAACCTGAAGGTCCGCGATCCGGGCCCGCGCGAGGTCGTCGTCAAGATGGCTGCTGCCGGCTTCTGCCACAGCGACGTGAGCTTCATGACCGGGCTCTACGCCGGGGTCGTGCCCGCTCCTGCCGTGTGCGGTCACGAGGGCGCCGGCATCGTCGACAAGGTCGGCTCCGCGGTCAGCCACGTGCAGGAGGGCGACCACATCATGATCGCCACCCTGGCGTCTTGCGGTGTGTGCAAGCAGTGCGGCGACGGCCAGCCGGCCCGCTGCCGCAAGAGCATCGGTGCCCCCACGCAGCCGTTCAGCATGGGCGGCGAGCCGGTGTGGAACTTCGCGTCGACGAGCGCGTTCGGCGAGTACACCCTCGTGCGCGACACGCAGTGCGTGAAGATCGACGACGACGTGCCGTTGACGTCGGCGGCCCTCGTCGGCTGCGGCGTCGTCACCGGCATGGGTGCCGTGTTCAACCGGGCCAACGTCCGCGACGGCGACGCCGCCGTCGTGTTCGGCGTCGGCGGTGTCGGGCTCAACGTGCTCCAGGCGCTGAAGGTGCAAGGCGCGTCGACGATCGTCGCCGTCGACACCGAGCCGAAGAAGGAAGCGCTCGCCCTCCAGTTCGGCGCGACCCACTTCCTCGACGGCAAGGCGTCGGACATCGTCGAGCAGATCGCAGCCCTCCGGCCCTACAGCGACTCGCAGGTCCGTGGCCCGTTCAACGCCGGAGGCATGGACTGGGCGTTCGACGTGGTGGCCCACCCGACCGTCACGATGAACGCGCTGGAGAGCCTGGACTGGGGTGGCACGTGCGTCGTCATCGGCGTGCCGGCCCCCGACGCCCGGTACGAGGGCATCTACACGCGCCTCACCCAGGTGGATCGTGGACTCGTCGGCACCCGCGCCGGCAGCTACTCGCCGCACCGCGACATGCCGTTCATCATCGACCTGTATCGCCGCGGACTCGTCAAGCTCGATGAGCTTGTCTCGGCCACCTACCCGCTCGAGGAATACGAGACCGTCATCCACGAGATGGAGGGCGGCAACCTCGCCCGCGGCGTGCTGACCTTCTGATGGCGGCTCGCTTCGAAGGCAAGCGCATCGTCTGCACGGGCGCCGCGTCGGGCATCGGCCGGGCCACCGCCAAGCGCTTCGCCGCCGAGGGAGGCCACGTCGCCGCCGTCGACCGCGACGCCGAAGGGCTCGCCGCGACGGTCGGCGCGATCACCGAAGCCGGCGGCTCCGCCACCGCGTACGTGTGCGACGTCAGCCACGCAGCCGCGGTCGAGGCGATGATCGCCTCGGTCGTCGCCGAGCTCGGGGGCATCGACGTCGTGCTCAACATCGCCGGTCTCGGTCACTTCGCGCTCAGCCACGAGGAGACGGTCGAGGGGTGGGACGAGACGATCGCCACCAACCTCACCGGCACGTTCCTCGTCAGCCGCTACACCCTGCCCCACCTGCTGGAGAGCAAGGGCAACATCGTCAACACCGCGTCCAACGCCGGCATCTCGGGCCAGCCGTGGAGCGCCGCCTACTGCGCGTCGAAGGGCGGCGTCGTCATGCTCACCAAGGCGATGGCCTTCGAGTACCTCGACCAGGGTGTGCGGGTCAACGCGATCGCGCCGGGCCCGACCAACACGAACATCATCCCTGGCTTCGCCAACACGGTGCCCGAGGGTGCGAGCTTCAAGAAGCTGGCCCGCACGATGACGCCGATGGGCACCGCCGAGCCCGAAGACCTCGCCGCCGGCTTCGCGTTCGTCGCCAGCGACGAGGCCCGCTTCATGAGCGGCAGCATCGTCCCCATCGACACCGGCGTGACGAGCTAGCTGGCTCGCTCCACTGGTGGCTCGCTGCGCTCGCGAAACATCGATGGCGGTGTCAGGGCTTGTATGGGCGCGGTCTGCACGCTCTAAGGGTGCGTGGCGCGCCCATGCCGTCGTCCTGGGCAGGACCAACCGGATGCTTCACGCGAGGGCGGTGACCTCGGCGTGCTCGACCGTCGCCGTCGTGCCGACGAGGTCGCGGGCGGTGCAGGCTTGGATGACCTCGGGGGCGGTGGAGGTGGCGATGGTGCGGGTGCCGGCAGCGTCCTCGGCGAAGATGATCGCTCGGGACGGCTCACCCTTGTCGTGGACGACGGTGTGGGCGACGACCGTCAGTTCCCCCTGAAGGGCGGCGTCGACCGCGCACGTCGGGGTGCGGGCCGCGGCCTCGTCCGTGACGTCGATCGACAGGGCGGCGGCATCCGCCGAATCGACGGGACGGCCCACCTGCCAGGCGACGGCACCGACCTTGGTGATCATCCCGCTGACCGCGGTGACGAGCGCGGTGCGGCCGGCTCCGGCTCGCAGCGCGCGAGCGACGGCGGCGGTGGACTGCAGCACGAAGTTGTTGAGTGGCCCGCCACCGAACGTCATGCCGCCGCTGACGGTCCACCCGGTCCACGGGTCGATGCCGAGGGCAGCGCACTGCACCTGCACGGCGGCGGGGAAGCAGCTGTAGATCTCCCGCAGATCGGCGTCGCCGGCCGGCACGCCCGCTGCAACCAGCGCCTCGCCGATCGCCTCCATCGCCGGATACCGCCCGATGTCGGCTCGCTCGCTGAGCGGCACCATGTGGTTGGAGACAGCGGCCGAGACCGGCACGATCCAGCGCTCCTCGGGGATGCCCGCGGCGCGGGCCGCGCCGGCGGAGGTGATCACGAACGCGACCGCCTGGTCGACGGTCCAGTCGCTGACGAGCCACTTGCGGTAGGGCGTGGCGATCATCCGGTTGCCGCCGTCGGGACCGGCGATCGTCGCCGCGTCCGGTGCGTCGCGCCGCCAGGCACCCGGGTTGCGCGCCGCCGCGGTGGCACCGAGCGCCCACAGCTCGCCCAGCGCGGCCGTCTGCTCGGTCGGGGTGCGGCCGGCGCGGTGGGCGAGCGCCGACTCGATCAGCGCGTACTGGTGGGCGGGCACGCCCAGGCCACGCGCAACCTCGAGCCGGGTGATGATCTCGCTGGTCGGTCGCAGCACCTCGTCGGGCTCGCCCTCCCCCGGTGCTTCCTCGCCGCCGCGCACCGAACGGTAGCGAGCTTCGCCCCCGACGACCGCGACCACCGAAGCCGTGCCGGCGAGGATCTCGGCGAACGAGCGCTGGAACAACGTGGTCTGGAGCACCCCGATCTCGGCGACGATCGATCGTACCGACGGCGAACCGGTGGCCAGGGCTGCGGCCCGACCGGGATCGGGGTGCGTCCACATGCCCCGCGGCGCGAGCACCAGATCGGGCTCGGTCAGCCCGGGCCCGGCGTCCGATCGCGCCGCGCGCAGGCTCTCGGTCATCAGCCCGGCCGCGTCGAACACGCCGTCGCGCTGCACCATCTCACCCAGACCGACCACCACCGGCCAGCGTTCGTCCATCATCTCCCCCGGAGCCGCTTCCCGTTTCTGACGGTGTATCAGATACGGTCGCGGCCCGCAGGAAGGGGTGACGAGACACGTGGATCTGCGCTACAGCGATGAAGAGGAGGCCTTCCGGGCCGACCTGCGGGCCTGGCTGGCCGAGGTGTTGCCGGAGGTACCCCCGGAGCCCGACCGTGACGACTGGGAAGCTCGGCGCGTCTACGACACGAACTGGCAGCGGATGCTGTTCGAGGGCGGCTACGCCGGCATCCACTGGCCCGCCGAGTACGGCGGCCGCGGCGCCACACCGGCCGAGCACCTGATCTTCCTCGAGGAGACCGAGCGCGCCCGCGCACCGTACGTCGGCATGAACTTCGTCGGCCTGCTGCACGCCGGACCGACCCTGATCGCCGAGGCGACGCCCGAGCAGAAGGCGTTCCACCTCCCGGCGATCCTGAAGGGCGAGCACGTCTGGTGCCAGGGCTTCAGCGAGCCCGAAGCCGGCAGCGACCTCGCCAGCCTGCGCACCAAGGCCGTGCGCGACGGCGACGACTACGTGATCAGCGGCCAGAAGATCTGGACGAGCTTCGGCCACACCGCCGACTACTGCGAGATGCTCGTGCGCACCGATCCCGAGGCGCCCAAGCACCGCGGCATCTCCTGGCTGATCCTGCCGATGGGCCTCGAGGGCATGGACGTCCGGCGCCTGCGCACGATGGAGGGCAGCACCGAGTTCTGCGAGGTGTTCTTCGACGAGGTGCGGGTGCCTGTCGCCAACCGCGTCGGCGGCGAGAACGACGGCTGGCGGGTCACGATGGTGACGCTCAGCTTCGAGCGTGGCACGGCCTTCGTCAGCGAGATGCTGGAGGCGATGGAGGCCGTGCGCGACCTCGCCGACATGGCCAAGTCGCTGACCCGCCACGGCGTCGCAGCGTGGGACGACCGCGGCCTGCGCCGCGACATCGGACGCCTGTCGGCCGAGCTCGACGCGCTCTGGGCGCTGACCAAGCGCAACATCTCGCAGGCCCAGCGCACGGGCCTCGTCGGCCCGGGCGGCAACGTGTTCAAGCTGGCGTACGCCGAACTGCGTCAGCGCCTCGGCGACCTGGCGATGCACCTCTTCGACCGGGCATCGCTGTCGATCGACGACGTGCCCACGCCGAACGGCACGCTCTCCACGCACCGCCACGTCGCCGCCCGCATCCGTGCGCTGTCGCTCGGGATCGCCGCCGGCACCTCGCAGGTGCAGCGCAACATCGTCGCCGAGCGGGTGCTCGGCATGCCCAAGGAACCACCGGCGACGAGTCCGGCAGGAGGTCGCTGATGGACTTCGAGCTCACCGACGACCAGGTCGCCCTGCGCGACGGCATCCGGTCGTTCCTCACCGGGCGGGCACCGCTCGAGATCCTCCACCCGATCGAGCTGAACGACGGCGCGATCGACCGCGGCCTGTGGTCCGAGCTCGCCGAGCTCGGCGTGTTCAGCCTCCGCGTCGACGGCTTCGGCACGTCCGAAGCGGTGCTCGCGTTCGCCGAACTCGGCCGGGCGCTGACGCCCGGGCCGCTGGTCGCCAGCCACCTCGCCGCATCGCTGCCCGGCGATCTCGGCACAGGCGCCGCCGACGGCAGCCGCGTCGTCGGGCTCGTGCAGGAGTCCGAGCCGGTCACCGTGATCGAGCACCTCGGCTCGCTCGACGACCTCCTCGTGCTGTCGTCGACCGGGATCACTCGGATCGACCCGGGTGCGGTCACCGCGGTCACCGCCGAGCGTCCACTCGACGCGCTCACCCCGGTCTCGTTCGTCACCGCCGACCTGCCCGCCGGAGAGCAGGTGGCCGACGCCGACACGGCTGCCGCCTGGCGCATCGACGGGCTGATCCTGACGTCCGCGCTCCAGCTCGGCATGTGCGAGGCGACCGTCGAGCTGGCCAGCAAGTACGCGCTCGAGCGTCGCCAGTTCGACCGCCCGATCGGCCAGTTCCAGGCCGTCAAGCACCTGCTCGCCGACATGCTCACGCGCACGGAGGTCGTGCGCGCGGCGGTGTACGCGGCCGGCGTGACGCGAGACGGGAAGGGCGACGGCACCCCCGACGAGCAGGCGGCGACCGCCGCCAAGCTGCTCGCCGGCGACGGCGCACTGTTCTGCGGCAAGAACTGCATCCAGGTGCACGGCGGCATGGGCTACACGTGGGAGGTCGACGCCCAGCGCTACTGGAAGCGGGCCTGCGTGCTCGACACCCACTTCGCCAACAGCGACACGCTGGCCGAGGCGTACGCCGACAACCTCTGAGGAGAGAACAAGATGGGAATCTGTGACGGGCGCGTCGTCGTCATCACCGGCGGTGGGCGCGGGCTCGGCCGAGCGCATGCACTCGCCTTCGCCGCGGAGGGCGCGGCGGTCATCGTCAACGACCTCGGCGCCACGCTCGGCGGCGAGGGCGCCGACCTCAGCCCCGCGCAGGAGGTCGTCAACGAGATCGAGGCCGCCGGCGGGCGCGCCGCCGTCAACGGCGACGACGTCAGCGACTGGGACGGCGCCGGGCGCCTGATCCAGCAGGCGATCGACACGTTCGGCAGCATCGACACGCTCGTCTGCAACGCCGGCATCGTGCGCGACCGGATGATCGTCAACATGTCCGTCGACGAGTGGGATGCGGTCATCAAGGTGCACCTGCGCGGCATGTTCTGCCCGGTGCGCCACGCGATCGACCACTGGCGGGCGCAGTCCAAGGCCGGCACGCCGGTCGAGGCCCGCATCGTCACGACGACGTCGGGCGCCGGCCTGTTCGGCAGCGTCTCCCAGGCCAACTACGTCGCGGCCAAGGCCGGCATCGCCGGGTTCACGATCACCGCCGCGGTGGAGCTCGGCCGCTACGGCATCCTCGCCAACGGCATCGCCCCGTCCGCGCGCAGCCGGATGACCGAGGATGCGTTCGCCGAGATGATGCGCAAGCCCGAGTCGGGCTTCGACGCGATGGATCCCGCCAACATCTCACCGATCGTCGTCTGGCTCGGCTCGTCGGCGTGCAACGTGACCGGGCGGATGTTCGAGATCGCCGGCGGCGAGCTGAGCGTCGCCGACGGCTGGCAGCACGGCAAGCCCTTCGACAAGGGTGCCCGCTACGACCCCGACGAGGTGGGCGCGATCGTCGCCGACCTGATCGCCGAGGCCCCGACGCCCGGCCCGGTCTACGGCGCCTGAACAGGATCTGACGCCCCGTCAGAAACGCGCAGTAACGTGACCGGCACCATGACGAACGAGGTGCTCGCCGCCGATGGCCGGGTGATCGGTGCCCGGGCCCAACACACCCGGCGCCGGTTGCTCGAGACCACCGCCCGCCTCCTCCAGGAGCGCGGGGTCATGGAGCTCAAGGTCGTCGATGTCACCCGCGAAGTCGGCACCTCGCCGGCGACCTTCTACCAGTACTTCGCCGACGTCGACGCTGCGATCCTCGCCCTCGCCGACGAGGCCACCGACCACGAGCGTCCGCTCGTCGACCACCTGAACGGTGGTTGGGGTGGCTCCGACGGCCCCGCTCGGGCCCGTGACTTCGTGGACGCCTACCTGAAGTTCTGGGACGAGCACCACGCGGTGCTGCGCATCCGCAACCTCAAGGCCGAGGAGGGCGATCGCCGCTTCCGCGACGCGCGACGCAGATCCAACGTCATGCTGGTCGAGCCAATGGCCGAGTCGGTGCGCGACGGACAGGCCGCCGGCCGGGTGTCGCCTGAGATCGAAGCGTTCGCCGCCGGATCGGCCATGGTCGCGATGGTCGAGCGATTGCTCGCCTACGAGACGTCGATGGAGCGCCGCGGTCTGACCCGCGAACGCCTGGCCGACACGATCACCGCGATCATCTACCAGACACTCACCGGCCGCACGCTGTAGCCGGTTCACCAACACACCTCGGGGGATACACACATGGTCGACGTCACGCTGCGCTACGACATGCGCCGGGCACCGGAGGGGGCGCCGCACAGCGCGCTCTACTCGGCGATGATCGAGCAGGCACGGTGGGCCGACGCTCAAGGGTTCACGACGATCTCGCTCAGCGAGCACCACGTGACCGACGACGGCTACATGCCCTCGCCGCTGGTCGTCGGCGGCGCTGTCGCCGGGGCGACGAAACGGATCCCGATCACCGTCGCCGCGGTCGTCGCCCCACTGTGGGACCCGATCCGCCTCGCCGAGGATCTCGCCACGCTCGACAACCTCGCCGGACCGTACCGGGTGATCGTCACGTTCGCGATCGGCTACCGCGAGCTCGAGTTCGAGGTGCTGCACTCGGACTTCCACCGCCGCGGCAAGCGCCTGGAGGAGGTCGTCGACGTCCTGCGCCAGGCCTGGACGGGCGAGCCGTTCGAGTACGAGGGCCGCACCGTGCGCGTGCAGCCGTCGCCGGTCACGCCGGGCGGGCCGATCCAGGTGATGGGCGGCTCGTCGACGATCGCCGCCCGCCGCGCCGCCCGGCTCGGGATGGGCATGATCCCCAGCTACTTCGACCCGGCGATCGAGGCCGCGTACCACGAGGAGTGCGAGCGCAGCGGCAACGCGCCGGTGTTCATCTCCCGGCCGAGCGGTCCGAACTTCCTGCACGTCAGCAACGACCCCGAGCGCGACTGGGCCCGCATCGGCCCGCTCGCCGTGCACGACGCGGCAGCGTTCTCGTCGTGGCAGACCGAGGACACGCCGTCGATGACCGAGAGCAAGGCCGACTCGGTCGAGGCGATGCGGCGGGAGGGCGTGTACCAGATCCTCACCCCGGCCGAGACCATCGCGATGGTCCAGGCGATGCCGGAGGGCGCGCAGGGGCTGATCCTGCACCCGCTGATGGGCGGCATCGATCCGGAGTGGTCGTGGGAGAGCCTCGAACTGCTCCAGCACGAGGTGCTGCCACACCTCTGAGCGAGGATCGACCCATGAAGGTGTCCGTCAGCCTGCCCATCGACCGCCCCGATCCGTCCGGCACGCTGTGCACGGCCGCCGGCATCGCCGCCGCATCCCGGGTGGCGGAGCAGGCGGGCTTCGACGCCGTGTTCGTCACCGATCACCCCGCGCCCGACGCGGCGTGGCTGACCACCGGCCACGAGACGCTCGATCCGTTCGTCGCGCTCAGCTTCGTGGCCGCCGCGACCACCACGCTGCGGCTGCACCTCAACCTGCTCGTGCTCGGCTACCGCAACCCGCTGCTGGCGGCGAAGGCGGTCGCCAGCCTCGACGCCCTGTCCGCCGGCCGGGTGATCGTCGGCGTCGGGGTCGGTTACCTCCAGCCGGAGTTCGACGCCCTCGGTGCCTCGTTCGACGACCGGGCCCGGCGGGCCGACGACGCGCTCGTCGCGATGCGCCTCGCGTGGCAGGGCGAGCCGTTCGACCACGACGGCGTCGGCTACACCGCACGCCAGTCCGTGGTGCGCCCGGCGCCGGTGCAGCGCCCGCATCCGCCGATCTGGGTCGGCGGCAACTCGAAGGCGGCGATGCGCCGGGCCGTCGCCCACGCCAACGGTTGGTCGCCGATGCCCAGCCCGAAGAAGTCGGAGCAGCGCCTGGGCACGCCGGGCATGGAGACCGTCGCCGATCTGGCTGCTCGCGTCGCCGAGCTGCGGGCGATGGAGGCCGCCGCCGGTCGCACCGATGCGCTGGACGTCATCGCGATCCCCAAGGCGCTGACGATCTGGGGCGGCGAGTGGGATCCCGGCGAACTGGTCGACGAGATCCACCAGCTGCGCGAGGCCGGGGCCACCGCACTGGCCGTGGCGATGCCCGCCACCGATCTGGCGTCGTACAGTGCTGCTGTCGAGAAGTTCGCCAGTCGAGTTCTCGAAAAGATCTGATACCGTGTCAGAAACCTTGATCCACAAGGATTTCCTTCCCATGAGGGGGCCGAGATGACCGAGCGGGAGATTCCGAAGTTCGTCAGCGTCGACGATCACGTCGTCGAGCCGCCGCACCTGTTCCAGAAGTGGCTGCCGAAGAAGTTCGCCGACGATCCGCGCTCGCCGCGCGTCGAGGATCGGGGCATCGCCAAGATGACCTACCTCGGTGGCGTCAAGTACGACTTCCAGTGGTCCGACGACGCGCCGAAGAGCTCGTGCTGGTTCTACGAAGACCTGATCGCGCCGCACAAGCGCCACGTCGCCGCCGTCGGCTTCGACCGTGACGACATGGAGATGGCGCCGATCACCTACGACGAGATGCGGCCCGGCTGCTACGACCCGACGGCCCGCCTGGAGGACATGGACCTCGACGGCGTCGAGTCGTCGCTGTGCTTCCCGACGTTCCCCCGGTTCTGCGGCCAGACGTTCGCCGAGGCAACCGACAAGGAACTGGCCCTCGCCTGCGTGCGCGCCTACAACGACTGGATGGTCGAGGAATGGTGCGGCGACGCCGACGGCCGCCTGATCCCGCTGCCGATCATCCCGCTGTGGGACGTGAACCTGGCCGTCGAGGAGATCAACCGCAACGCCGCCCGCGGCTGCACCGCCGTCGCGTTCAGCGAGATCCCCGCCAAGCTCGGCCTGCCGACGCTGCACAGCCAGTACTGGGACCCGTTCTTCGCCGCCTGCAACGACACCGACACCCTCGTGTGCATGCACATCGGCTCGAGCAGCCAGATGCCGGCCACGTCGTCGGACGCTCCGCCGGCGGTCGCCGCCACGCTGAGCTTCGGCAACGCGATGAGCTCGTTCAGCGACTACCTGTTCTCGGGTGTCATGGTGCGCTTCCCGAAGCTGCGCCTCGCCTACAGCGAGGGCCAGATCGGCTGGCTGCCGTACATGATCGAGCGCGCCGACGACGTGTGGTTGGAGCACCGGGCCTGGGGTGGCGTCCGGGACACGATCCCCGATCCGCCGAGCACCTACTACAAGGATCGCATCTTCGGCTGCTTCTTCCGTGACAAGCACGGTCTGCGCAGCCTGGCCGAGATCGGTGAGGATCAGGTCACGTTCGAGACCGACTACCCGCACACCGACTCGACGTGGCCGTACACCAAGAAGATCTTCGCCGAGCAGGTGGCCCACCTCGACGACGCCACCGTCGCCAAGATCGCCCGCGGCAACGCGATCAAGATGCTGCGCCTCAGCGCCGACGGCCGCTGGCGCCCGTAGCCAACCCCTGCCCTCTCCAACCGAACCTGCGGTCACATCGCGCCCGATTCGGGCCGGATGTGACCGCAGGTTCGTCTCGTTGTACCTCCCCGAACGAACCTGCGGTCGGATCGCGCCCGTTTCGGGCGCTGTTCGACCGCAGGTTCGTCTCGAGGTGGTGTCAGCGGGCCAGGAGTTGGGCGAGGGCTCTGGCTTGCTGGAAGGCGGGTTCGATGCCCCAGGTGCCGGTGACGTCGCCGACGAGGTGGGCGCCGAGGTGGCCGACGGACACCGGCACGGCGGGGCGGAGATCGAACACCTCGGGCGCGTCTGACGTCTCGGTGACGAGGTGCACGCCGGCCTGCTCGGCGTCGTGGACGAAACGGGCCCGACCCGGCAGCCCGACGCGCTGGGCGAACACGCCGCTCGGCTCGACCACCGTGACGTCGACGCCCTGACCAGCTGCGGCGACCGCGATCGACACCGCCGGCTTGTCGCCACCCTCGATGGTCAGCGGCTCGTCTCGGGGCCACGTCGGCCAGGAGGCGACGAACCGGTCGAGGCCTGGCCACGACGTCCCGGTGGCGTCGACCACCTCGTCGGCGCCGATCGCCGCGACACCCCCGGCGTCGAGCCGGTCGCCGAGCCGCAACTCGACGTCTGACCGAGACACCTGACGGCGCAGCCAGCCGAGCAGGGCAGCCATCTGCGGATCGACCTCCGCGGCCTGGATCAACCGGCCGCCGAGCTCGGTCGCCTCGTCGGCGAGCGTCACCTGATGGCCGGACCGAGCGAGCAGGTGCGCCGTCTCCATCCCGGCGGGTCCGGCGCCGACGACGAGGACGCGACGGGGGCGCGCTGCGGGCGGTGGGGCGACCTCGTCGCCCTCGGCGGTCGCCGCGTTCACCGCGCAGCGGATCGATTCGTTGACGAAGATGTTGTTGATGCAGCGGTACTGGTAGATGCACGGTCGGATGTCGTCTGCCTCGCCGCGCGCCAGCTTGTTCGGCAGGTCGGGGTCGGCCAGCAGCTGACGTCCCATCGCGACGAAGTCGGCATCGCCGCTGCCGAGCACGTCCTCGGCGAGGTCAGGCTCCAGACGCCCGAACCCGATCACCGGCACGGTCGTCGACGCCTTGACCGCCTGGAAGTTGGGGCGCAGGTGCCCGGGATCCTGCGGCGTGTGCGCGTCGCAGATGCCGATGCCGACCATCGGGTTGGAGAACGTGCTGACGTGCACCGCGGCCAAGCCGGCGTTGACCGCCATCTCGATCACCCGCAGCGTGTCGGGCAGCGTCTCGCCGCCTGGCCGGTGGCGCTCCTCGGCGTTGATCCGCATCCACACCGGCACGCCATCACCCACTCGCGACGTCACGGCACGGAGCACCTCGAGCAGCAGGCGGGCCCGGTTCTCGACCGGTCCACCCCAACGGTCGTCGCGGCGGTTCGTGGCCGGCGACAGGAACGAGTCGAGGATGTAGCCGTGGCCGGCGTGGAGCTCGATGCCGTCGAACCCGCAGCCGACCAGCCGCTCGGCGGCGCTGGCGAACCATTCGATCAGCTGGGCGATGTCGTCCTCGTCGGCGACCTTGATGTCGAACTTCGACGTCGGCGTGACGAACGGTTTCATCATCGCCTCGACCTCGGCGGGCGTGACCATCCCCGACAGGCGGTCGGGCGGATCGGGATGCGGCACCGACGGCACGAGCACCGGGAAGCCCTGCTCGGTGTCGAAGCGGCTGTTGCCGGCGTCGTGGGTGATCTGGGCCGCGATCTTGGCACCGTGGCGGTGGACCTCATCGGCCATGCGCGTGAGCCCCGGCACGAAGCGGTCGTCGCTCGCGCCGGTCTGGCCAGGGCTGTAGCAGCCGTACGGGTAGCTGGCCGACACCGATCCCATGATGACGAGCGCGACACCGCCGCGCGCTCGGGCCCCGTAGTAGGCCAGCTGGCGATCGTTGACCGTGCCGTCGGGATCGGCGAGCGCGTCGCCCATCGGGCACATCAGGATCCGGTTGCGCAGCTCCATGGCGCCGATGCACCCCGGCGTCAGCAGGTGACGAAAGCCCCCATCCGTCACGTCTCCCCCTTCTGATCGTGGCTACCAGCCCCGGAACGCGACCTCACGCCGCTCGATGAACGCCTGCACACCCTCTTGGAAGTCGTCGGTGCGCGAGGCGAGCTCTTGCGCCCACGCCTCCTCCTCGAACGCCGTCTGGCGGTCGCTGTCGAGGCTGCGGTTGAGGAGGAACTTGGCGAGGCTGATCGCCTTGGTCGGACCTTTGGCCAGGCGCCCGGCCCACTCGGCGGTCGCCGCCTCCAGCTCGGCGGCGGGCACGACCTTGTTGACGAGGCCGATCCGCTCGGCATCAGCGGCAGGCAGGTCGTCGCCGAAGAAGACCATCTCCTTCGCCTTCGGCAGGCCGATGATCCGCGGTAGCAGGTAGGCACCACCGCCGTCGGGAGTGATGCCGCGCCTCGAGAACACCTCGATGAAGCGAGCAGTGTCGGCGGCGATGATCAGGTCGGCGCTGAGCGCGATGTGCGAGCCGATGCCGGCGGCGGTGCCGTTGACCGCGGCGATCACGGGCTTCTCGCAGTCCATGATCGAGGTGACGAGGCGCTGGGCACCGCGCTTGATGTTGCGGCCGACGTCGCCGACCGCCCGCTCGGGCGCACCCTCGGGCCGCGGGTTGTCGGGGATCTTGGAGACGCGCAGGTCGGCACCCGTGCAGAAGTGCTTGCCGACCGCGGTGATGACGACGACGCGCACGTTCAGGTCGCCGCTGGCATCCTCCATCAATCGGATCACGGTGTTGCGCTGATCGGGTGTGATCGCGTTCGCCGAGTCGGGTCGGTTCAGTGTGATCGTGGCCACCCCGTCGACGACGGTGTGGAGCAGCTCACCAGATGCGATCGGATCCCCAGCACTCATATGCCCGGCACCCTACCGACGCGCCCTGCCGCAGGACCGAATCGGTCGGGCGACGGACTACGTGCGCTTGCGGGCCGCAGCAGCACGCGCCGGTGCGCGGCGGGCGGCCGTGGGCGGAACGAGAGCGATCGCCGCATCCGGTTCCTTGACCCGGAACGTGAAGCTCTCCTCGAGGTACAGCTGCACCTGCTCGGCGTCGTGGCTGAGGTAGCCGACCGAGAGGTCCTGGCCGGAGTCGAGCTGGAAGTCGCCACCGCGGGTGCTGAGCAGCACGGCCCCCTCGACCCCGGGCGACCACACGACCGGCCCGCCCATGATCGCGTTGAGATGCTTGATCAGCGGGTAGCCGCCGCCCTCTGCCGTCTCGACGATGCCCTGGTAGCCCTCGGGCCCGATCGCCAGGCCGTAGGGCCCCTCGACACCGGCGCTGCGCAGCTCGTTCATGCCCTTGGCAACCGACGTCGGGTACTCGGTGAAGTCCGTCTCGAGCGCGATCGACGTGTGCGACGACGCCTCGGTCATGCCGACGATCCCCCCGGCGGCGAAGCCGTGGAACACCGCCCGGTTCTCGGCGGCGGCGATCTCGCGGGTGGCGTCGGCCAGGCTGTCCAGATCGGGATCCTCCGCGCCGCGGGCGATGTCATCGAGCACCCGGCGCGACAGGTTGAACGGCGCCCGGATCTCGATCAGCGTCTGCACGACGCGCTGCTTGGCGACGAGCCCGGGGCCGGGCGACGCGATGTCGACGGCGCGCCCCAGCTCGATCGCCGAGCGCTGCCAGCCGTGCGGGCCAGCGAAGTCGACCAGCTGGCGGGCGGCGAGCAGGGCGGTCAGGCGGGTGCGGGCCTCGTCGTCCACCACCTCCCACGCGCCGGCGGTCAGCGGTGCGACGTCGCGGAGCAGGTGGTTCATGACGTGATTCCCTTCAGGCTGCCGATGCCGAGCGATCCCTCGGGCACGGGCGGTTGGTGCGGCCCCTCAGCCGACTCTTCGACCTCGAGGATCGACCCCTCGGTGAACAGGTAGGTACGGAGCATCTCGTCGAGCTTCGTGTCCCGCCGACGGAGCCACTCCAGCGTCATCGCCGCGTGCTCCTTCTCCTCGTCGCGGTTGTGGGCGAGGATCTCGGCGAGCTCGTTGTCGGACGTGGCGTCGACGCGCTGGTCGTACCAGTCGACCGCTTCGAACTCCTCCATGATCGACACGATCGCCCGATGGTGATCCTTGACGGGCTCTGACAGCCCGTCCTCGTGATAGCCCTCGCTTGCCATGAGGACGCTCCTTCTCCACATTCGATGGCTCGTGCGAACCTAGCGCCCGCCGAACCCCGCCGTCGTTCCCGCAACGCTCGGACGGCAATCATGGACGCGTGTTGTTCGCCGAGGTCGCCGCCACCTCCGTCGCCGTCGCGGCCACGTCGAAGCGCACCGAGAAGATCGCCGCGCTCGCTGCTGCGCTGCGCGCCGCCGATCTCGACGAGGTCGCACCGGTGGTCGGCTTCCTCACCGGCACGATCCGCCAGGGCCGGATCGGCGTCGGCTGGGCGTCGCTGTCAGGCGTCCGGCACGTGCCCGCGGCCACCGAGCCCACGCTGACGGTCGGTGACATCGATGAGGCGTTCTCGGCGCTGGCGGCGACGACCGGGCCGTCGTCGCAGGAACGTCGCCGCCGTTTGCTCGAGCAGCTGTTCGCGGCGTCGACCGCTGATGAGGCCGGGATGCTCGCCGCGCTCATTGGTGGTGAGCTGCGCCAGGGAGCGCTCGACGGGGTGATGGCCGAGGCGATCGCCAGGGCGTCGGAGGTGCCGGCACCGGCCGTACGGCGGGCGGCCATGCTGTCGGGCGACCTCGCCACGGCAGCCGTTGCTGCGCTCGGGGCGGAAGGCAGCGCGGCGGTCGCCGCGATCGGCTTGCGCGTGGGCGTCTTCGTCCAGCCGATGCTCGCCTCCCCGGCCGCCGGCCTCGACGAGGCGCTCGGCGCGATCGGTCGGGTGTCGGTGGAGTGGAAGCTCGACGGTGCCCGGATCGAGGTGCACCGGGTCCGCGACGACGTGCGGATCTTCACCCGCAACGGCAACGAGATCGGAGAGCGCCTGCCAGGCGTGGTCGACATCGTGCGGACGTTTCCCGGTGAACCGTTCGTGCTCGATGGTGAAGCGATCGGCCTGACCGAGGACGGCGCACCGCGGAAGTTCCAGGACACGATGAGCCACTTCGGCACGGAGGGCGCCCCGAACGACGCGGGGTTGCAGGCCTTCTTCTTCGACGTGCTGCACGCCGACGGCGTCGACCTCATCGACCGGCCGCTGGACGTCCGCCAGGCGGCGCTCGACCTCATCGCCACGTGCTGGGTCGTGCCGCGCACGACGGACCGCGGGTCCGCAGCAGCGTTCGCGGCCGACGCACTCGACCGTCGCCACGAGGGCGTGATGGTGAAGGACCTCGGCTCCATCTACGAGGCCGGGCGGCGGGGCGCGTCGTGGCGCAAGGTCAAGCCGGTCAAGACGCTCGACCTCGTCGTGCTCGCCGCGGAGTGGGGCCACGGCCGGCGGACCGGATGGTTGTCGAACCTCCACCTCGGTGCCCGCGATCCCGCCGGTGGGTTCGTCATGGTCGGCAAGACCTTCAAAGGGCTGACCGACGACCTGCTGCGCTGGCAGACCGAGCACCTCCGGCAACTCGCCCTGCGCGACGAGCGCGGCGTCGTCTGGGTGCGCCCGGAGCTCGTCGTCGAGATCGCGCTCGACGGCGTGCAGCGCAGCACCCGCTACCCGGGTGGTCTGGCGTTGCGCTTCGCCAGGGTCAAGCGCTACCGACCGGACAAGTCGCCCGTCGACGCCGACACCATCGAATCGGTCCAGTCGATGCTCGCCTGACCGTCGCCAGCCGATCCGGTGGTCAGGGGTGCTGGTGAGCGACCAGGGGGAGGACGGCCGCGGCGCCGTGATCGCGCAGCAGGGCAGCGGCGAGGGTGATGGTCCAGCCGGTGCGGCCCTGGCCGGCGACGAGCAAGACCGTGCCGCCGGGGGCCAGGTCGGCGTCGATCGTCAACCGATCGGTGAGCGCCCGCACCCTGGCGGCCGAGGAGCCGTCGGTCGTCACCGCACCACCCGACCAGCGCAGCGGCTCGGCCACCGGCAACCTCCCGGCCTCGCCGATCGCCGCCGCCAGCTGCGACGCGTAGGTGCCGCCGTCGGGGCCGGGAAGCGGGACGACGATCGATGGTCGTGCGGCCCACTCGCGACGCCATGCACCGAGCACCCGAAGCGCGGCCGACTTGCTCGCCTCGCCGCAGCGGTTGGTTGCGACCTCGGCGATGACCTCCGGCCAAGCGGCATCGTCGGCGAACGCGATCGCCCGACCCTCTTCGCAGCCAGCGATCCGCCCGCGGCGTCCGTTCAACCCGGACGGCCACATCTTGCGCGGTTCGAGGCGAGTCGGCCGGTCGCGCATCCAGTCGCGGACCGCCTCGATCGCAGCGTCGTCGAGCTGGACGGGCACCACGGGCTGGCCAGCGCACACGCCGCACCGTCCGCACGGCACGGGCTCGGGATCGTCGAGCGATTCTTGCAACAGCAACATCAGGCACCGCTCGCGGCGGGCGTATTGCCGCATCAGCTCGGCCTCCGTGTCGCGCACCGCGCGCAGCGCTGCGTACTTGGCGCGGTCGAACGTCCAGCGCTCGCCGGTTGCCGTCCAGCCGCCGCTGCCGCGGACGACGGCGCCGTCGACGGCGAGCACCCGCAGCAGCGCCTCGATCCGTCCGCGGCGGGAGCCGGTCGACTGCTCGAGGGCCTGGACCGAGGCCGGGCCGCTGGCCAAGTGATCGAGCACCCGCTCGGCCAGTTCCGGGTCGGGGATGCCGGCCGTGGCGAAGTACTCCCAGAGCCGCTCGTCGGTCTCGGCGGGCAGCAGCACGGCGGCCGCCTCGTCGATCGCCCGCCCGGCGCGTCCGACCTGCTGGTACATCGCGACCGGCGATGACGGCGAGCCGACGTGGATGCAGAACGCCAGGTCGGCCTTGTCGTAGCCCATGCCGAGCGCCGAGGTGGCCACGACGGCCTTCACAGCGTTGGCCTGCAATCGGGCCTCGATCGCAGCGCGAGCCTCGGCGTCGAGCTGGCCGGTGTAGGCGACGGCGTCGATGCCGGCGTGCTGCAAGAAGCCGGCCAGCCGCTCGGCCTCGGCGACGGTGAGCGCGTAGACGATGCCCGACCCCGGCATCCGTCCGAGTGCGGCGGCCACCCACGCCCAGCGCTGCGTCGCGTCGAGATCGGGCACGACGTCGAGCCGCAGCGACGATCGTGCCAACCCGCCCCGGATCACCGTCGTCGCCTCACCGAGCTGCGCGGCGACGTCGGCCGTGACGCGGGCGTTGGCGGTCGCGGTGGTGGCCAGCACCGGCACGTCGCCGGCGGCGACCAGCACCGCAGCGATCCGCTGGTAGTCAGGCCGGAAATCGTGCCCCCAGTCGGAGATGCAGTGGGCCTCGTCGATGACCAACAGGCCGACCCGGTTCGTGAGATCGTCGAGCCGGGCGGTGAACGACGGTGATGCCAGCCGCTCGGGCGAGATCAACAGCACGTCGAGCCCGTCATCGCGGAGTCGTTCGTAGACGCCATCCCACTCGTCGACGTTCGAGGAGTTGATCGAGGCCGCCCGGACACCGGCTCGTCCAGCAGCGTCGATCTGGTCGCGCATCAGGGCCAGCAGCGGCGACACGACGACCGTCGGGCCGTACCCGGCGGCCCGGTTGGCCCGAGTCGCGGCCCAGTAGACGGCGCTCTTGCCCCACCCCGTCGCCTGCACCACGAGCACCCGCCCACGGTCTGCCACCAGCCCAGCGACGGCTTCGGCCTGCCCCTCACGGGCGGTGGCCGACGGGCCCGCCATCGCCGCCAGCACGTCGTGCAGCGCCGCGTACGCCTCAGCCGCGGCGATCGGTCGGGGCGAAGCGGTCGAGATCATGGCAGCCATCGTGCCAGCGCCCTGTCGCAGAGTTCACCCGACCTGGCATTGCCCCGGCTCAGCACCGAAATCGGCATCCACACCGGGCGTGGCCGGTGCGGCCGCGCGGGCGGCACCCTCGGGCCGGCTCCGAACGGGTGCTACTGGTTCCGCTCGTCAGCACGGACGGTGTACGTGTCCGCCCCGCTGCGCAGGAGGGTGCCGGGGGTGGCGCCGGTGGCCTGGCTGTCGACGACGATGACCTCGCCGTTGACCAGCACTCGCCGGACCCCGAACGATCCAGCGGTCAGGCGCGACGAGTTGCCGGGCAGGTCGGCGACCAGCGTCGCCGTCTCGGCGCCAACCGTCTCCGGGTCGAAGATCGCGATGTCGGCGAACGCGCCCTCGCGCAACACGCCGCGGTCGCGCAGGCCGAACAACTCAGCCGGCTCGGACGTCATCTTCTTGATCGCGTGCTCGACCGGGAACAGCTTGCGGCCGCGGAGACAGTCGGCCAACCAGCGCGTCGGGTAGGGCGCGCCGCACATGCGGTCGAGGTGAGCCCCGGCGTCGCTGCCTCCGATCATCGCCCGGTCATCTGCCCAGAGGTCGGCGCGCATCTGCCAGCTCGCCGCATCGCCGTCGCCCGGGATCGGCCACAGCACCGTGCGCAGCTCATCGGCGAGCACGATCTCGAGCAGCGCGTCGAACGGCTCCTGCCCGCGCTCGGCGGCGATCTCGCTGACCTTGCGGTTCTTCAGACCCTCGTTGGCATCGGAGTAGGTGTCGCCGATCACGTAGTCGGCCCAGTCGGCGAGGCGGCGGAAGATCCCGGCCTCCTTCGACTGGCTGGCCTCGAGCATCTCCTTGCGCACCGCCGGGTCGCGCAGCAGCTCCATCCGCTCGGCGACCGGCTTGCCGAGGATCGCCGCCCAGCCCGGCAGCTGCCAGATGCCGCAGAAGTTGAGGAAGCTCATGTTCATCGGTACCTGCACCGGCATCGTCAGGGGCACGACCCGGCCACCGACCTCGGCCGCCCGCTCGGACGCCTGCAGCTGCCGCGCCACCCGGTCGGGCTCGCGGCTGTCCACCGTGAGCACGTTCCAGTTCATCGGACGGTTGGCGAGTGCCGACATCTTCGCCAGCAGCTCGATCTCCTCGTCGGCGAAGCGGTCGAGGCAGCCGGGCACGATCCCTTCCAGCGTCGTGCCCTCGTACCGGCCGGTCTCCTCACTCAGCGCGTACAGCTCGTCGAACGTCGCCCAGCGCGACGCCACCGGCTCGCCGTCGCCGTCGCTGTGGGAGGTGGACGTCGTGAACGAGAATCCGATCGCGCCCGCCTCGAACGCCTTGCCCATCTCGGCCCGCATGGTGGCGATCTGCTCGTCGGTGGCCTCGTTGCCGATCGCGTCGGCACCCATCACGTAGCGGCGGATGGCGCAGTGGCCGACCATGAACCCGGCGTTGACGGCGATCTTGCCGTCGAGACGATCGAGGTATTCGGCGTAGGTCTCCCAGGACCAGTCGGTGCCGTTCTCCAGCGCGGCCAGCGGCATGCCCTCGACCCGGGCCATCATCCGGCGGAGGTAGTCGGCGTCGCCGGGCAGCAGCGGGGCGAGCGTGAACCCGCAGTTGCCCCCGATCACGGTCGTGACGCCGTGCACGCTCGACGGGCTCGCCGTCGGGTCCCACAGCAACTGGGCGTCGTAGTGCGTGTGCGGGTCGACGATGCCGGGGGTGACGAGCATCCCGGTGGCGTCGAACACCCGCTCGGCCGGCTCGTCGATCTCACCGATGGCGACGATCCGGCCGTGTTTGATGCCGATGTCGGCGACGCGGCCGGCGGCGCCCGTGCCGTCGATGACGGTGCCACCCTTGATCACTTCGTCGAGCACTTCGAGACCCCCTGGCCGTGTGAAACCCGCCCACCGAATGAAATCTGACGGACCGTCAGATTGTAGCCTCGGACTGCGTCCCCGACCACGGGAGCGCAGCGTCCAACGAGGTGGTTGCAGTGACCAAGCGGTACAGGCTGCTGATCGGTGGGGAGTGGGTGGACGGTGCCGGCGGCACCTACCCGGTCGTCAACCCGGCGACGGAGCAGGTGATCGGGGAGGCCCCGGAGGGCTCCGTGCAGCAGGCGCTCGACGCCGCGCGCGCCGCCCACGACGCGCTCCCCACGTGGTCGCGCATGCCCGCGACCGAGCGGGCCCGCCTGCTCGGCGTCGTCGCCGAGCGCCTCGCCGTCCGCCAAGCCGACCTCGTGCCGTTGATCATCGCCGAGACCGGAGCGACCGCCCAGGTCGGCTCGAAGATGCAGGTGCCGGTCGCCATCGAGCGCTTCCAGCGCTACGCCGCCGCAGCGGGCCGCTCGATCGACATCCCGCTGCCACCGTCGCCGATGCCGACGACGCCACTCGCGCCCGGGGGCCTGATCGGCGGCATCGTCGCCCGCCAGCCCGTCGGGGTCGTCGCCGCCATCTCCCCGTACAACTTCCCGATCGTCAACGTCGCCGGAAAGATCGCCCCAGCGCTCGCCGTCGGCTGCACCGTCGTCATCAAGCCCGCGCCACAGGATCCGCTCGCGGTCCTCGAGCTCGTCGAGCTGATGGACGAGGTCGGCTTCCCACCCGGCGTGATCAACGTCGTCACCTCGTCCGCGCCCGAACCTGCCGCCGCGCTGACGACGACCCGGGACGTCGACTGCGTCAGCTTCACCGGCTCCACCACCGTCGGCCAGCGGATCTTCACCGCCGGCGGCAACACGATGAAGCGCCTGCTGCTCGAGCTCGGTGGCAAGGGCGCGGCGATCGTCCACGACGACGCCGACCTGGCCAAGGCGATCTCCGCGCTGGTCAGCGTCTGGGCGTTCCACAGCGGGCAGATCTGCACCGCCCCGACCCGGGCGATCGTGCACCGCAGCCGCTACGACGAGCTGGTCAGCGCGCTCCAGGCCGCTGCCGGCACCCTGCGCGTCGGCGACCCCACATCCCTCGACACGGTGGTCGGTCCGGTCATCTCCAGTACGCAGCGCGACCGGATCGAGGCCTACATCCAGGTCGGAGTGGACGAGGGTGCGGACCTCGTGGTGGACGGCCGCCGTCCCGCCGGGCTCGACACCGGGTACTACGTGGGACCGACGCTGCTCACCGGCGCCAAGCCGGGGATGACACCGGTCCAGGAGGAGATCTTCGGGCCCGTCGTGGTGGCGATGCCCTTCGACGACGACGACGAGGCGATCGCTCTCGCCAACGGCACCGACTACGGGCTCTACGACTACGTCTTCTCCCAGGACGTCGAGCGCGCCTACCGTACGGCCCGTCAGCTGCGCACCGGCCAGGTCGGGATCAACACCGCGCAGCGCAACCACGAATCGGCCTTCGGTGGGTTCAAGCTCAGCGGCGTCGGTCGCGACGGCGGGGACTTCGGCCTCTACGCATACACGGAGATGCAGTCCATTGTCTGGTAACGGATTTCTCGCTGGCGTCCGAGTGCTCGAGTGCTCGCTGCTCGGGCCGGCCGCGCTCGGCAGCCACCTCGTCGACTTCGGTGCCGAGGTCATCAAGGTCGAGGCCCCCGCTGGCGACTACGTGCGCCAGATGACCTGGCCGATCATCCACGACGGAGGTCGCAACGACGACACCCCCGGCGTGTCGCTGCTGCACCTCCACGTCAACCGCGGCAAGAAGTCGCTGGTGCTCGACCTCAAGAAGGCCGAGGCCAAGCAGGCGTTCGAGGAGCTGGTCAAGGTCAGCGACGTCGTGATCGAGGCGATGCGCCCGGGCTTCCTCGACAAGCTCGGCCTCGGCTTCGAGCGGTTGAAGGAGCTGAACCCGCGCATCGTCATGTGCACGATCTCCGGCTACGGGGCGACCGGTCCGTACCGCAACCTGCCGAGCCACGGCATCGCCTACGACACGTGGGCCGGACAGTCGGTGATCGCCACCGACGACCTCGGCTTCGAGCGCTTGCAGGACGTCGCCAACATCGGCATCAACGCCGGCCCGGCGTTCGGCGCGATGTCGGTGATCGCCGCGCTGTTCCGGGCCCGAACGACCGGCGAGCCAGCGTGCATGGAGATCGCCCAGAGCGACGCCGCGGCCTACTTCGACTGGTACCGCATCGAGGGCTTCCACGCCCACGAGCAGTCCGAGGAGTTCGTGACCGGGAACCCGAGCGATGACTACGTGCGCCGCGATCCCGGCGTCGGCGGGATGAAGGAGAGCGTGCGCTACCAGGTGTATGAATCCGCCGACGGGTACGTGCTGTTCATGGCGTCGGAGAACGCGTTCTGGAAGAACTTCTGCCACGGCCTCGGCCGCGACGACCTCTACGAGCAGTACCCAGGGGCGAAGTACGCGGACCACGCCCGCGGCAACCTCGAGCTGCAGGCGATCCTTCGCGACATCTTCAAGACGAAGACCTCGCAGGAGTGGCTGACCTTCGCCGGCGAGCACAACACGACGATCGCGCCGGTCAACACCGTGAAGACCGTCGTGAACGATCCGCAGTTCCAGGACCGCTTCACCTGGATCCCGAAGGAGCAGATCGGCGGCGCCGACCAGCTGCTGTTCCCGCTCCACGTGCACGGCGAGGATCTTCCGGTGCCGACCACGGCGCCCACGGTCGGCCAGCACAGCGAGGACGTGCTGGCCTCCGCGCTGGGCTACGACGCCGAGCGCATCGCCGCCCTCCGCGACGCCGGCGCGTTCGGCTGACGCCGGGAGGTGTCAGAAACCTCGACGCGGTGAGCCAGGTCGGCGACCAGCGGCGTCTGACACCCACCCGTGTCGCCGGGAGGTGTCAGAAACTTCGACGCGGTGAGCCAGGTCGGCGACCAGCGGCGTCTGACACCACGAAGCGCCGTCGGTAGGGTGACCCGCCGTGACCGAACCGTTGCCGCCGTTCGACATCGACCGCGCCACCGCCGCCGTGCGCGAGCTGTTGGCCGCGATCGGCGAGGACCCCAACCGAGAGGGGCTGCTCGAGACGCCGAGCCGCGTAGCGAGGAGCTTCGCCGAGCTGTTGAGCGGCTACCGAGAGGACCCGGACCACCATCTCGAGAAGCAGTTCACCGTCGACCACGAGGAGATGGTCATCGTCAAGGACATCCCGTTCTCGTCGATGTGCGAGCACCACCTGCTGCCGTTCATCGGCGCCGCCCACGTCGCCTACCTGCCGGGCCCCAGTGGGAAGGTGACCGGCCTGTCGAAGTTCGCCCGCCTCGTCGACGGCTACGCCCGGCGGCTGCAGGTGCAGGAGCGGCTGACCGGCCAGGTGGCCGACGCGATGATCACCCGCCTCAACGCGAGGGGCGCGCTCGTCGTCATGGAGGCCGAGCACCTGTGCATGACGATCCGCGGCGTGAAGAAGCCCGGCGCGGTGACGACCACCTCCGCCGTGCGCGGCTCGCTGACCGACCCGACGACGAGGGGCGAAGCGCTGACGCTGCTCGGTCGGTGAGCGCCGCGGGCCGCGCTCGTTCGTGCGGATCCGGGGCGGGCGATCAGGGGCCACCGAGCGGCTCGCGGGCACTGGCTCGCGCGGCGACGAGGCACCTGCCGCGCTTGGGTACGGGCTCGGGCGGCGCGGCGCGGCAGTCGACGACCGTGAACGCGCCAGACGCCGATCAGCCCGAGATCGCGGTGTCGATGGCGGCGGCGAGATCGTCGTACGCGTCGAACGCAGGCAGTTGCGGGAACCCGGCCTTCACGTTGGCCGGCGCGTGGAACAGGAAGCCGGCGTCCGCGGCGAGCAGCATCGACGTGTCGTTGTAGGAGTCGCCGGCGGCGATGACGCGATAGCCGAGGCCCTGGAACGCGAGCACGGAGTGCCGCTTCTGGTCGGCCATCCGCAGGCGGTAACCGACGATGCGGTCATCGACGACGTCGAGGCTGTGGCAGAAGATCGTCGGCCAGCCGAGCTGGCCCATCAACGGCCGGGCGAACTCGGCGAACGTGTCGGAGAGCAGGATCACCTGCGTGCGCGCCCGCAGCGCGTCGAGGAACTCGACCGCGCCGTCGAGCGGCGACAGGCCGCCGATCACGTCGGCGATCACGCTCATCGTCAGTCCGTGCTCGGCGAGCAGGTCGAGGCGATACCGCATCAGCACGTCGTAGTCGGGTTCGTCACGCGTCGTGCGGCGCAACGCCTCGATGCCCGTGCGCTCGGCGACGGCGATCCAGATCTCGGGCAGCAGCACGCCCTCGACGTCGAGCGTGACGAGCGCTGGACGATGGTTCGTCAACGGTCGTGTCCGGTGCCGGGCATGGCCCGGCACGCTACCGCGCGACGGTCAGAGCCGGCCGATGCCAGCGGCGAGGCCGATCCCGACCGCCATCGCGAGAGCGATCCAGATCGTCTGGGCGCGTCACCGCTCGTGCATCTCGGCCCGCACGTCGGCGATCTCGGTGCCCAACTCCAAACGCAGGTCGGCGATCTCGGCGCGGACGAACTGCTTGGTCACCGGTTCGTCGAGATCTCGTGACGGGAACCGGGAGCGCGACGCCTCGGCCTCCTCCTCGCCGACGTGCACCGCGGTCAGATGGCCAAGGGGGTCGCGCCGGCCACCAGGCGCTCGGCCATCATCGTCACCACCGCCCAATAGCCGTCGAGCGGTGGTACGAGGTCGTCGTAGCCGACGGATCGCTGCCCGGTCCGGCCATCGACCCACAGCGCCTCGCACCGCGCCCGCGCCGTGCGATCAGCGAGCAGTCGCAGCAGGTCAGAGGTCAGGATCTCGACGAGGCCGCCGACGTGGTCTGGGTCGAGCACGAACGCGTCGAGCGGGCGGTCGTCGGCCAGCAGGTAGACGTGCATCAGCTCGCGGTTGCGGACCGAGCCGTGGTCGTCGGCGAGCAGGCGGGTGCCGAGCGGCACCAGCTGCGACGCGTCGATGTCGATGCCGAGCTCCTCGGCGATCTCGCGCACCATCCCGGCGCCGGGCGTCTCGCCGGCCTGGAGATGACCCGTCGCCGACAGGTCGAGGCAGCCGGGATATGTCGACGTCGCCGACGTCCGCACCTGGAGCACCACCCGCGCCGGCGCCGTTGGGCGCACGATCAGGCAGTGCACCACCTGGTGCCATGCGCCGTCGCGGTGGACCGCGGCCCGGTCGCCGGCCCCGAGCACGCGACCCGTGGCGTCGACGACGTCGAGCTGTTCCGGTGAGGTCAACTCAGCGGGTGGACGATCGACTCGGCAAAGCGCTCGATCGGCTCGCGATAGGCGGCGACCACCTGGTCGAGGCCGCGGTGGTCGCCCTCCATCGTGTTGCCCATCGCCCATGGCACGCTCATCGTCCCCGTCAGGCCGAGCTCCTCCTCGGCCCGCTTGTAGAGATCCACCGACGGCACGTCGTACAGCCCGACGACGATCTCGAACGGGTCGTCCTCACGCCCGCACTCGCGCAGGAACCCCTTGAGCTTGGCGATGTGGAACGCGGCCTCGTCCCACGGGTACGCGTTGCCGATCCAACCGTCGGCCACGTTGGCCGCACGGCGCAACGCGGCGTCGCTGTGCCCGCCGACGTAGACCGGGACCGGGCCCGGCGGGGCCGGTTCCAGCGTCAGCGACGGGATGTCGTAGTGGGTGCCGTGCCACTCCACCCATCCGCCCTTCCACAGCTCGCGCAGCGCCTGGATCATCTCGGTGAGGCGCGCCCCGCGGTTGGTGAAGTCCTGGCCCTGCAGCTCGAACTCCTCGCGCATCCACCCGGCGCCGACGCCGAGCGCGACCCTGCCGTCGGACAGGGCGGCGACGGTGGCGACCTCCTTCGCGACCTGGAGGATCGGGCGGTGCCCGGCGATGTAGATGTTGGTCGTGAACCGGAGGTGCTCGGTCACCGCCGCCATCGCGCCCATCAGCACGAACGGCTCGGGCCAGGACGTCTCGGGCTCCCAGATCGGGCGGCCGTCGGCGTGCGGCGAGTATGGGTAGGGCGACGACAGCTCCTTCGGGTAGCAGAGGTGATCGCTCACCATCACGCCGTGATAGCCGGCGTCGTCGAGCAGCTTGGCCACGTGCGGCAGCTGGTTGGTGCGCATGAACGCGGTCGGCACCCAGAACTTCATTCGGCATTCCCCCCGGAACGAGACCTTGCCCTCATACTGCCGCGCGGCGACCACCGGCGACGACAACTCACTCTCCGTGTGCCGGTGCATGCGGAGCGCGCGGAGCGCGGTTACGGCTTGCTGAGCGTCTCGTTGCAATCCTGCGACGCGTGCGAGTCCGGCAGGTCGCGTCAGATAGGAAGTCACGCCGTGCGACTGCTGTACCCCGAGTCGCGGACCGTCACGGTCGAGGAGGCCTACGACGGCGCACACCGGGTCCGCCACGACGATCGACCATGGGTCGTGCTGTCGATGATCTCCTCGGGTGACGGCGCGACAGCGCTGGACGGCAGCTCTGGTGCGCTCGGCGGCGACGGCGACAAGGCCGTGTTCCTACATCTGCACCGCAGCGCCGACGTCGTGCTCGTCGGAGCCGAGACCGTCCGCCGGGACGGGTACTCCCCCTTGCCACCACACCAGACATTGGTCGTCGTGTCGGCGAGCGGCGATCTCGGGCCTCGCGGCAAGGCGCTGTGCGAGTCCGGCAACACCCGACTCGGGTCGGGCGACGTGAAGGCGATCGTCGCCGGACTGCCCGGTGACGTGTGCGTGCTCGAGGGCGGGCCGGGGCTCAACGGCCAGATGCTCGCCGCCGACCTGGTGGACGAGGTGTGCCTCACCATCGCGCCGCGGTTCGTCGCCGGCCGCGCCCTGCGGATGGCCGAGGGTCCCTTCGCCGCCCGTGATCCGTGGACGCTGGCCCACGTCGCCGAGGACGAGGGCTACCTCTTCCTGCGATATCTGCGCTGACGCTGCGCGATCGCCACATTGGCCGATGGGTGACATCGTTCGCCACGACATCGACGCGGAGCACCGCCTCGCGACCGATCTGGTCGCCGGCTCGCGGCGGTCAGTCGCGTAGCTCGTGGGACGCGCGCATCGTCGCCATCGGCGGGCGCTCGTCGAGGTTGAGCACGACGTCTCGCCCGTCCGCCCGGTGCAGGGTGAGGATCGTCTCGGCGAACGCCGCGGTGGCCGGTGTGCGGCTCAGCAGCGTGGCCATCACCTCTGCCGCCTGCACCGACAGATCGTGCAGGTTCTGGTGACGGTGACGGCGCACGCCGACGTCGACCTGGGCGATGCAGGACGGGCCGTAGCGCTCAGCGAGGTCGATGAGCAGCGCCACCTCGACGCCCCACCCCTGCACGAACGGCACGGTCTCGATCACCGACCGCCGGCAGGCGTACTCGCCGGACAGCGGCTGGTACAGGCCGGTCAGCTCGGGGAAGAACAGCGACAGCAGCGGTCGCGCCACCAGCTCGGTCGTTCGGCCACCGCCACCGAGGTCGTCGGGGCGCTCGTAGTGGGCCTTCACCAACGCGATGGAGTCATCGACCAGCAGCGGCTTCAGCAGCCGCACCACCCAGTCGGGGGTGAACGTCGTGACGTCGCCGTCGCACCACACGACGAAGTCGCCACGGCTGACCGCGAGCGACGCCCACAGCACGTTGCCCTTGCCCCGACCCTCGCCGTAGCGGGCGTGGATCTCGTCGATGTGCACGACCGTCGCCCCGGCCGCCCGAGCCACCGCGGCCGTGTCGTCGGTGGAGTGGTCATCGATGACGATCAGCTCGTCGACCAGGTCGCAGCACAGCGAGTCGCTGATCAGCCGGACGACGGTGCCGACGGTCGCCGCTTCGTTGCGACACGGGACGCAGACACTGATCGTGCGGCCGCGCTTGGCCGTCACCGCGTCGGCGCACGACCAGCGCTCGACCGGGAAGCTGCGGACCGCGTCGGTCATCGCCCACCGCCGTAGATTCGGGCAGCGTGCTGCTGTACGGCGTGGTGAACGCATCTCCGGACTCGCTGAACGAGGACTCGATCGTCGGCGGCGCCGACGAGGCCGTCGCCAGGGCCCGCCGCCTGCTCGCCGAGGGTGCCGACGCGATCGACATCGGTGGGCAGGGCAGCACGGACGCAGCGACGGTCGTGCCGTGGCAGGCCGAATGGGCTCGCCTCGTCGACGTGATCCCGGCGGTCGCCGCGCTCGGTGTGGACGTCAGCGTGGACACGTGGCGCCCCGAGGTGGCTCACCGGGCGCTGGCCGCCGGCGCGACGGTGATCAACGCCGCCGACGGGATGCAGAGCGAGGCGATGTGGGAGGTGGCCGCCGATCATCGGGTCCCCATCGTGGTGCCATTCCTCTCCGGACCCAACCCGCGCGAGATGGCGATGGTCGACCACGACCCGATCGCGGTGATGATCGAGTTCTTCGACGCCCGGCTCACCGAGGCCAACCGCTACGGCGTCCGCGACCTGTGCATCATCGATCCGGGCACCGGCTTCGCCCCATCGAACTGGCCGTGGGAGCAGCGCTACGTGTACCAGAAGGTCGTCTACGGCAACCTCGATGCGCTGCGCCGCTACGGGCTGCCCCTCTACATCGCGCTGCCCTGGAAGGAGACCGCCCAGCACGACGAGCTGCTCGAGATCGTGCTGCGCCAGCAGCCTGAGTACGGGCGGGCCCACTACCCGGCCAAGGTCCGCGCCGTCGAGCGCGCGGTCACAGGGCACTGAGCACGCCTCGGGGGTGCACCCCCTCGGGGGGCAGCGTGTCGTCCCAATCTGCGGGAACGCGCTCGGGCGCGACCTCGCTCAGCGGGGCCAGCACGAACCGTCGCTCTGCGTAGCGAGGGTGCGGCACCGTGAGCTCGGGCGACGAGATCGTCGCGTCGTCGTAGAACAGGAGATCGAGGTCGAGCGTGCGCGCACCCCAGTGGACGACGCGCTGGCGGCCGGCCTCGGCCTCGATCCGCTGCAGGCGGCGCACCAGGGCGAACGGGTCGAGCGTCGTGTCGAAGGCGACGACCATGTTGAGGTACGGGCCCTGCCCACCGGGACCGCCGACGGGGTCGGTCTCGAAGACCTGCGACTCGGCGGCCAACGGCGAGAGCTGACCGATGGCGAATCGCAGGAAGTCCTCGCGCTCGCCGAGGTTGCTGCCGAGGGCGACGATCGCCCGGTGCGACTGCCGCTTCGGGGCGCCCTGCCGCAGGCGCATCCGGCGCAGGGTGACCGACGATGCCTGCACGTCCTCGGGGATTGGTGGACGCAGCTTGGTGACGGTGACGTCGACCTCCTCGACCCGGTCGATGTCCAGCACCACGTCGGCGATGCGGCCGGCCACGCGCTCGAGCAGCAGGTCCTTGCTCTCGCGCACGACGTCGGCGACGGCCTCCGACACCGTGCCGTAGTTGGCGGTGTCATCGAGCTCGTCGCTCTCCGACGCGTCCGAGAGGTCGGCGTGCAGCACGAGGTCGATCTGCAGAGGCTGGGGCGACTCGCGCTCGTGGGCCAGCACGCCGACGACGGTCATCACCCGCAGGCCATGGATCTCGATCCGGTCCATCGGTTGGTCCCTTCCAGAGCTCGTGACCCGCCGGGTCGGGTGCCACCCGGGCCGTTCCGGAGCACACCGTACCGTGGGCCGCCGCCGCGCCCACGGCGCTGTCGTACGATCCGACGCCATGGCCGTGCCGCACAAGATCCTGCTGACCGAAGACCAGATGCCGACGCAGTGGTACAACGTCATCCCCGACCTGCCCGAGCCGCCCCCGCCGCCGCTGCACCCCGGCACCCACCAGCCGGTGGGCCCGGACGACTTGGCGCCGCTGTTCCCGATGGCGATCATCGGCCAGGAGGTCACCACCGACCGCTACGTGGACATCCCCGGTGGTGTATTGGACGTGTACCGCCTGTGGCGCCCGAGCCCGCTGTTCCGCGCTCACCGCCTGGAGGAGGCGCTCGACACCCCGGCACGCATCTACTACAAGTACGAGGGCGTCAGCCCGGCCGGCTCGCACAAGCCCAACACCGCGGTGCCGCAGGCGTACTACAACCACCAAGAAGGCGTCACGAAGCTGACGACCGAGACCGGCGCCGGCCAGTGGGGGTCATCACTTGCATTTGCAACTGCCCAGTACGGCATGGAGTGCGAGGTGTGGCAGGTCGCCGCGTCGTACCGGATGAAGCCGTATCGCAAGATCATGATGGAGGTCTGGGGCGCGACCGTGCACCCCTCGCCGAGCGACGTCACCGAGTACGGACGCAGCCTCCTGGCGGAGAACCCGGACCACCCGGGCAGCCTCGGCATCGCGATCTCCGAAGCGGTCGCCGCCGCGGTCGCCGACCCGAACGCCCGTTACTCGCTCGGCAGCGTGCTGAACCACGTGCTGATGCACCAGACGATCATCGGCGAGGAG
>CAZMGD010000002.1:0-82607 GCA_964565705.1 uncultured Ilumatobacteraceae bacterium | reverse complement strand
TCCCTGGCCACAACAGCTGACCGCTGGTCTGGCCCGCCGGGATCGTGTCGACCCGTGCCACCGTGCCGTCCTGGGTCCGCCACGTGACGGTGGTCGGCAGCGAGCCGGCGTCGGGCACGTTCAGCGTCGAGAAGTTGAACGCCACGAACGCCGCGTCGGACACGCACGCCGGCGCGGTCGAGGCGATGAGCCGCTTGACGGGATGCGTCGTCTCGCACATGCCTGGGCCTTCACACGAGCCGTTCGTCGTGGTCGGCGCCACCGTGTTGACGAGCGGCGTCGTGCCGTCTGCCCCGCCAGCGCCGTCGTTCACGATCACAGGGAAGCTCACCGTGGCCGTCCCGCCAGGGGCCATCGTCGGGATGGTCCAGGTGATCTGTCCGGCGCCCGGCCCGGCGGCCAGCCCGGCCGGGAGCGCCCCGTCGACGGTCACGTTGGCCGGCAACGTGTCGACGGCGACCGCGCCTTCCACGGTGGCCAGCGAAGGATTCTTCGCGGTCAGCGTGTAGGTGATCGTGTGGTTGTCATTGCCCGCGCCGATCGTGTCGACCGGCGTGCCACTGGCCGGTGTCGCCGACTTGGCGATCGTCCAGCGCGGCACCCGTGGGATCTCGATGCAGTCGCTGGCGGTGAAGTCCGCGCCGTTCGACGTCGCGGTGGCCGCGTTGAAGAACCCATGCCCAGGTCCTCCCTCGTCGCACCTGACGAGGTCCGGCAAGGCGCTCGCCGTGATGGTCGCGTTGACGACCACCGTGTAGGTGTCGGTGACGCCCACGGCCAGTGACTTGTCGGTCGCCATGCCGGTGATCGATGTGCCGTTCCAGGCGCCGACGGGCGCGCCGCCGAACGTCGCCGCGGCCGAGTTGATCGTGACACCGGGCGGGAACCCCGGGGTGTCGGACAGCGAGTACGTGATCGGCTGGGCATTCGTGGCCGGGTTGGTCACGTCGACCGTGTAGGTCACGTCCCACGTGCCGCCGGCGGCGGCGGCGACACCGACGGCGGACTTGGTGATCGTGGGATTACCCGGCACGCACACCTGGACCGACTGGTTGGCGCTCTGCTGGGTCTCGACGATCTGCGCGGTGTTGTTGTAGGTGGCGCACGTGCCGGCGGCGCCGCCGGGCTGGGTGACCGAGTACGTGAACGGGGTCGTGAAGTGATCTTCGTTCCACGTCACGGTGCCGAGCGAGACGTAGGTGCCCGTGGTCTTGTTGTCCTCGACCGTGATCGTCTTGTTGGTCTCGGCGCCGATTGCGAAGTCGAAGTCGGCGGTCCCGGACGCGGTGCCGCCGCCGTTGCGGGTCCAGGTGGCGGTCGCGATGTTGCGCGCGTCGAAGTAGTCGGGCGGCGCGCTGCCCAGCGTGCACGAGTAGGCATAGTCCTGGCTGTCGTTCGCCGGGACGGTGACGCTCGCGCCCACGGTGAAGGCGCACGTGGCGTCGGGGCCGACGAAGGCCGGTTCGTCGGTCAACGTGATCGGCACGTCGACGTTGTTCGCGTTCGTGACGGTGACCACTCCGGTGATCGCCCATTCCGAGTCGGTGGACCCTTCGGGGGTGGCGGTCACCGTGTAGTTGAAGATCGCTTTCCCATCAGGGGTCGTGGTGATCGAGGTCTGGTCGACCGCCTTCGTGATCGACCACTCGTACGTCCGGTGGTAGGTCCCGCTCGCGGTCTTGGCCACGGTCAGTGGCTTGAAGTCGAGCGCGTTCGTGATCGTGCAGCTGCCGTTCTCTCCGGGTGCCAGGGTGATCTGATTGGTCCCGGTGAACGTGCCGCCAGCGCACACCCAGATCGTGCCCGCGGTGTACCCCGTGGGGCCGTCCGATTCGCTGAGCGTGTACGTGACGCCGCTCAAGACGTCGGCCCTGATGCCGTTCGCGGCCACAAGCGGCTTGCCGTTGATCGGCGTCGCGCCGTTGACCGTGCTGGTGGCGGTCAGCGTCCACAGCGCCGACAAGCTCTGCGCGCCGTCGAGGTCGACCACGTTCTTGAACAACGTCAGCGTCGGCTGGATCGCAGTGTTGCGGATCGTGCACACGGCGTTGTTGCCAGCGAGCAGCGTGATCTGGCTGTTCGTGATCGGGAACTGCTGGCCATCGACCGTGCACGTCCACGTCGTGCCATTGGTGTAGCCGCTCGGTGCCGCCGACTCACTCAGCGTGTAGATGCCCGGAAGCACCGGCGTTGCCGCGTACCCGCCCGGACCGGACACGTCTGCCTGCGTGCCGTAGGGGTTCGGCGTGATCATGGCGAGCGTGCCGTCCGAGTAGGTCGAGGTCCAGCCCCCGGCGGTCAGCGTCCAGCGCGTGTCGCCCACCGGAACGGTCGTCACCTGACCGTTGATGCTCAGCTCCTTGACCAGCTGGATGGTCGGCAGCGGGCGGTTGGTCGCCGTGCACTGCCGCCAGTCGCCGGCCGGGACCTGGACGCCACCGTTGCGACCGTCGACCTGGTTGGTCCCGAACGTCGGCACACCGGCGACGACGCTGGTGGCAGACACGCACACCCACGACCCGGTGGACCCAAGGTCGTGACGCTCGGTCCACTCCTCCTGGATCGTGGGATTCCAGTCCTGCAGGTACTGGCCCTCAACCGCAGCGCTCGGCGCCTCGGCGAGCGCGTACACGCCGGCCGGGGTCACGTCCGCGGTCGCGCCCGTCGACCCGGTCACACCGTTCGGGCCGGGAAGCGTCGCGCCCGCCCCCTGGATGGCGTCGAGCACCCACTCCGTCGGCGCGGCGGTTCCAGGCAGCGGCACGCTCTTGGCGAGCGTCAGCTTCGTCTGGCAGGTGATCGAGTTGGTGATCGTCACCTCGTTGGGTCCGATGTTCGAGCCCTGCGACAGCGTGAACAACCCGCCGGCGTCGAGTGTCGGCGCGTACGTGGCGGTGTTCGTGCACAGTGGCGGAAGTCCGATCAGCGTCTCGGCGATGTTCACCGTCGAGTTGATCGCGAACCCGGTGTACACGATTCCGAACTGCGGCGACGTCGGCACCGCCACGTTGCCGGTCAACTGGAGGGCGGCCGACACTTGGAGTGACGTCGGCGGGACGTTCGGAGCCGTCACTTCTTCGTACGTGCCGTCACCGTCGGCGTCGATCCGCCACAGCTTGTTGACACGGAGATCGGCCTGCGTTGCCTCCGCCTGGTTCTGGATCGTGCAGGCCACCGTCAGACCGGCCAGCGCCGTCACCTGGAAGGCGGTCGGCGCCGTGTCGTTGGGAACGTTCGTGACCGGGAGCAGGGTGCCTGGGTTGTTGGTGGCTCGGCACTCGGCGAGCTTGCCGTCGGGATAGATGATCGGGGTGAAGTTGGCCTGCTGGGTCTCGGTGAAGGTCAGGACCTTTGATGCCCCGGTGTTCGTGAAGTCCACCCGGAACGGCACGGCGCCAGCGGCGTTGGTCGTGCCCGCCGCCGAGTTGGCGAACGCGTCGCCCGAGCCGTCCACCATCAGGATCGATGCGGCGGCCGTACCGGTGATCTGCCAACCCGGCGTGGGGACTGGGGTGCCGCCGCCCAGCGGGATGACGTTCTTGGTGACGCTGACGACGCCAGCGCAGGCCGCCTGCACCAGGTTGGCCAACTCGTCCGCCAA
Source organism: uncultured Ilumatobacteraceae bacterium (assembly GCA_964565705.1). Taxonomy (GTDB): domain Bacteria; phylum Actinomycetota; class Acidimicrobiia; order Acidimicrobiales; family Ilumatobacteraceae; genus CAZMGD01. The sequence continues at coordinate 79,006 of CAZMGD010000002.1, read as the reverse complement.
GGCGGCGAAGTTGGCCACTTGGAAGTAGTCCGAGTTGAGGGTCGGGCCGGAGATCGATTGCAGATTGCTGGCCGCCTGTCCGGCGGCACCGTTGCCGATGCCGACCGAGATGATCCGGGTGTTCTTGGACTTCAGGTAGTTGGCGGATGCGACCGCCTCCTCCACCTCGATGAATCGGTTCGTGCCGAAGATCGTGGTGCCGTATGCGGTCGGCATGCCGTCGGTGAGCATGATCACCACGTCGAGGTTCGCGGCGTCGTTGGCGAAGCTGTACAGCCCGCGGTCCCAGTTCGTGTACTGGGTGCCGATGCCCGTGACGGTCAGCGCGTTGGCCTTGTTGGTCAGCGTCGTGAACCCTGTCCCGCTGACCGGGGTCAGGCCGAGGTTGCTGTTGGCCGTCGACTCCGTCGGGCTGTCGGCGGGCGATGTCGACCCGAAGGTGTGGATCGCCATCTGCGAGCCGGTTCCGTTGAGCAGGTTGATCGTGGTGGTCAGCGCGGTGCGGATGCTGCCGATGTTCCCTGAACCCACCGACGAGGACAGGTCGACGAGCATGCCGACGTTCAGACCGCACTGGGCGCCGAGCGGAGGGTTCGTGCGGCGGGTGGCCCAGGTGCCCGAGCTGACGCGGCTACCGGTTCCCGTGGGCGGCGCCGCCTGCGCGGCCGTACTGCCGCTGACGTGGAAGCGGTACGGCGAGTTCGTGCCGGGGTTGATCTGCCCACCGATGTTGAGCGTCTCGATGATCTGCCAGTTCGTGGGCGGCGAGATCTCCACCACCGTGTAGCCCGTGGCGCCGTTCTGCGGGACGTTCATCCAGCACAGCCCGGTGGCGTCGGTGGTGCACCACGCGACGAACGAGCCGGTGGTGTCAGGAAGCGGCAGCGTGCTGGGGTCCGCCGCCTGTGGGTACGCCGCGTACTGGACGCCGGAGAGCGCCAGGATGTTGTTCGGGTTGGGCGTGCCGTCGGTGTTGCCGCGGTCGCCGCCGCTCTTGACCGTGATCACGGTTCGGCCGGTCCCCGGCGTGCCAACGAATGCGCCCGAGCCGGCGGTGCCAGTGGTCCCGCCGTTCGCCGGGGTCATGGCCACCGGCAACGTGATCGCCGCTGCCGCGCCGGGCACGCCGACCGACGACGCACTCACGACCGCCGTCGCGACGATCAGGAACGTGCCGATGACGCCCGCGACACCGCGCCGCCGAGGTCCCGCCGCGTGAGCGTCGTGAGTCCGAATGATTCCGCCTCGATCCATGCCCGTCTGGTCCTTCCCTTGTCCGCCACCGCCCGGTGAACCCCGGGCGTGGACGTCCCGGCCCGACGTTAGAGCTTCCGCCGCTCCGTGCCGAGAGATCCTGACGAACTCTAGACAATCTTTCGCCCCATCGAGAGCAAACATGATCAGGGAACCGTGAATTTCACACGGTGACGCCCACGATCCCCAGGATCTCGTCCGCAACCAAACCCGGTTCGGTGAACGGGATGTAGTGGCTGGAACGGTCGGCGGTGAGGTGTCGCCCGGGAAGCGTTGCCGCCGCCGTCCGGTGCGCCTCGACCAGCGACGAGCGGCGCTTGCCCTCGAGCTTGGAGATCACGGTGCCACACAGGCACGTCACCGGGATGTCGGGCAGCGCCGGCGGATCAGCCACCAGGGCTCGGAGGTCGTCGGTGCACGAGCGCAGCTCCGCCTGCTGCTCGCGAGCGGCGGTGACCGTGCCGTCGACCGAGCGCATCCGGCAGGTCGCGGGCTCGGGGAACTGCTTCGACATCCGGTTCACTGCGATCTGCAGCAAGCGTGCGCGGGCCACCCACGGCAGGAGCGGCACCATGACCTTGTTCTCGATCTCCGCGTTCCGGTTACAGAAGAGATCGCAGGTCTCCTCGGTCTGGTCGACCAGCACCAGCCCGGCGATCCGGTCCGGGACGGCGGCGGCCGCTCGCCGCCGAACCGATCGAGTCAGGACGACCGACAGCTCATGAGGCGCGGATGAGCTCGCCGAGGGGGACCGGCCGGCTCGAGCTGATCAGTCGTCGGTCGCGTACGTCAGGGCGGTGAGCTGCACGCCGAACGGGTCGAAGAGGTGCGCCCAACAGGCAGGATCGCCGCCCTCGTCGGACGGCTCGACCGAGCGGTGGGCGTCGGCCTCGCTCATCCGGCGGCCAATCGCGGTGGTTCTAGACGACCGCGTCGCCGACGAGCTGCTTGGAGTGCACCATGGCCACCTTGCGCGCCAACGTCTTGGCCTGCTCCGCCCTTCGGGCCCGACCAACCGACGTCGACGGTGTCGTGGAAGAGATCGAGCCAGCGCTCGGAGTCAGCGCGTGTGAAGGGCCGTTCGGCGTGCACGAGCTGGTGCATGCGGTAGGGGTTCCCGTCGTAGACGGGCATCGACAGCAGCGCCCGGCACCAGAACGCGGCGAGCTTGGGGAGGTGCGTCGACCAGTCGACGTGGGCCACGTCGTGGAGGATGGGGCCGAGCAGATCGTCCTGGGCCACGTCGACGACCGCCCGGGCGCACCATCTCGGCGATCTCGGTCGGATCGTCGAGGTCGCGGTGTCGGGGTGTGGACGTCGCCGCCATCGCTGAGCCACGGTAGTGACACCGGCGCGCGGTGCAACGGGAACCTTCGACCCATCCGGACCACCCGCGACCGAGCGCTGATAACCTGCGCCGCTGATCCTCGTGGGCCCATCGTTCGACCCTCTTCCGTCCCGCTCGCACCCAGGTGTGCTCCGGCTGCTCGTGGCGCTCCTGCTCCTCCTGTCCGGCCTGAGCGGTGGCAGCGTGCACGCGGCCCCTGCCAGCGCGGTCATGCTGCAATCAACCGCCGCTGCACTCGCGACCGACGAGACCCCGCCGGCGCACCTGGTCGAACGACGAGGTGCGCAGCGCACCGCGGTCCGTGCGCGCCGACGCGGTCGCCGCCTGGCGCGCTGGATCCAACGCACGATCACCCGGTTCCAGCCGACGCGAGAGCGGTGGCCGGCGGCGGCGCCGGCGGCGCACGCTGCGCCGTGCTGGCGAGGTCCACCACTCGCGCCCTGCTGACGACACACCGCCGCGCCCGCGACCGGCACCACGCCCGCAAGGAAGAGGAAACCCCCGCACATGTTCGCTCCGTCCATCCTCATCGCCGCCGGAGACGCGGCCGATGACAACTTCGTCAGCTTCGACGTCCCGCTCTGGGCCTGGGTGGCCCTCGTCGGGTTCATCGTCGTGCTGCTCATCACCGACCTGTTGCTCGTGCACCGCACCGCGCACGTCATCTCCATCAAGGAAGCGGCGATCGAGTCCACGATCTGGATCTCGATCGGGCTCGCCTTCGGTCTCGTCATGCTCTCGTGGCATGGGGCGCAGGCCGCCGGTGAGTACTACGCCGGCTTCCTCATCGAAAAGAGCCTGTCGGTCGACAACGTCTTTGTCTGGGCGGTCATCTTCTCGTTCTTCGCCGTGCCCAAGCAGTACCAGTTCCGGGTGCTGTTCTGGGGCATCTTCGGCGCCCTCGTGCTGCGTGCGATCTTCATCTTCGCCGGCGTCTCGCTCATCCAGAACTTCGAGTGGGTGCTGTACGTGTTCGGGGTCTTCCTGCTGTACACGGCGGTGAAGATCGCTCGCCACGACGAGTCCAAGCACGTCGATTACAACAACAACATCGCGATGCGGTTGGTGCGCCGCCTGGTCCCGACCACCAACGAGTACGACGGCCAGAAGCTGTTCACCCGCGTGAACGCGAAGCGGGTCGCGACACCGTTGTTCGCGGTGCTGGTCCTCATCGAGGCGACCGACGTCGTGTTCGCCGTCGACTCGGTGCCGGCGGTGCTGGCGGTGAGTCGCGAGCCGTTCATCGTGTTCGCCTCGAACGCGTTCGCGATCCTCGGCCTGCGCTCGCTCTACTTCCTGCTCGGCGGGATGCAGGGCAGGTTCCGCTACCTGAACATCGGCCTCGGCGTGATCCTCGGCTTCGTCGGCATCAAGATGCTGCTGATCGGCAAGCCGTTCCACGTGCACATGCCCACGTGGCTCTCGCTGAGCTTCATCGCCGTGGTCCTGACGATCGCGATCGTCGCCTCGCTGCGTGCCGACCGCCACGCCCATGAACCCGAGCACCACCACTGACGCCGCTCACCCACCGCTCGTGCGGTCGGATCGGTCCCGGCGGGGACCGATCCGACTGCAGGAACAGCGTCAGCCGATCACTTGGCCGGCATCGACGCGGATCTCGTTGCCGGTGATGTTCCTCGCCTGCGGGGAGGCCAGGAAGGCGACAGCTTCGGCGATGTCCTCCGGGTCGACGTGGCGGCGCAACGCGGCACCCTTGGCGGCCTTCGCCGACACGACCTCGGGGTCGTCGCCGGTCGCTGCGGCGATGCCCGCCCACATCGCGTCGAGGTCGTCTCCGGTCGTGTAGCCCGGCGACACGATGTTGACGCGGATGTTGTCGCGTCCGAACTCCTTGGCCATCGTGAACGACGAGACCATCATCGCCCGCTTGGTCGAGCTGTAGATCGACATGTTCGGCTGCATCACCGTCGCCGCCAGCGTGCTGATCTGGATGATCGCACCGCCGCCCGTCGTGCGCATCGACCGTGCCGCCGAGCGGCTGATCTCCAGCACTCCGACGACGTTCATCTCGAACGCCCGCCGGTAGAGGTCGAGGTCGAGGTCGTCGATGCGGAACTGGCCACCGCCCACGGTCGCCACGTTGACGACGATGTCGATGCGCCCGAACGTCTCGACGGTGACGTCGACGATCCGCCGGCAGTCCGCGACATCGGACACGTCGGCGGGGACGGCCAACGTGCGCTGGCCGTGGCGCTCGGTGACCTCGTCGGCCAGGGCCTGCAGCGGCTCGGGCCGGCGAGCCACCAGCACGACGTCGGCGCCGCCCTCGGCGAGCGCCATCGCGCACGCCCGCCCGATGCCGGCCCCGGCCCCCACCACCAACGCCACCTGACCCTCGAATCGTCCAGTCATGGCACTCATCCCTAGCCGACCAGCCATCCGGGTCCGGCAGCGGCGTACGGTTCCGCCGTGGCGACAGCGCACCTGAACGGGATCGACATCCACTACGAGCGAGGCGGCGAGGGTCCGCGCCTCCTGTTCCTCAACGGGTCGGGGTCCACGCTGCGGGAGGCCGGGCCGATGTTGGACGCCCTGCGGGTGCACTTCGACGTGCTGGCCCACGACCAGCGCGGGCTCGGCGCGACTTCGATCCCCGACGGCCCGTACACGATGGCCGAGTATGCGGCCGACGCCGCAGCGCTGGCCGAGCACGTCGGCTGGGACCGCTACCGGGTCGTCGGGGTGAGCTTCGGCGGGATGGTGGCCCAGGAGCTCGCGGTGACCTGGCCCGAACGGATCGAGCGCCTGGCACTGTGCGTCACGTCGTCCGGCGGGGCCGGGGGCAGCTCCTACCCGCTGCACGACCTCGCCGCGATGACCGACGAGGAGCGTGCGGCCCTCGGCGCGACCCTGCTCGACACGCGTTTCACCCCGGAGTGGCTGGCCGAGCACCCGGCCGATCAGGCCATCGCCTCGATGATGGCCGCCCGCAGCCAGGTCGAGAAGTCGGCCGAGGTGCGGCGCGGCGAGCGCCTGCAGCTCGAGGCCCGATCGCACCTCGACGTCTTCGATCGCCTGACGCGCATCACCTGCCCGACGCTGGTGCAGTCCGGCCGCTACGACGGCATCGCGCCACCCGACAACGGGCGAGCGATCGCCAGGCAGATCCCAGGCGCCGAGTACCGAGAGTACGAAGCCGGGCACGCTCTCGTCTTCCTCGACCCGGCCGGCTTGCGCGACCTGATCGAGTTCCTCAGGTGATCTGAGGCAGCGGGGCCGGCGGAGGATCGGTCGGCGTCGGCTCGGGCATCGGAGGACCCGGCGGCGCGGGCACCGGGATCGGGGTCGGCTCGTCGGGGATCGGCGACGGCCCCGGCGGCTGAGGTGCCGGGGCCGGTGCCGGGTTCGGCTCGGGCGGCGGGAGAGGCGGCGGCAGCGGGTTCGGATCGCTCATGGCCGCCCGTACCCGGCGATGGCCGCGTTCAACGTCGCGGGCGCGGACGTGGTGCCAGGCGACACAGCCGGGTTGGGACCAAGGGCCCTAGTGACCTCGCCGGGACACGGGCAGCCTGGCGAACGGCCGGCGCGCCCGTCGCCGGTGAGGGAGAAGGAGCCACGTGAGCCTGATCGACCAACCAGAGCACGACGTCTCCGAGGAGATCGATCGGCTGGAGCAGGACCTCCAGAAGGTCAAGTCACGTCGAGACGGGTGGTCGATCGCGATCTTCATCGTCTCGATGATGGCCCTCGCTCTCGCCGCGATCTTCGTCGGCATCGGCATCGGGAACCTGCGCTCGGACGGCGCGGAAGGATCCGGCGCGCCGAGCAGCATCGCCGCCGACCTGGCCGACTACACGATCACGTTCAGCGGCGCCGAGGTGTCCGAGGGCGGCACCATCATCGTCACGAACTCGGGGTCGATGCAGCACAACCTGGCGGTGCAGGGCACGGACATCCGGGTCGACAACATCAACCCCGGTGCGTCGGCGACGCTCAGCCTCGCCGGCCTCGCGCCGGGCAACTACACGCTGCTGTGTGAGGTCGCCGGCCACGAGGCCCTCGGCATGGTCTCCGACCTCACGATCGTCGCCGGCAGCGGCGACGCGGCGGACATGGGCATGTCCGCCGCGGACCACGCAGCGATGGCCGACGACGGGATGATGACGCCCGAAGAGGCGGCGGCGATGGACCAGGCGATGCTCGACTCGATCGGGCAGTTCCCGGCGGCGACCGAGGGTGTGGGCAACCAGCCTCTCGAGCCGACGATCCTCGCCGACGGCACCAAGCACTTCGAGTTGACGGCGTCGATCATCGACTGGGAGGTGTCCGCCGGCACGATCGTCAAGGCCTGGGCGTACAACGGGCAGGTGCCCGGTCCGCGCATCGACGTCGAGGTTGGCGACACCGTCGAGTTCGAGGTCACCAACGACCTGCCGGTGGGGACCGACGTGCACTGGCACGGCATCGACGTCCCCAACGATCAGGACGGCGTGGCGCCGATCACGCAGGATGTGATCACGGCCGGGACGACCTTCACCTACCGGTTCACGACCACCGAGACGGCGATCGGGATGTACCACGCCCACATCCACGGCGACCTGGCGGTGCCCAACGGCCTGTTCGGCACGTTCTACGTCGGTGAGGTGGCGATGCCCACCGGCCGCACCGTGTCGGGCATCGAGATCCCCGCCGACATGACCGTCGCCCAGGACATCCCGATGGTCGTCAACGACGCCGGTGAGATCGGACTGTCGCTGAACGGCAAGAGCTTCCCGGCCACGGCACCGATCGTGGTGACCGAGGGCGACTGGGTGAAGCTGACCTACTACAACGAGGGCCTCCAGGTGCACCCGATGCACCTCCACGGGTTCGAGCAGATCGTCTACGCCAAGGACGGCGAACCGCTCGACTCGCCCTACGCCGCCGACACGATCCTGGTCGGGCCCGGCGAGCGGTACACGGTGCTGTTCCACGCCGACCTGGCAGGCACCTGGGTGTTCCACTGCCACATCCTCAACCACGTCGAGTCGTCGAAGGGGATGTTCGGGATGGTGACCGCTGTGGTGGTCAACGCGCCCGACGCAGCCTGAGCTCTCTGTCCGGATCGCGGCGGATCCCTCCGGCACGGCCGGCGCCAGGAGTCTTCTGACAGACTCCGGCGCCGGCCGGCGCCGTGAGCCGGCACCGACCTCCGGAGGATCACGTGACCGAACCGCTCACCTCGCTGCCCGTCGAGCACCTGTTCTCGGCCCACCTCGACGTCGGCACACCGACCTCCATCAAGGACGGCCCGGAGGGCACGAAGCTGATCGTCACGATCACCGGCGGCACGATCACTGGCCAGCGGGTCAACGGCACGATCGTCGAGAACTCCGGCGGCGACTGGGTGTCGATCGGCGCCAAGGGCGACCTGCGCATCGACGTTCGGTTCACGGTGATGACCGACGACGGTGCCGCGATCTACGTCTCGTACCGCGGCGTGCTGCTCGGCGGCAAGGCCCTCTGCGCGCCACTGTTCGAGACCGGCGACGAGCGCTATGACTGGCTGAACAAGGTGCAGGGCGTCGGCATCGGCAACGCCAGCGCCGACGGCGTCGACTACGAGTTCTACGCGCTGGCGTAGTTGCGACCAAGTGGACGAAGAAGTCCGCGTCGGCCTGCTCAGGTTTCTCGGTCCGCATCTGGTCGCTCCAGCGACCAAAATCCGACCGAGAACCAAAGGGGTGGTCAGGTCGGTGGCGTGTATGGGTCGAGCACGCCGGTCAGCCCGGTCGGGTGCGACCCGATCGCGATCTGCTCGAGGATGCCCCAGCCCGGGGTGCCGTCGATCGTGACCTTGCACATGTTCTGGATGTGCAGGTTGTGCGCGGCCATCGGGTCGATGTCGGCCAGCTTCCACTCGTCGCCGCCGACGGCGAGCTCGCCCTTCCACGTGCCGTGCGCCCACGCCGGGTTGGAGTAGCCGATCCCGCACATCTGGAACGTGTAGAGCACGTCGAACGTGATCTCGTGGGCGGGACCGGTGAACGGGTGCAGCGTCATCGTCGCCGCCTGGGCGCGGCGGGTGCCGGGCTGCCAGTCGATCGTGAACTCGGTGCGCCGCATCAGCTCGGCGATCGTGCCGTCCTCGATGTACGGATCGGTGTCGCTGCGGCGCACCGGTGCGATCAGCGAGTGCTGGTAGAAGAGGCTGCCCTTGTCGTCGTCGAACAGGGCGATGTAGGTGGTGCGGTCGTCGAAGTTGAGCGGCGCCCAGAGCCAGAAGATCTGCGGGATCCGGGTGTTCGGGGCACCACCGGGGCTCTCGCCGACCGGGCGGATGCCCCAGGAGCGGTCGCGGGTGCCGCGAGCGACCGCCGGGTCGATCTCGATCCGGTGACCGTCGATCGCCACCCAGCCGGACCAGGTGCCGTTCTGCGTGAAGCGGGTGACGTCCATCACCGGGATGGCCCCGAAGTTGCGGATCTGGCGCTCCTCGGCGACGGCGACGGAGCGGGCGTCGAACGTGACGTCGGCCTCGACCCCGTGCTCGGCGCCCTCCACGATCATGCGGATGGTCCGCATCGGCTCGACCACCTCGACGGTGATCGGACCGACCGCCGTGTGCGACCGCTCGACCGGTGCCCGGCCCGACGCGTACACGTTCTTCTGCCGGCCCTCGTGGATGATGCTGAACGCGGCATCGATCACCTGGCGGTTCGGGTACAGCCCCATCGCCCCGCCGAAGAACACCTCGCCCTCGGGCAGGTACCCGTTGAAGAAGTAGCGGTCGTAGTGGTTGCGGTCGGCCGTCCCCGTCTGGGCGACCGGGACCGGCATCTGGTGGATCGGGTAGTCGTCGAACCGCGTCAGCATGCGCCGACCCTATGCCCGACCCCGGAACTCCCACGGGCCGTGGGGGTGTGAGCCCGCATGGGCGCGCCGCCTACCGGAAAGCGGGATCCGCCACGCCCAAGCAAGCCGCACGGGCGCGGAGACCTACCGAAGCCGGCGTTCTCCGCGCCCAAGCGGTCAACTGGGGAGCCAGACGGCTCCGTTGCCCGCGGGGCGGACTCGGACGTGGCGGCCGACCAGGGTCTGGCCGCTGACCTCGGCGGCGAGCGCCGGGTCGGCGGCTCGGGCACCGAGGCGGGAGCCGTCGGCGAGGCGGACGACGACCGGAGCCGCGACGGGCCCGGCGTCACGATCGTGGAGCACCGTGGCGGCGATCACCTCGGCCACCTCGTCGCCGGTGTGGGCGATCACCACGTCCGACGCCGGCGGGCGCAGCGAGTCGACGCTGGCGAACGCCCGCCGCGGCTCGGCGCGCGAATACAGCCCGACCCCGAAATCATCGACGAAGCCGCCGAGTGCTCCCACGGCGACGACCTCGTTCGTCGTCCGGCAGCGCTCGACGGCGCAGGCGATGCCGTGGAGCGCGTACGAGGCGCCCGGGCCGCCGAAGTACGGCAACCCACCGGTCAGCGTCAGCGGTCGGGGATCGTCGGGCTCGATGTCGAAGGCTGCCATGCCGATCTCCACTGCCGCCGGGAAGCACGAGTACAGGTCGAACGCGCCGATGTCGCCCGGCGAGATCCCCGCCGACTCGCACGCCGATGCGGCAGCGAGCGCATACGCCTCCGGGTGGTGCATCGCCCGCCGCTCCGACGGCGGGCCGTGCTCCCTCGCGCTCGCCGACGCCCATGGGAAGACTCGGGCCGCGGCCTGCACACCGAGCCGGTCGGCGACCTCCACCGAGGTGACGAGCACGGCGGCGGCGAGGTCGATCGTCGGGAACGAGCACATCAGCTTCGTGAACGGCTCGGCGACGAAGCGGTTGTCGTCGGTGGGCGTGGCGATCTCCGTCGCCGGGCGGAACTGCGGGAACCACGCCACTTCCGGCCGGCTCGCGGCGACCGCTGTGAACGGCGCCAGGAGCTCGCCGTACCAGCCTCGATGCGCGTCGGCGTCGTGGCCGGCAGCGGCAGCGAGTGCGCTGGCGAGCACAGCGAAGTACGACGAGGGCATCTGCGCTCCGGCTGCTCCCTCCGCGCTGTACGGGCGGTGCCAGGTGCCGAGCACACGGGTCAGGTCGGAGCCGACCCCCTCCGATCCCTGCGACCACACCGATGTCGGGGGCGACGGCGGCTCGATGCCCCGACTGCGGGCAGCGCGAACCGACGAGTCGGCGATGCCGCCGACGATCAGCGCAGCGTCGAGACGACCGGCAGCGATCTCGCTCGCCGCGTGGCCGAGGTGGTGCTGCGGTCCGGCGCCGCTGTAGCTCGACTGGTGGCGCTGACCCACACCGAACCCCAGCTGCTCGGCGACGAGGTCGGCGCCGCGTGCCTCGCTGAACACCGACAGCGGCGCCGAGTACACCGCGCCGATGCGGTCGCGCAGATCCGTACCGGCGTCGGCGAACGCGCTCCGGGCGGCCTCGACGATCAGCTCGACCGGGTGGACGATCCGGTCGGGATCCTTGTTCGCCACCTGGCCGACACCGACGATGACGGGGGTGTGGGCCATGCCGCCTGGCTACCACGGCGGTCGACGATCGAGCCAGGCCGACCGCTCGGCTCCAAGTCGATGTCGACCTCCGGGCAGGCAGTTGGCAACCTGGGGAGCGATGAGTCGGCGCCGGGACCGGCGTCTGACTCGCATGGACACATCGGGGAGGAACGAGCACGATGCTGGATCTGGGCCCGGCGGCCTGGCAGATGGCCGCCCTGATCGGCAGCACCCCGGACGCGATGCTGACCGCGCCGACGCCGTGCCCCGACTACACGCTCGGCGACCTGATCGACCACGTCGGCGGGCTCGCGCTGGCGTTCCGCATCGCGGCGACGAAGGAGGACCTGGACGGCGCCGGGAGCCAGGGCCCGTCCGGCGACGCGTCTCGGCTGCCGCTCGACTGGCGCACCGGAATCCCCCGGGCGGTGAACCTGCTCGCCGAGTCGTGGCGCGACCCCGACGCCTGGACAGGCATGACCCGGGCCGGCGGCGTCGACCTGCCCGGCGAGGTGTGCGGGCTCGTCGCCCTCGACGAGCTCGTGATCCACGGGTGGGACATCGCCCAGACGCTCGGCCGTCCCTACAACTGCGACCAGATCTCGTTGGAGGCGGTGCACGGCTTCGTGCAGCAGTCCGCCGACGGTGGGATGTTCGGGCCGGCGGTCCCGGTCAGCGCCGACGCACCGCTGCTGCACCGGGTGGTCGGTCTCGCCGGCCGCGACCCGTCATGGCGGGTCGACCTCAGGTGAAGACGCGGTGCAGGCGTGAGAGGCGCATCGTCTTGATCCGCCACCCGCCGGCGGTGCGCTCGTAGGTCTCGTGGTAGTGGCCGAAGCCGTGGAGGTGCGCGATCGGGCTGCCCGGCGGCCACCACAGCTGATCCTCCATCGACCAGATGCCCGTCGCCGTGTCGGGCGACGTGAACGTGATCTCGGGCATGTGACCGTGGTGCACCGTCGTGACCTCCTCGATCGCGTCACGCAGGAACGGCATGTACTCGGCGACGCTGTGCGTCACGCCTGCACCCTCGCCGGTCATGTCGATCTCCACGTCGTCGGTGAACACGGCGGCCAGCCCGTCCCAGTCCTTGGTGTCCATGCACCGGAAGTACCGAGCCTTCAGCTGGCGGATCTCCTCGAGGTCATCGGCCATCCAACCACGTTGCCACGGTGTGGTAGGCCGGAACGATGGGAAGCGAACTCACGGGTGCCACCACCGAGCTGCTTCAGTCGCTGATCCGCAACGAGTGCGTCAACGACGGCACGCCCGACTCCGGGCAGGAGCAGCGCAACGCCCGCCTGCTCGACGACTACTTCGAGGGGTCCGGCATCGCGCTGGAGCACTTCGAGTCGCATCCCGGTCGCGGGTCGATCGTCGCCCGGATCGAGGGCAGCGACCCGTCGGCGCCGGCGCTGTGCCTCATGGGCCACACCGACGTGGTACCGGTCAACCCGGCCGGGTGGTCGCGCGATCCGTTCGGCGGTGAGGTCGTCGACGGTGAGGTGTGGGGTCGCGGAGCGATCGACATGCTGAACATCACGGCGTCGATGGCCGTCGCGTTCCGTCACCTGGCGACGACCGGCTGGCGACCGAAGGGCACGCTGATCTACTTCGGCGTCGCCGACGAAGAGGCGGGTGGGCTCTGGGGCGCCGAGTGGATGTGCGACCACCACTGGGACGCGATCCGCAGCGACTACGTGCTGACCGAGATCGGCGGGTGGGGATCGGTCGGTGCCGACGGGGTGCGGCGCGTCGTGGTCAACAGCGGCGAGAAGGGGATCGCGTGGCGCCGGCTCACCGTGCGCGGCACGCCGGCCCACGGATCGATGCCCTTCGGTGCCGACAACGCGCTCGTCAAGGCTGCGGAGATCGTGCGCCGGCTCGCCGAGTACCGTCCCGCGGCACGGATCAGCGACGCATGGAAGGCGCAGGTGCAGCACATGCAACTGCCCGACGAGGTGAAGGCCGGCCTGCTCGATCCTGCCCGCATCTGGGCGACGATCGAGCAACTGCCGCCGGCGCTCGCCCGCACGACGCATGCCTGCACGCACACCACGTTCTCACCGAACGTCGCCCACGGCGGCCAGAAGACGAACATCATCCCGGATCGCATCGACATCGAGGTCGACATCCGCACGGTGCCGGGCACCACGGCCGCCGACGTCGACGCCCACCTCCACGAGGCCCTCGGTGAGCTGGCCCACGAGGTGGAGGTCAGCCCGATCCAGCAGTTCGACCCGTCGGACTCACCGATCGGCAACACGTTGTGGGACGCGCTCTCGTCGGCGACGCAGGTGGCCTACCCCGGAGCGGAGCTGATGCCCGGCCTGATCGTCGGCGGCACCGACGCCCGATTCTTCCGGATGAAGGGCGCGGTGGCCTACGGAACCGGGCTGTACTCGCCCGACATCACGCTGGAGAAGTTCGGCACCCGCTTCCACGGCAACGACGAGCGCATCGACGTCGAGTCACTCGGCCTCTCCACCGACTTCTGGATCCACATCGCCCGGCAGATCTGCGGCTGACCCCACTGCATTCTCGGGAGCAAATCGGGGGCTATAGCACCCCAAACGCTCCCGAGGTTCGAGGGGTCAGAGGTTGGGCACCAGCACCGCGCGGCCGAGGAGACGGCCGTGCTCCAGGTCGTCGAACGCCGACGGGCCGTCCTCCAGGTCGTAGAGCTTCGTCTCCAGCGTGAGCTTGCCGGCGGCGGCCAGCTCGATCACCGCCCGCTGGTCGGCGCGGTTGCCCGCATAGGACTTGCGGAAGTCGACACCCCATGGGATCGGCGGATCCGACCACGGCAGCGCGCCATAGGTGAACGAACCGCCACCGAGCCCCACGTAACGCATCGCTCCGTCGGGAGCGATCACGCCAAGGCCGAGGTCCACCGAGGACTGGATGCCGACGAAGTCGAACACGGCGTCGGCGCCGTAGCCGTCGGTCAGTTCGAGGATCGCGGCGACGGTGGCGTCGTTGGCCAGCAGCGTGTGGTCGGCGCCGTGCGACGCAGCGAGGTCGAGCTTGGTCTGCTGCACGTCGACCGCGATCACCCGCGTCTGCGACGTGGCCTCGAGGATCTGGAGGCCGACGTGCCCGAGCCCGCCGAGGCCGATCACCACCGACGTCGTGCCGGCCCCGATGCGGTAGCGAGCACCCTCGATCGCGTGATGCGACGTGAGCCCTGCGTCGGCCAGCGGTCCGGCGGTCACCGGGTCGAGCGCGCCGAGCGGCTCGAGGTAGCGAGCCTTGGACACGATGTACTCGGCCATGCCACCGTCGGGCCCGAGCCCGGGACACGGGGCCATCCCGAGCCGTCCGCCCGCCCGCTCGCACGAGTTGTCGCGGCCCTCCACGCAGGCGCGGCACTCGCCGCACGCCCACACGAGGTAGACGAGCACGGGGTCGCCGTGGGCGAACCCTTCGACGTCGGCACCCACGGATTCCACGTACCCGGACGTCTCGTGACCGAGCGTGAACGGTGGGCGGTCGATCGGCGCGTGCAGCATGTGGAGGTCGGAGTGGCACAGGCCGGCGCCGGCGACCCGGACCAGCACCTCGTCGGGATCGATCGAGGGCACGCCGACCTCTCGGACCTCGATCTTGCCGGGCCCGATCAGTTGGAGAGCGCGCATGACGCCGAGTCTGACACCACGTCGACTCGTCGCGCTCGCTGGCCCGCAACACAGATTTGTCCTGGACCGAAAGAAATCGCCGCTCCGAAAGATCGGATCGGGAAGCCACCCAGGGTGCGACGCGCCGCGGCGGCGCGCTCAGACGCAGACGCGAGCGCAGCGAGCCAACAACGCGTCAGCCAGCATCACGGCCAGAGGGGGCCGTTCACGTCGAAGCCGAGCGGCTCGCCCCAGCGATTGCGGAAGGCGACCTCCTCCACCGGATTGCGCTCGGCGACGCCCCACCTCCCGGTCGGGTAGCCGAACGTGATGCAGCACGCCATGTGCCATCCCTCGTCCTCCGGCACGCCGAGGATCGGCAGCACGTCGTCCTTGCGGAACACGAGCGCGGACGTCAGCGCGCTGCCGACGCCTTCGCCCCGAGCGGCGAGCATCGCGTTCCAGATCGACGGGTAGATCGAGCCGCCGCTCGGATCGTGCTGAGCGAAGCCGAACAGCAGCAGCGGATAGGTCTCGAAGTGGTCGGCGAGATACTGCGCGGATCGTTGCATCCGCACAAACTGCTTGCTCTCCTCTGCCTCGGGTGCGGCCGCAGCCGCCTCGACCCGGGGCCGGTAGTAGTTGCTCCAGAGGAAGTCCATGCACTCGCGATAGATCGGGGCGATCTGAGCCATCACGCGCTGATCGTCGATCAGGAGGAAGCGCCAGTTCTGGTTGTTCCCGCCGCTCGGCGCCCGGATCGCAGCGTCGAGGATGCGGGCCTGCACCTCCTGCGGGATGGGACGATCCTCCACCCGGCGCATCGCCCGGGTCGTGTACAGCGCTTCGCGAAGGTCCATGCCGGCGAGTCTCCCCCATCGGTCGCCACGATCCGGAGTCCGGGTGCGCCAGGCTGTCCAGGTGCGGAGACGGCTCGGGGGCATGGTGATGGCTGGCCTGTTGCTGGCGACGGCTTGCAGCCACGGATCCGAGACTGCGATGAGGCCGGCGGCCACCACGCCGGCCCCCAGCACGCGGATCCCCGCCACGACGGCGCCCGGCACGGCACCGCGGACGGAGACTGCCGCGAGCGCCCCCTCCACCGTGGCACCGACGACACCGGCGACGAAGGTGGTCCTCAACGCGCCGAGCGCATCGTGGGGGACGGTCGATGCCGCTGCAGCCGGGTTCGATCCGGCGGCGCTCGAACGGTTCGCGGTCGACGCCGAACGGGCGGGAGCGACGTGCACCGCGATCGTGCGCGACGGTCGGCTGGTCGACGAGCGCACCTACGGCGCGGTGCCGGTCGATGAACCCCGTCACGTGTGGTCGATCACCAAGTCGGTGACGAGCGTGCTGGTCGGCATCGCCGCCGATCAGGGCCTGCTGTCCGTCGACGATCGCGTGTCGAAGTACGTGCCCGAGTGGATCGGCACGCCGAGCGAGGCGGTCACGGTTCGCAACCTGCTGAGCAACGACTCCGGTCGCCACTGGGACTCGAACACGGACTACGTGCAGATGGCCGCGAGCGCCGAGGACAAGACGGCGTTTGCCGTCGCCCTGGGACAGGACGCTCCACCGGGCACGGTGTGGGCGTACAACAACTCGGCGATCCAGGTGCTGTCCCGGGTCCTCGAAGTGGCGACGGGCGAGTCGCCGGTGACGTTCGCCGACCGGGTGCTCTTCCAACCGATCGGCATGACGCGCTCGCAGATGACCACCGACGATGCTGGCAATGCGATGACCTGGGCCGGCCTGCAAACCACCTGCTCGGACATCGCCCGCTTCGGGTGGCTGATCGAGCAACACGGTCTCTGGAACGGCACACAGATCGTCTCGGCGCAGTACGTCATCGATGCGACCGCGGCGCCGTCGACCGAGCTCAACGCGGCGTACGGCTGGCTGTGGTGGCTCAACCATCAGGGTCCCATCGGATCGGCGGACGTCGCCACGTCTGGTCCCGGCGACGGCAGCATCGCCGATGGCCAGATGGTCCCCGGCCGGCCGGAGAGCATCCTCTGGGCGATCGGGCTGTTCAGCCAGTTGCTCGCCGTGATCCCCGACCAGGACATCGTCGCCGTGCGACTCGGTGACCGCCCGGACGGCACGTCGTACGGGGTGGCCGAGTTGACCGGCGGCGTGCTCGACGCGCTCGTCAGCTGAGTGCTCGCCGCAGCGCCACCGCATCGTGCACGCGGCCGCCGACGATGGTGGTCCGCACCGCCGACGCCGTCGGTGCCGCGAGCTGATCGGTGAGCGGTCGATCGAGCAGGCAGAGGTCGGCGATCGCTCCGGATCGGACCCTCCTCGAGCGCGCAGGGGCGACCGGTGAGCCGAGCATCAGTGACAGCGCATCCAGCGACGGAATGCGCTCGGCGGCACCGAGGACGGCACCGCTGCGCGTTCGTCGCTCGGCAGCAGCCGCGATGCATGCCCACGGGTCCGGGTCACCGTAGGGGGCATCGCTACCGAACGCCACTTCGATGCCGGCTTCGATCAGCGAGCCGCAGCGCCAGAGGTGCGGACGATCGTCCGCGTCGACGTCGGCCAGGTACTCGTCGCCACGCTCGTGAACGAAGTTGGGCTGGGTGACGACGACCAGACCCAGGTCGCGGAGCTCGCCGAACAGCTCCAGCGGGACGACGGCGCCGTGCTCGATCCGGTCGCCTTCGACGGCGCCGACCTCACGCCAGGCGGCGAGGGCGAGCACGAGCGCGACGCGGGTGACGCAATGCACGGCCACTGGGCGGCCGACGTGGCGTGCGGACCGGAACTGCCCGACGATCCAGTCGAGCGGCGGCAGATCGTGGTCATCGATGACGACCTTGACCGGACCTCGCGGCAGCTCCGGTCGAGCTGTCGCGGGGAGGGCCGATGAACCCGTGACCGTCACGCGGACCGCGAGGTCCGCGCCGGCCAGGGCGTCGAGGTCGGCGACCGCGGACGCCGGGGTCAGGTCGGTGACACCCGTGATCCCGTAGCCGAGCAGCCGGCGACCGACGGCGGCGAGGTCGAGCGCCTGTCGGGGCACGAGGCCGCGCAGCCAGTCGTCGTGGCGATAGAGGCGACCGGTCGGCCGTCCGCCGACGTCGCGCTCCAAAGGGGCACCATGGGCGGGCAGCTCGGCCAGCGCAGCAGAGCTCAAGATCCAGAGCGCTCCGGACCGGTGCTGCACGCGGATCGGCCGGGGGATCCCGAGCGCGTCGATCCACCATCGGTCGATCGGTCCGGCAACCGAGTCGTGATAACCGACCGCCCGGATCCAGGCCCCGTCGGGCAGCCGATCGTGCTCGGCACGGAGCACCATTGCCATCGCCGCCGCGTCGCCGACCAGGGGTGGCCCGACGACGACCGAGGCGTCCGCTGCGGCCATCGCCAACAGGTGCAGGTGGTGGTCGTGGAGACCGGGCAGCAACGCCCCACCGCCCGCGTCGATCTCGATGGTGTCTGCGGCCGGCCGCGCCAGGCCCGCCAGCGACACATCAGTGATCACCCCACCGTCGATCGTGACGTCGCGGCAGCCACCCTCGACCTCTGCGCCGCGGATGAGGAGGCTCGTCACAGCGCCCCGAGCACGGCGTCGGTGTCGGCACCGAGCGGTCGAGCAGGCTGGACGACCAGACGTGACCTCGGCGAGGCCACCTCGACGTTCAGGGCATCGACCGGTGCGTGCCGCGCGATCCCCTCGGCGACCAGTGCGGCCGTGCGGGCGAGCGCCAGCGAGTACCGCCCACCGCGCCCCGCCCGGACCGCATCCAGGGCGATCGCCGCAGCCGTCGCCCCGGTCAGCGGATCGGCGACGGCGTCGGCGCAGAACATCGGCCCGTCGGAGCCCTCGACGAGGAGCCCCCCGGACGCGGCTGCGTCGTCGCCGAACCCGACCCGTCCGGTGTCGGTGTGCGCTGTGATCCTGACCCACACACCGGACCACCCGGCCGTTCTGCACCGGCCGAACGAGGCGCCCATCGCGTCGAGCGCCCTCGGCCTGCTGGCCTCGATCACGACGTCCGCCGCGCCGACGAGACGCCGCAGCCACGTCCGGCCGGAGTCGCTCGTCAGATCGACGGCCACGCTCTCGTGCCCGCCGTGGAGGAGGTCGAAGAACCCGGACGGACCGAATCGCGCGCCGTCCGGCCGGCGTGTCGACTCGACCTTGACGACCCGTGCCCCGGCGAGGCCGAGCAGGTTCGCGCACAGCGGCCCGGCCCACAGCGACGACAGGTCCACGACGGTCAGCTCACCGAGCGGCCGCGCCGACCACCGATGCCGGTCTTCCACGCGGACCACCACCCCTGGCGGACGCGCCTCCCCCACCGACGCGACCGGCAGGCCCAGGAGGTGGGCCCGGGCGATGAGATCAGCGCGGGAGCGACCGGCCACAGCAGCGGCCAGCGGTCCCCAGTCGAGCGCCGCCGGGTCGTCGCCGAGGCCGACGGCCGACTCCAGCCAGGCGTCGACGGCGTCGAGATCGTCAGCGCGGGCCAACGACGCGGCGATCCACCCGTCGCCGGCCCTCAGCAACCGGGCCTGGCCACCGCAACTCGTCGAGCCCTGCCGCTGCCAGCCGGTGTGCGCAGCCCGCTCGCCGAGCAGGGCGGGACCGTCGACGACCACCGCACCGTCGGTGGTGTCGGCGATCGACGTGGCGGTCGCGTCCATGACCAGTGCAAGGCGCGCTGGCGCCATCGAGGGCTCGCCGTCGGCAGGACCGGTCAGGGCCAACGCCCCGCTCGCCGCCCAACGGGTCGCGGCAACGCCGGGATCACCCCCGAGCGCGTGAGCGACCGTGCGCTCGAGCGTCGAGCGCGGTTGCGGCATCCGGTCATCGTAGAGTCGACCGTCGTGGACGCTCCCGTCCTCGACCCTGCCGGCCTCGTCGAGCTGGCCCGACTGCGTCTCCTCAGCACGTTCTGCGGGGCGGCCCGCGACTGCCCCTCGATCGTCGTGCCCCTGGGCGCCGAGCTCTCCGATGTGCCCGACTCTCTCGCGGCAGACACCGAGCTCGGCACGGTCCCGGCCGTCCTGATCGGAATCGGCAACGACACGAACCCTGCGGCGGCACTCGTGGACGTCGTCGTGCCCGACGAGTCCGAGGCGCGGCGATTGGTCGAGCTGATCCGCGCCCACCCCGTCGCTTCGAGCGCGCTCGCCCTCGTGCTGCGCCACAGCGACCAGCGATCGGTCGGCGCAGGGTTGATCGCCGAGTCGACTACGTACTCGACGTTGGAGGCGGGCGCCGAGTTCGCCGCCTGGTGCGCGCGGCGCGGCGCGCCGACCTTGCCACCCGACGGCGCACCGCCGGTGCTGGTGCACGACGACGGTCCGACGATCCACGTCGTGCTGAACCGGCCGGCACGCCACAACGCCGTGAACGTCGGTCTCAGCGAGGGGTTGGTCCACGCGCTGACGGCGGCGCTCGCCCAGCCCGACCGGCGCGTGGTGCTGCGCGGCAACGGGCCGTCGTTCTGCAGCGGCGGCGACCTCGCCGAGTTCGGCTCGTTCCCCGATCCGGCCCGTGCCCACGTCATCCGGGTGACGCGCAGCGCCGGCCAGCTGATCCACCAGCTGCGCGACCGGATCGAGGTGCACCTCCACGGCTCGTGCCTGGGTGCCGGGATCGAGCTGCCGGCGTTCGCCGGCACCGTGGTCGCCGACCCCGCGGCTCGGCTCGGCTTGCCGGAGATCGGCCTCGGCCTCGTGCCCGGTGCCGGCGGTACGGTGAGCCTGCCCCGGCGGATCGGGCGCCATCGGACGGCGTGGCTGGCGCTGACCGGCGACACGATCGACGCCTCGACCGCGCTGCGGTGGGGCCTCGTCGACCGCATCACCTGATCCCTACCCACCGAACCTGCGGTCGGATCGCGCCCGAAACGGGCCCGATCCGACCGCAAGAAGCCGACCCCCACCCCAACCTGCCGCGACATCGCGCCCGAAACGGGCCCGATCCGACCGCAAGAACGCGGCTGGAGGGCAGAATCGAGCGATCCGGGGTCTGGTTGTTACCGTTCTCGGCCGTGCATCTGTCGATCCTGATCCAGATGGCCTCTGGGGCCGATCCCGACCGGGTCGTCGTGTCCGACGCCGGCGGCGACCTGACTGCAGGCGAGCTCCACGAGCGCGCCGTCGCCGCCGCCGCGCTGATCGGCAGCGACGCCGACCGGGTCGTGTTCCTCGGTCAGAACTCGCGGGCGGTACCGATCACCCTGTTCGCCGCCGCCCTGTGCGATGCCGCGTTCACCCCGCTGAACTACCGGCTCGTCGACGCCGACCTGCAGCGGATCGCCGGCCGCGCAGCTCCGGCCGTCGCCGTCGTCGACGACGACATGGTGAGCCGGATCAGCGACGTCGAGGGGCTGCGCCTCATCCCCACGTCCGAGTTGCTGGCCGCGCCCACCGCGGCCGAACCCGAGACGATCGGCGACCCGGACGAGACCGCGGTGCTGCTGTTCACCTCCGGCACGACCGGCGAGCCGAAGGCCGCCGTGCTGCACCACAGCCACGTCATGTCCTACGTGATGGGGACGCTCGAGTTCGCCAGCGCCGACCCGGAGGAGACTGGCCTCGTCAGCGTGCCGCCGTATCACATCGCCGGGATCACAGCGATCATCAGCTCGCTGTTCACCGGCCGGCGGATCGCCTACCTGCAGAGCTTCACGCCCGACGGTTGGGTCGACGCCGTCGACACCCACCGGGTCACGCACGCGATGGTCGTGCCGACGATGCTCGGCCGGGTGCTCGACGTGATCGCCGAGCGCGGCGGCGGGCTGACCACGCTGCGCCACCTGTCCTACGGCGGCGGACGGATGCCGATCGACGTGATCGAGCGGGCGCTCGGCGACCTGCCATCGGTCGACTTCGTCAACGCCTACGGCCTCACCGAGACCAGCTCCACCATCGCCGTGCTCGCCCCCGACGACCACCGCGCCGCGATCGCCTCCGACGATCCGGCGGTGCGCGGCCGCCTCGGTTCGGTCGGCAAGCCGAGTCCCGCGGTCGAGGTCTCGATCCGCGACGAGGACGGCAACGAGGTGCCACCCGGAGACAGCGGCGAGATCTGGGTGCGCGGCGAGCAGGTGTCGGGCGAGTACGTCGGGCGCGACTCCGACCAGGACGAGGGCTGGTTCCACACCAACGACGGCGGTCACTTCGACGAGGACGGCTTCCTCTACGTCGAGGGCCGGCTCGACGACGTGATCGTGCGCGGGGGCGAGAACATCTCCCCCGGCGAGATCGAGGACGTGCTGCGCACCCATCCCCTCGTCGCCGACGTCGCCGTGTTCGGCATCCCGTCGACCGAGTGGGGCGAAGCGGTGGCCGCGGTCATCGTGCCGGCGGACGAGTCCGTCGACGAGGACGAGCTGCGCACGTTCGTGCGCGAGCGCCTCCGCAGCACGAAGGTGCCCGAGGTCGTCGAGGTCCGCGACGAGCTGCCCTACAGCGAGACGGGCAAGCTGCTGCGGCGCGTCCTCAAGACCGAGGTCGCCGAGTCGCGTTCGTTCTGAACGAATTCGGGTACGCCCGTCGCCGAATGGAGGTCGGATGAGCAACGGACTCTCACCCTCGCGGCTGGAGACGCTGCGGCGGGTCATGGACGGCTACGTGGAACGTGGCCAGGTGCCGGGCATCGTCGTCCATGTGCGACGAGGCAGCGAAGTCGTCGTCGAGACG
This sequence comes from uncultured Ilumatobacteraceae bacterium, assembly GCA_964565705.1. Taxonomy (GTDB): domain Bacteria; phylum Actinomycetota; class Acidimicrobiia; order Acidimicrobiales; family Ilumatobacteraceae; genus CAZMGD01. The sequence goes on along the minus strand of CAZMGD010000002.1, from coordinate 56,668 downwards.
TTCGGCGCCGTGGCGCGGGACACGATCTTCCGCATCTCGTCGCTGACCAAGCCGATCACGGCGGCCGCGGTGATGATCCTCGTCGAGGAGTGCAGGGTCGCGCTCGACGACCCGGTTGCCACATTCCTGCCCGAACTCGGCGCGGTGCGAGTGCTGCGCGACCCGGGCGGACCGCTCGACGACACGGTCGAGCTCGAACGGCCGATCACGCTGCGCGACTTGCTGACGTACACCTACGGACTCGGGCTGGACATCCCGCTGATGACGAGTGGGGCGCCGATCTTCGCCGCCGAGCGCGAGCTGCACCTCGGCGCGCTCGGCCCGCCCGACCCGAGCGTGCCCCACGGGCCCGACGCGTGGATCGAGCAGCTGGCGACACTCCCACTCATGTCGCAGCCGGGTGAGCGGTGGCGGTACGGCGCGAGCGCCAGCGTGCTCGGCGTGCTCGTCGCTCGCGTCGCCGGCCAACCCTTCGAGCAGTTCCTGTCCGAGCGGCTGTTCGAGCCGCTCGCCATGCGCGACACCGGGTTCAGCGTGCCGGCGGCCTCGCTCGCCCGGTTCACCCCGGTGTGGGGGCTCGACGACTCCGGCACGTCGACGATCGCCGATCCAGCCGACGGGCTGTGGAGCTCAGCACCGGCGTTCCCCGATGGTGCCGCGGGGCTCGTGTCGACCGTGGACGACTACGCCGCGTTCGGCGAGATGATGCTGCGCCGCGGCGCGCACCGCGGCGGGCGCATCCTCGGCCGGACGACGGTCGAGGCGATGACGACCGACCAGCTCACGCCCGAGTTGCGTGCCGGCGGTGCTCCGATCCTCGACCCGGGACGCGGCTGGGGGCTCGGGTTGTCCGTGTTCCGAGATCGCAACGGCCCCGCGGCGGTTCCCGGCCGGTTCGGCTGGGATGGCGGGTTCGGCTCGAGCTGGTATGCCGACCCCATCAACGACGTCAGCGCAGTGCTGATGATGAACCACCGCCTCGACGCGCCGGTGCACTGGAACGTGCTCGCCGACTTCTGGACGAGCGTGTACCAAGCGCTCGACGATTGACGCGATCCAACGAACTCGGGAGCGTTTTGGCTGTTCTGGCAGCCAGAACGCTCCCGAGATTCAAAGGGGTTTCACTCGACGAGGCGGATGAAGGTTGCTTGGCGGACGTAGCCGTCGTTGGTGAACTCGGTGATCTCGACCAGCGCGGTCAGCTCGGGCCGCACCCACGTCGCCTGGCGAACGTACTCGCGCGGTGGCGTCGGCGTGAACGGGCAGTCGTCGGCGCGCAGATCCTCGAACCGGCGGCGCATCGCTTCGAGCGTCCGCTGGTTGAAGCCGGAACCGACACCTCCTGCGAACACCAGGTCGCCGTCCACCGGACGGCCGACGAGGATCGCCCCGAACGTGGACTCTCGATTGCCGCTGCCGGCCGTGAACCCGCCGACCACGACCTCGACCCGGATCCGATTCTTGATCTTGCGCCAGTTCGGGGTGCGCCCGCCGGGCTGGTAGGTGCTGCCGAGGCGCTTGGCCATGACGCCCTCGAGCTGCTGCGCCGCGGTGGCGGCGAGCAACGCCGCACCATCGCCGACGTGGTGGGTCGGCACGGTCCAGTTCCCACCGGGTTCGACCACCTCGGCGAGCAGACGCCGTCGTTGCTCGTACTGCAGCGCGATCGTGTCGCGACCGTCGATCTGGAGGATGTCGAACACGAAGTAGACGGCGGAGCGTTCGTGGCGCTGGATCAGCTCGAACCGCGGGCGGCCGAGGTCGTCGAGCACCGCCAGCTCGCCGTCGAGGATCGCGCTCGACGCGTGGACGCCCGAGGCCAGACCACCGATCTCCGGCCAGCGGCGGCTGACGTCGGCGAGCGTGGTCGACTGCAGTCGAGTCTGCTCACCGTCGACGAATGCGAGCGTGCGGTAGCCGTCGTACTTGATCTCGAACGCCCACTGGTCGTCGTCGGCCGGGAGCGTGCCGAGCACACCCTTCATCGGCACGACGGGGAACGACAGCGCCACTCAGACCCCGGGCGAGCGGAGGTCGAGCGCGGCGACGTCGCCGACGACGATCGTCGCCGGCGGGGCGATGCCCGCGGTGGCGACCTCGGCGAGGGTCGTGCGGGTGACGTGCTGACGGGGGGTGAACGCCCATTGGATGCCGGCGACCGCCGTGGCCGGATCCATGCCGGCGTCGAGGAGGTGACCGGCGATGGCGCCGATGCGACCGACGCCCATGAGGATCACGAGCGTGGCCCCGGTCGCGACGTGAGCCGCCCAATCCACGGTCATCGGTCCGTTCGGGTCGGCGTGTCCGGTCACCACGGTGAACGCCAATGCCTGGTTGCGCATCGTGACCGGGACACCTGCGGCCATGGGCGCCGCGATCGCGGAGGTGATCCCCGGCACGACCTCCACCGGGATGCCCGCGTCGAGCAGTGCCTGTGCCTCTTCACCACCGCGCCCGAACACGTAGGGATCGCCGCCCTTCAGGCGCACGACCGTGGCGCCGGTCCTCCCGTGGCGCACGAGGAGGTCGTTGATGTCCGGCTGAGGGATCGCGTGGCTGCCGCTCTCCTTGCCGACGTCGATGACCTCGGCGCCAGGACCCACGAGCGCCAGCGTCTCGGCGCCGACGAGTCGGTCGTGGAGCACCACGTCGGCCTCCCCGAGCAACCGCACGGCGCGCACGGTGAGCAACTCGGGATCGCCGGGCCCGGCGCCGACGAGGTAGACGGTCATCGCCGCCCGAGCCTACGACCCTCCCCCGCCGCCCGGCTTTGGCGCGCAAACCCCCGGAAGCCGGCAGTCTCCGCGCCCATGTGAGCTCGGTCAGTCGGCGACGACGTAGCGGGGGCCGCAGCCGGTGTGGCCGGCGCAGTCATCCGGGTTGACGATGTGGCAGACCTTGAGCGACAAGCAGCCACAACCGATGCAGCGGTCCAGCCGCTCGCGCAGGCGCTCGAGCATGGCGATCTGGGCGTCGAGGCGGGGCTTCCACGACATCGACAGGCGGTGCCAGTCCTTCTCCGTCGGCGTACGGTTGTCGGGCAGCGACGCCATCGCCTCGCGGATCTCCTGCAACGTCAAGCCCACCTCCTGGGCGACGCGCACGAACGACACACGTCGCAGCGCATCCCGGTGATAGCGCCGTTGGCCGCTCGCGGTGCGTTCGGCATGGACGAGTCCCTCGGCCTCGTAGTAGCGCAGGGCGGACGTCGCAACACCCGTGCGCTCACTGACCGCGCCGATCGTCAACCACTTCTCCATGGCGTTGCCACCATAGCTCCTTGACTTCAAGTGAACTTGAACTTCTAGCATCTCGCCCATGACCCCTCATACCCTCCGCATCGCGCTCATGATCGGTTCGACCCGCGAGGGTCGGTTCGGAACGACCGTCGCCGCGTGGATCGCCGACGCGATCGAGGAGCGCGACGACTTCGACCTCGACGTCATCGACCTCGCGACTGCCGACCTGCCGCACGTGTGGACCCGCGACGCGACACCCGAGCTGGAGGAGTACCTCCGTCGCCTCGACCGGGCCGACGCGTTCGTCGTCGTGACCCCCGAGTACAACCACAGCTACCCGGCACCGCTGAAGCAGGCGATCGACCTCAGCCGCGGCGAGTTCGCCCGCAAGCCGGTCGCGTTCGTGTCGTACGGCGGGTTGAGCGGTGGCCTGCGCGCCGTGGAACACCTCCGCCCGGTGTTCGCCGAGGTCCGGGCGGCCACGATCCGCGACGTCGTGAGCTTCCACGGCGCGTGGGAGCGCTTCGACGCCGACGGCCAGCCACACGACGCGGCGGCGAACACCGCGGCAGAGGTGATGCTCGACGATCTGGTCTGGTGGGCCACGACGCTGCGCGCGGGCCGCCGGGTCGCTCTCGCTACCGCGTCCTGACCGGCCGTACGGCAGGATGGAGCCCGGTCACGCCCCCCGACCTCGAGGAACCTCATGATCGACGACCAGGTCAGCACGATCGACCCCGCCGTGCACGCCAACCGCTGGAAGATCCTCGTGGTGCTGTGCCTCAGCCTGATGGTGATCATGGTCGCCAACGGCAGCCTCAACGTGGCGCTGCCGCAGATGGCCGAAGACCTCAACGCGTCGAGCAGCTCGCTGCAGTGGATGGTCGACGCCTACAGCCTGGTGTTCGCCGGCATGCTGTTCACCGCCGGCACGATCGGCGATCGCTTCGGCCGCAAGCTCGTACTGCAGGCCGGGATGGTGCTGTTCCTGCTCGGCGCGGTCGGCGCGTCGATGGCCGACAGCGCCGACCAGGTGATCGCGCTTCGTGCGGTGATGGGCTTTGCCGCTGCGTTCGTGATGCCGTCGACGCTGTCGCTGCTGACCAACGTGTTCGAGCCCTACGAACGGCCCAAGGCGATCAGCATCTGGGCGGGCATCGCCGCGGGCGGCGCGGCGCTCGGGCCCCCCATCTCGGGATTCCTCGTCGAGCACTTCTGGTGGGGATCGGTGTTCCTCATCAACGTGCCGCTCCTCGCGGTGGCCATCGTCGCCGGCCGGATCCTCCTCCCGGAGTCACGCGATCCCGAGCAGCACCGCATCGACATCCCGGGCGCGCTCCTGTCGATCCTCGCCATCGGTGCACTCGTGTACGCGATCATCGAGGCGCCCGAGCACGGGTGGGGATCGACCCACACCCTGCTCGCCTTCGCCGTCGCGATCGTCGCCCTCGGCGCCTTCGTTCTCCGCGAGCGCACGACCGACGACCCGATGTTCGATCTGCAACTGCTGAACAACCCTCGCTTCAGCATCTCCGCGGTCGGCATCGCCCTGTGTTTCTTCGCGATGTTCGGCGTCGCCTTCCTCTCCACGCAGTACCTGCAGATGGTGCTCGGGTTCTCGCCGTTCCACGCCGGCCTGATCATGCTGCCCATGCCGCTCGTGATGATGTTGCTCGCGCCCCAGGCACCCCGGCTGGTGCAGCGCTTCGGGATCGGCACGATGGTGCCGATCGGGATGGGTCTCATCGCGTTCGGTCTGCTGCTGCTGTCGACGCTGCAGACGACGAGCCACGGTTGGGCGATCTACTTCGCGCTGACCCCGATGATGGCCGGCATGTCCGTGACGATGAGCCCGTTCACGGCGCTGATCATGACGTCGGTGCCGCTGGAGCGCGCTGGCATGGGCTCGGCGATGAACGACACGACGCGTGAGCTCGGTGGCGCGCTCGGTGTCGCCGTGCTCGGATCGATCGTCACGACCCACTACCGCTCGACGATGGGGCCGACCGTCGAGGCGCTGCCGCCCGACGCAGGCGAGCAGGTCTCGTCAGGCCTGGCCGGCGCCCTGCAGGCGGCGAAGACCCTCCCTGCCGACGTCGCCGGCTCGCTGGTGCAGCAGGCCCGAGCGGCGTTCACCGACGGCATGGGCATCGCCGCGATCGTCGCCGCGATCGTGGTGGTCGGCGTCGCCTCGATCGCCACCGTACTGCTCCGGAGGATGCCGGCCTTGCCTGTGCAGCGAATCGTGCAGGCGATGGAGTCGCCCGAGGCGGACACCGTCCTGCCCTGAGCCGGTGAACGCTCAGCGCACCATCTCGTCGGTCAGCTCCGGCGCAGCTGCGTCCGGCGTCGGCTGGCGGGTGGACAGCCAACATCCCGCCAGCACGAGCACGAAGCCGGCGATCGTCGCCGCGGTGATCTGCTCGTCGAGCACGATCGCCCCGACGATCACGGCGACAGCGGGGTTCACGAATGTGATCAGCGTGGCCCGGGCGGGACCGATGTCGGCGATCAACGCGAAGAAGATGACGAACGCCAGCGCGGTGCAGATCAACGCCAGGGCGACCACCGCCGCCCACGCCTCATCCGGCGGGGGCTCGTCCGGACGCGAGATCCACGCGAACGGGGCATAGAGGATCGCGACGGCAGACAGCGAGATGGCGACGACGCCGAGGGACGGGACGTGGCCGAGTCGGCGGTTGGCGATGAACGGTGCGGTCGCGTAGCCGACGCAGACCAGGAGCACCTCGACCACGCTCCACCACGGCACCCCGCTGCCGCCGAGGTCGGCGGCGACGAGCAGGGCCACACCGCCGAGCCCGATGGCGATGCCGAGGAGCCGCTTGGGGTGCAGCGCGCTGTGGTCACCGAGCAGGTAGGCCACGATCGCGCCGACGATCGGCACACACGCGATCAGCAGCCCGGTCAGTCCCGACGGGAGGTGCTGCTCGGCGTGGGTCAGCAGCAGCCACGGCCCCGCCATCTCCAGCGCGGCGAAGGCGAGGATCGGCCGCCAGTGCGGCAGCGCGGCGCGTACGGCACCGGTGTGGAGCGCGATCGGCACGAGCACGACCGCGGCGATCGAGGTCCGGCCGAACACGACCACCGGCGGCGCGAGGTGCTCGACCGCGACCTTGATGAACAGGTAGGGCACGCCCCAGATCGCGCCCATCAGCCCGAACAGGATCCACCCCCGGCGGGTGATCGGTTGCTGCACGATCAGCGACGCTACCCACCCACCTCCGACTGCTGAGGCGTGTGGCAGGGTGCCGAACATGGACATCGTCGAGCGGCTCGGACGGCTCGGCGTGCAGCGCGGCGACCTGGTCGGGCTCGCATCGGTGGCAGGCATCGGCGCCTGCATCGCCGTCTCGGATTCCGGTTCCATCGTGCTCGAGGACGGCGGTGCCGACTGGCTCGCCCGCGTCGACGAAGCGCTGCGCCCGCGTTGGGCGATCTGGTCAGCCGAGACCGCCCGCCAGTCGCTGGTCGCCGGCGTGAGGCTGACGACGTCGTGGGACCTCGTCGCCGTGCACCGCCTGCTGTTCGGCGGTTGGCGGGCCGACCCCGCCACCATCTGGGCCGGCGGGCAAGGCCTCGAACCACCCGAGCGCGCCCGGAGTGAGCGACCCGCCGACCTGTTCACCTTCGGCGCCGCAGAGGACACGACGGACGACGGACCGGTTCGCGGCGACGGCCACCTGAACGCAGCCTGGGCCGATGAGCGGTGGCGATCGGATCCGACGTCGCTCGCGACGTGGGCGGGGCTCGCTCTCGACGTCGCCCGTCGCCAGGCCACCCTTGTCGAGCAGCTGGTCGATCGCCCGATGGCGGTGACGGTCGCTCGCTCGGAGTCCGCCGCCGAATTGCTGTGCGCGGAACTGGCGACGGCCGGGCTCCCGTTGGACGTCGGCGAAGCCGAGCGGATCATCGCGGGCTTCATCGGGCCTCGGCCCCGATCGGAGGCCGAGGCAGACGCAGCGCGCAACGCACGCGACGCCGCTGTGCTGCGGCACGCGCCGGCGGGCACGTCGTACCTGCTCCGCAACCCCGGGCACGTCAAGTCGCTGCTGCGAGCTACGGGCATCGAGGTGTCCGACACCCGGGCCTGGCGACTCGAATCGATGCGCGGCCAGCACCCGATCGTCGACGACCTCCTCGCCTGGCGTAAGGCGGAGCGGATCGCGACGACGTTCGGCTACGCCTGGCTGGACGCGAACGTCGGTGAGGACCGGCGCTTGCGCGGCGAGTGGACCGGCTCAGACGGGGCTGCGGGACGGATGACGGCGACCGCTGGCCTGCACAACCTGCCCTCGGATCTCCGTCCGGCGGTGATCGCCGAGCCCGGCTTCGTGTTCGTCCGCGCTGACCTCGGCCAGATCGAGCCGCGGGTGCTGGCCGCGGTGTCGGGGGACGGCGCGCTCGCGCGAGCGACGCGTGACGTCGACCTGTACCTGCCGGTGGCGACCGAACTGGGCGTCGATCGGGCGACAGCGAAGGTTGCCGTGCTCGGCGCCATGTACGGCCAGACGACGGGTCACGGCGCCCGAGCGCTGCGCCGCCTGGAAGCGACGTACCCCGTCGCGATGACGTTCCTCCGCGAGGCTGACGTCGCCGGTCAGGTCGGACGTGACCTGCGCACCTACGGCGGGCGGCTCGTCCGGTTGGGCCCGGTCGACGAGCCCGGGATCGACGAACGCGAAGCTCGGCGACGAGCGGCCGCGCGTGGTCGCTACGCGCGTAACGCGGCGATCCAAGGCGCGGCGGCCGAACTGTTCAAGATGTGGGCGGCGATCGTCCGGTCGCGTCTGGCGGGCACCGACGGCGGGATCGTGCTGTGCCTCCACGACGAACTGCTGCTGCACGTGCCGAGCGATGTCGGCGAGGACGCGGCGGTGATGGTCGTCGACGCCCTCCAGGACACGGCAGCGCGCTGGGCGCCGGACCGTTCGGTGCGCTTCGTCGCCGATGTCGCGATCGTCGACCGCTGGTCCGACGCGAAGGGTTGAGTCAGCGCGACCGGCGAGCCTTCGGCAGGCCCAGGATCTGGCGGGTCACGGCGCCGAGGTGCTCGCGCACCCCGTCCGGATCGCTCTCCATCATCGGGCTGCCACCGAAGTCGTCGAAGCCGGCGACGACGGCGAGCGTGCACACGAGCCGGACCCGGTCCTCGAACGTGACGGCGAGCCGGTCGATCGCAACCTCCAGCTGCTCGTGCCAGTGCTCGTGGTCCTGGAAGAAGTCGGAATCCTCGGCGAGCACCCGGACCGCCCCCCGGTTGCGTTCGAGCAGCGAGAACACGCGCAGGTGCTCCAACGCCTGGTCGACCATCCACGCCAGCGCGTCGGCCCACTCCTCGACGTCTTGCGCCTTGGTCAGCCGCTCACCCATCCCCTGGGCGATGTCGGTGAACGGTTCGATCAGGGCCCGCAGCAAGTCCTCCTTGCTCGGGAAGTGGTAGTAGAGCGCTGCCTTGGTGAAGCCCATCTCGTCGGCGATCTCGCGCAGGGACGTGCCGTCGTATCCCTGCGTGATGAAGAGCGTCGCGGCGACGTCGAGGATCCGCTCGCGGGTGGTTGGCTCGGCCACATGACACAACTTACTTGACGACCGGCTAGTTCGCGCTTACCGTACGGCAAGGAAGTTCCTTGCCGGTCGGCAAGTAAGCCTAGGAGATCGAAGTGTCAACCCCCATCATCGAGGCCGTCGGCCTCCGCAAGCGATACGGCGACCATCTCGCCGTCGACGGCGTCGACCTGGCCGTCGAGCACGGCCGGATCCTCGGCGTGCTCGGCCCGAACGGCGCCGGCAAGTCCACGACCGTCCGCATGCTCACCACGATGACCGTGCCCGACGGCGGCAGCGCCCGGATCATGGGCCACGACGTCGTCAGCGACGCCCACACCGTGCGCCACCTGATCGGTGTGACCGGCCAGGACGCGTCCGTGGACGAGGTGCTGACCGGCCGCCAGAACCTCGTGCTCATCGGCGAGCTGTCCGGCCTCCACCGCAAGGCCGCAGCGCAGCGCGCCGCCGAGCTGTTGCGCGAGTTCGACCTGACCGACGCCGCCGATCGCCAGGTCAAGGGCTACTCCGGCGGCATGCGCCGGCGCCTCGACCTGGGAGCGAGCCTCATGACCCGCCCACCGGTGCTGTTCCTCGACGAGCCGACCACCGGGCTCGACCCGACCAGCCGGCTGCGGATGTGGGACATCATCCGGGCACTCGTCGGCGACGGCACGACGCTGCTGCTCACGACGCAGTACCTCGACGAGGCCGACCAGCTCGCCGACGAGATCATCGTCATCGACCACGGCCGGGTCATCGCCAAGGGGTCGGCCCGCGACCTGAAGACAGCGGTCGGTGGTGAGCAGCTGGAGGTGGTGCTCGCCGGACCGGACACCGGTGCTGCGGCAGCGCTCGCCCCTCTCGTGACCGGCGAGGTCTCGGTCTCGGCCGACGGCCGCCGCCTGCACGCGCCGATCACCGTCGGGCCGGGTCTCGTCACCGCCGTGGTCCGAGCGCTCGACGACGCCGGCATCGCCGTCGATGACGTCGCCGTGCACCGCCCGTCGCTCGACGATGTGTTCTTCGCGCTCACCGGGCGCCCGACCGACGACGCAACCCCCGAGGAGGTCCTGTCATGACCACGGCGACGATCGCCACATCAGCACCCACGCGCACCGAGCAGGTCGGCGCTGGGCGCTTCACCGCCTGGCTGCGAACGGTCGGCGTGCTCACCCGTCGCAACCTGATCCACGTCCGGCGCGAGCCGGCCCAGCTGTCCGACGCCACGATCCAACCGGTCCTGTTCACCGTGCTGTTCGTCACGATCTTCGGGTCGGCGATGACGATCGCCGGTGGCAGCTACAAGGACTTCGCCATCGGTGGCCTGGTCACGATGAACCTGACCACCGCAGCGATGGGCACCGCAGTCGGGCTCAGCTCCGACCTCAGCACCGGCGTGATCAACCGCTTCCGGACGCTGCCGATGTCGCGCAGTGCGATCCTCGTCGGCCGCACGGCGTCGGATCTCCTGGCGAGCATCCTGTGCGCGTCGATCGTGTGCATCACCGGCTGGTTCATCGGCTGGCGACCCGACAACGGCCTGCCCGGCACGCTCGCCGCGCTCGGCGTGGCCGTGCTGTTCGCATGGTCGCTGAGCTGGGTCACCGCGTGCCTCGGGATGGTGGTGCACGACCCTGAATCAGCGCAGGGAGTCGCCCTGCTCGTGCTGTTCCCGACCGCGTTCATCTCCAGTTGCTTCGTGCCCACCGACGGCCTGCCGACGTGGATGCGGGTGATCGCCGACTGGAACCCGGTCTCGGCCGTGGCCGGCGCATGCCGCGAGCTGATGGGCAATCCGAACCCGGCGAAGGACTCCGGCGTCTGGCCGGCCGAGCACCCGGTCCTGATGTCGTTCATCTCGGTCGCGGTGATCCTCGCCATCGCCGTCCCCGCGAGCATCCACCTGCTCCGGAAGCGGACGACGGACTGACGCCGCGTAGGTTCGGGCGCGATGAAGTTCTCCATGTCGCTCCCGATCCTGCGCGACCCCACAGCGAAGGATCCCTACCGCCAGACGTTCGAGCTGGCCCGCATCGCCGAGGAGGCCGGGTTCGACACGGCGACGGTCGGCCACCATCACTTCCTGCCCGGCAACATGAGCGATCCGCTCACGTTCCTTGCCGCGGTGGCCGTCCGCACCGAGACGCTGCGGGTCGGCACCGGCATCTTCCAGTTGCCGGTGCACCACCCGGTGCGCGTCGCCGAGCAGGTCGCGACGATCGACGAGCTCTCGGGCGGGCGGATCAGCCTCGGCGTCGGCCTCGGCTGGTGGCCGCTGGAGTACGAGGTGCACGGCTCGGTGTTCGGCGAGCGCGGCGGGCGGATGACCGAAGCGCTGGAGATCCTGCGGCTGGTGTGGACCGAGGAGCAGACCTCCTACGAGGGGCGCTACCACCGGTTCCCGGAGCTGACCGTGTACCCGCGGGTGATCCAGCAGCCGCACCCGCCGCTGTGGGTCGCCGGCGTGGCCGACGCCGCGATCGAGCGGGCAGCGCGCCTCGGCGACGCCTGGCTCTGCGGCCCGGTGCAGTCGCTCGCCAAGGCGCAGTCGTGCCTCGCCGCCTACCGCGAGGCGCGGGCGGCCACCGGCCGACCGGCGGACTGGATCCTGCGCCGCTACGCGTGGGTCGGCGCCGACCGGGCCCAGGTCGAGCGCGAGGTGCTGCCCGCCTACGTCGGCGGGCTGATGGAGCACTGGCGCGAGTCGGTCGAGGACGACGTCGAGCGCGAGCTGTTCCGCCGCATCGACGAAGGCGAGGACGTGTCACCCGCCGAGATCGCCGACGACCGCCTGCTGTGGGGTTCGCCCGACGACGTCATCGCCCAGATCCAGCGCTACCGCGAGCTGACCGGGTGCGACCACGTGCACGCCGCGTTCGGCGCCGGCCTGCCGGCGGGCTCCGGCCTCTCGTCGACGATGGGCTCGTTCGACGAGCTGGCGACGATGATCCGTCGCTACGGTGCCGAGGTGATCCCCGCGTTCTGAGGAGGCACGTTGGACGTCACCGAAGCACTGGAGTACGCATCGCGCACCAACAACGGGGTGGCGATCACGCTGAAGCGCGACGGTCGGCCACAGCCATCCAACGTGACGTTTCGCGTGGACGGCGACGCGATCGTGTTCTCCGCCACCGAGACGCGAGCCAAGGTGCGCAACCTCCGCCGCGACGCACGGCTGACGATGTACGTCAGCACGCCGGACTTCTGGTCGTACGTCGTGCTGGACGGTGATGCGGCGGTGACACGCCCGGCGGCGGCGGTCGACGACGAGGTGACCGAGGCGCTCGTCGACCTGTATCGCCGCATCGCCGGCGAGCATCCGGACTGGGACGAGTACCGGGAGGCGATGGTCAGCGAGCAGCGCGTCGTCGTCACCCTCCGCCCGACGCACGCCTACGGGATCGCGGCCCGCTAGGAACGGCGGTGCCTGCGGCCGGCGATGGCCTGGAGCACGAGCAGCAACAGGATCGCGCCGAGCGCGGCGACGAGGATCGAGCGGATGTCGAAGTCGTTGACGCCGCTGCCGCCGGCGAGCTGCATGATCGCACCGCCGATCAGCGCGCCGAGGATTCCGATGGCGATCGTGTAGAGGCAGCCCTGGCGGTCATCCTTGACGATCCAGCGGGCCAGCAGGCCGGCGAAGAACCCGACGAAGGTCCAGGCCAGGATGCTCACGTTCAGCGACCTTACGAGCCGAAGAGCTGGCCGCGGGCGAACTCGCGGATCGCCGACGCGCTCCAGTTGTCGTGATCCTCGCCGAACGTCGTGATCCCGTTGAACGTCCACTCGGTGAGGCAGTTGACGGTCCACATGTTCGGGTTGATGAAGAAGCCGAGCCGGTTCAGGCAGCGGCCCTCGGCGTGCAGCTCGCGGCCGAGCTCGTCCACGCCGTCGATGACCACCCTGGTCTGGAACGCGGTGTCGGGCGAGCGCTCGACGACAGTGCGCGTGGCCGACCGGAGCTTGGACCACGTCCCGTCCAGCAGCAGGTAGCCGTGGATCGAGCTCATCCCCGAGCCGAAGTCCATCGTGATCGTGTGGAACGCGTCGTCCGCCGACTGGGTCGCGTAGCTGTAGCCACCGTGGCGGGCGGGTGAGCTGGTGAGGCCCCGCCCGAACTGCGAGCGCACCCCCCACGACCGGTCGCGGAACCCGTAGGAGTCGACCGGGATCTCCTCGCCGCGCAACACGATCGTGCCCGTGTAGCGACCCGGCTGGTCGAGGTGCGATTGGCCGAGATAGTGCGGAGGGGTCACCGCGTCGAACGTCAGCGAGACGTGCAGCTCGTCACCGCCGTCGGGGTCGTCGTAGCCGATCGCGTATCGCTGCTGGGGCTCGAGCACCCGGTAGCGGATGCCGTTCGGCAGCGTGATGGCCGAGAGCGGTTGGTCGGGGATCGGGAGGTGCCAGAAGTTCTTGGCGTACAGGCAGTTCCACATCTGGTCGCCCTGGTCGTCCCAGAAGTACGCGCCGCCGGCGGCGACGCCCTGGTTCCGGCGGAAGAACGGGTACAGCTGGCCCGACAGGCGGCGCTCGGGCACGGTGAACGTGAACCAGCAGGTCTCGGTCCAGTACGGGTCGTCGGACGTCGGCGGGTGGAACTCGTCGTCGGGGTGCATCGTCATCCTCGCTCGTCCACGATCGCGGCGAGCGCGTCGACCGCTGGGTTGTTCAACCAGACCGTCTGCCCCGGATCGAGGTCGCCGCGATCCACCAGCCGGTTCATCACCCGCACGACGATCGCCGCGTAGCGGGCGCCGGCGAAGACCTCGTGGAACCCGACACCGGCGGCGTCGCGGCCGGTGTGGGTCTCGTACATCGCGATCTGCTCGGCGCGCTCGGGGTCGCCTGGCAGGCGGGACCCGTCGGGGTGCATCGTGCGGTCGAACATCAGCCACCAGCCGAGGTCCTGGATCGGCGAGCCGATCGACACCGCTTCGAAGTCGGTGAGGCAGGCCGGCTCGAAGTCCTGCCAGATGATGTTCCCCGGGCGAGCGTCACCCCAGCACAGACCGACGGACTCATCGGCCGGCAGGTTGGCCTGCAACCAGTCGTAGGTGTCGATCATCAGCGGGTGCTCGCGACCGCGCAGCTCGGTCTCCGCGTAGCGCCGCCAGAGGGCGACTTGCTGGGCGGTGCCCGGCGTCTCCCCGACGGGGTGCAGCCATCCGAGGTCGACGGTGCCGAGGTCGAGGGCGTGGATCGCCGCCACCTGGGCCAGCCCGCGGTCGACCATCTGTCGGCGCTGCTCCGGCGAGGCGTCCATGAAGAAGCCGAGTTCGGGGTAGGGCGGGCTCTCGGTCGGCACGTCGCCGCCGACGAAGCCCATGACGAAGAACGGCGCGCCGAGCACGTCGGCGTCGGATTCGTAGCCGATCAGCGGAGCGAGCGGCACCGGCGCGTGCTCGTGCAGCAGCGCCATCGTGCGGTACTGGATGTCGATCTCGACATCCAGTCCAGGCACCTGCTGTGGGTACACCGCCGGATCGGGCACCTCGCGACGGAGCACGAGCTTGCGTGGACCGGCGGCGGTCTCGGCGTCGAAGATCGCCGTCTCCGCGGAGAAGCCGCTCTTCGGCCTGCTGAACTCGCCGACGGTCACGGCGCCGCAGTCGAGTCGATCAGTCAACCACGAGCCGAGGCGCTCGCGGGCGTGCTCACTGTCCAGTTCGATGGTCATAGGGCTCGGCCGGCGACCCTACGAGACGACCCCGGCGGCCTCCGAGCCGAACCCCTCCTCCGTTCTCGGGAGCGTTTCGGGTGCCCTGGCACCCGAAACGCTCCCGAGTTCCAAGAATGGGGTAGACCGGGGCGGATGAGTGAGGTGCACCGCTATCGCACGACGTTGTCGTGGACCGGTTCGACCGCCGTCGGCTACGACGCCTACGACCGGGCCCACCAGGTGGTCGCCCCGCCGGCGACGACAGCGCTCGATCTGAGCTCGGATCCCGCGTTCCGAGGCGATCCCGATCGAGTCAACCCCGAGCAGCTGCTCGTCGCCGCCGCCTCGTCGTGCCAGCTGCTGTCTTTCCTGGCGGTCGCCGCTCGGGCACGGATCGACGTCGTCGCCTACGACGACGATGCCCAGGCGGAGATGCCCGAGGACGACCGGCCGATGCGGATCGTGCGGATCGTGCTGCGGCCGACGATCACACTCGGACCCAACAGCGACGAGGTCAGCGACGATCGCCTCGACCACCTGGTCGAGGTGGCCCACCGCGAGTGCTTCATCGCCAACAGCCTCCGCAGCGACGTGTCGATCGCCGCCACGTATCGACGGGTATCGCCGAAGAGCGACCGATAAGGTCAGCCGCATGAAGAAGCTGCTGCTGCTCCTCGTGGTCGCCGGTCTCGCCGCCCTCGCCGCCAAGAAGGTCTCGGCGGCCAAGAGCTGAGCCAGCTCCGCCCTCTACTGCACGTGCGGCGTGTGGTCGCAGCACAGCGACCGGATCCACTCGATCGGCCCCCGACGTCGTCCCGCTGATCGTCGATGGTTCGGCGGGCGTGGATCCCATCGACATCACCTGCCAGTCGGGCGATGCATGGCCCGGGCTGATCACCGCATTCGTGCAGACCGCGGTCGCCTCCGATCGCCTGCGCTGGCTGCACTCGTTCTCCGCCGGAGTCGACCATCCGGTCTTCGCGTCGTTCGTCCACGGTGGTGTCGCGCTGACCATCTCCCCTGGGGGTCGGTCCGCCCGATCGCCCTCCGAGTCACCGACCTCTGATCCATCGGCGATCGGCCGATCGACGCGCCGTCAGGCGACAGCGTGGAGCGCGTCGGCCACGGTCATCGCTCGATCCAGGCCGCTCAACGACAGCCGCTCGCGCAACCGGCCCGGGCGGCACACCAGCGCGAGGTCGCCACCGGTGCCACGGGCATGGGCGGCAGCGCCCATGAGCACGCCGAGCCCGCAGTCGTCGAGCGACGTGACCGCGCTGAGGTCAGCAACCACGAGCTGGCCAGAGCGATCCACCACGAGGCGGGCGAGCGCGTTGCGCAGGCGCGGCAGCGTCGCCAGGTCGACGTCGCCGTCGATCAGCAGCACGGGCACGGCGCCGGTGCTGTCGGTGCGCAGGTGGAGATCCACGAACGCGCAAACCTACCGGCGGGTCAGGCGTACTGGCCGATGGCCCGCTCCGCAGCGCCCGCGTAGCCACCACCGAACTTGATCGCGTGCACGACCAGGGGTGCGATCTGGTGCAGGGCGACACGGTCGACCCAGCCTCCGGCGAGCGGCGACACCTCGGCGTAGGCGGCGAACGCGTCGGCACCGAAGCCACCGAACAGGCGCATCATCGCCAGGTCGAACTCGCGATGGCCGCCGTGCGCGGCCGGATCGATCAGCCAGCTTCGACCCTCGCGATCGACCACCCGATTGCCCGACCACAGGTCACCGTGGAGGCGAGCCGGCGGCTCGTCGCTGCCTTCGAACTGTTCGAGCCGGGAGGCGAGCCGCTGCAGACCCTCGATCGCCGACGGGGCGATCGCCGCGCTGTCTGCGGCGAGGCGGGCGAGCGGCAGCAACCGCTGGGTCGCGTAGAACTCGGCCCACGTCGTGCACGGCTCGTTGGGGAGCGCGCGACTCCCCGTCGTGCGCCGATCCTCCCTGCCGAACGATGGGGAACCGGCAGCGTGCAGTGCTGCGAGGCCGCGGCCGAACAGCTCCTCGGTCCGCGGTTGCTTGCGGCCGAGGTCGATCCACTCGAGGACGAGGAAGTTGGGCGGATCGTCGGAGACAGCGAGGACCTCCGGCACGGGCAGCTGCCCGGGTTCGCGCAACCACCGCAGCCCGGCCGCCTCGGTGGAGAAGAACTTCGGCGGTGCCTCCGGGTGCGTCTTGGCGAAGACCCGCCGGCCGTCGACGAGGTCGACTCGCCACGACGCGGCGACATCCCCACCGTGCACCCGCGCCGCACCGATGACCGTCGCGCCGAGCGCCGTTGTCACGGCCAAGCGCAACGGCTCGTCCATCGAGCCGACGGTAGCGGAGCCCCGCAGGGTCATGGCGGCTCGACGGCCATCGTGACGCTGGCGGACAGCTCGACATCCCGGCTGACCGGCCCGATGCCGAGGTGGGCGGTGTGGTGCACGACGACCCGCACCGTGGCGTCCGCGATCTCGACCGCGACCTGGAGCGGCCGCAACGACGTCGCCTCCATCGCCGCGGCCGTGCCGGCGGCCACCGGGTCGGCGGCGACCGACGCGGCCCGGGCGCCGGCTCGAGCCGCGTTGCCGAGCGCGAGCTGACGGATCCCCAGCACGCCGATCTGGACCGCGACGATCGCGAACAGCACGACGACCGGCAGCGCCAGCGCGACCTCGACTGCTGCCTGCCCGCGATCGCCACGGCCACGCATTCAGGTCACCTTGCCGATCACCGAGTCGAGCACACGGTCGAACAGCTGGCCGATCTTGCCGGCACCTCCGCCGGCGGTGGCCCAGGCGACGACGAGCAGCGCCACCATCGCCGCGCCGAGGATCACGAGCGCGTACTCGGTGGTGGCCTGCCCTCGCTCGCGATCGACGGGCGGCGCGACACGCAGGGCGAGCCACACCTGGAGCTTGACGAACAGTCGGAGCATGGAACGACCTCGCTTCTCGAGGAGGTGGAACGGCACGGGGGCGAGGGGGCTGGACGCCGAGATCAGCCACCGAGCGAGCGCAGCGAACCAACCGACGCGACCACGACGGGCACGACGGTCAGCAACGCGAACGACGGCAGGGTGCAGCACACGAGGGGGAAGGCGAGACGCACCGGGAGTTCGCGGGCGCGTGCCTCGCCGAGCCGGCGCCGCTGCGCACGGGCCTCGTCGGCGAGGCGGTCGAGCACCGGTGCCAGGGCCAGCCCGTAGCGATCGGCGGTGGCCAGCAGATCGACCGCTGCCCGAGCGGCCGGTACGAGATCCGACAGCTCGCTGACCGCGTCGGCGAAGCGCTGCCCGCGCTCCACGCGGGCGACGACGCGTTCCAGCACCTCGCGGAGCGCGCTCGGGGCTCGGGCGCTGGCGCGGCGCACGGCGTCGGCCGGGGTGCACCCCGCACGGACGAGCGCGACGAGCATCTCGAGCAGCTCGGGCAGCGCAGCAGCGCGAGCTGCAACGGCGTGGCGTGCCCGCCGGGCGGCGCGGCCGCGCAACGCGAGCACCGATGCGAGCACGACCGCGAGGAACAGCGCGATCATGCGGCCAACGCTCGCTTCGCCCATGCCCGACCCGCGAGGTTCAGGGCGAGGCCGAGGGCCAGGCAGGTCCACCCGATGGGAGTGGCGAACAACACCTCCCGGACGGCGGGGTCGGTCGTTGCCACCACCGCGGTGAAGCCGACCGGCAGCACCGTCATCACCCGTGTCGACAGGCGTGCGGATGCCGCCTGCGCCACCCGTTCGGCGTGCAACGCCGAGCGTTCGCGCAGCGTGGCCGCGGCGCGGTCGACGGCCTCCGCCGGCGACCCACCGTGCTCGGCGGCGACGGCAAGCACCTGGGACACCAACGCCACGTCGGCGTCGGAGTGGCCGGCCGCGGCCGCATCGATGGCGACCGAGAGCGGTTGCCCGGCGCGCACCGCGGCAGCGATCTCGGCGAGGTATGGCTGGTGGGCCTGCTCGGCGACGGCGAGCACCGCCACCGTCAGCGATCGGCCGCTGCGGAGATCGCGTGCGATCGCGTCGCAGGCCTCGGCGAGGCCTGCGCCGGCACGTGCAGCGGGCGACCGCCGGCGCGGCGGGCGACGGTGGCGGCCGGGCACCTCCGCCGCGGCACCGTCGGCGCCGTCATCGGGGGCATTCACCAAGCGCTCGATGACGGTGCGACGATCGCGCCGGGCCCGCCCGATCATGAGGAGCCAGGCCGCCACCGCCCCGCCCGCGACCGCGCCGACGATCACGACCGATCACCCCGACGGGTGCGCTGCAGGCGCCCGCACAGCAGACCGTCGGCCGCCAGCGGGCGGACCCGTTCGGCATGCACGCTGGCGTCGGCGCTGACCTCGGCGATCTCGCCGATCCGGCGGGCGCCATCGTCGCCGCGCACGACGTGCACGACCACATCGATGCTGGCGTGGAGCAGGTCGCGCACGGCGCTCAGCGGCCACGTCGGAGTGCCCTGCAGCACCATCGACTCCAGCCGGCGCAGCGCGTCGAGCGGACCGTTGGCGTGCACCGTCGCCAGCGATCCGTCGTGGCCCGTGCTCATCGCCGCGAGCAGCGTCACCGCCTCGCCGCCGCGCACCTCGCCGACGACCAACCGGTCGGGCCGGAGTCGGAGTGCAGCCCGAAGCAGATCAGCAAGCGAGAGGCCGCCCAAGCCGTCGGCGGTCGCATCCCTCGCTTCCAGCCGCACCGTGTTCGGGTTGGCGAGCTGCAACTCCGTGGTGTCCTCGATCGTGACCACCCGCTCGCCTGCGGCGAGGCGCTCGAGCAACGCGTTCAACAAGGTCGTCTTTCCCGACGACGTCGCACCGGACACGAGGATGTTGCAGCGCTCGTCGATGGCCTGGGCGAGCAGCGTCTCGACCTCGGGCGAGGCGAACGCGTCGAGCGTGAGTCGCCGGGCACTGAACCTCCGGATCGACAGACATGGTCCGTCGGGGGTGATCGGCGGCACGGCTGCGCACACGCGCGAACCGTCCGGCAAGCGTGCATCGACGATCGGCGAGACCCGGTCGAGGCGCCGACCGAGCGGCCGCAGGATCCGCTCGATGATCGCGTCGATCTCGCCCGCGGCGAGCTCACCGCGCCGCTCGAGCCTGCCATCTCGTTCGGCCCAGACCTGCGAGCCGCCGTTGACCATCACCTCCGTGATGCCCGGCTCGGCGAGCAGCGCGTCGAGCGGGCCGAGCCCGGTGATGTCGGCGCGCAGCCGCTCGACCGCCCAGCGGTGCACGGCATCGTCCAGCAAGGGCAGCTCGTCGCGCAGCGCCCGCTCGACGACGGCATCGAGATCGGCGTCGACGTCGGCGCGGAGACGGTCGGCGATGCGTCGACGGGCGCGTCCGAGATCGACGCCCGCATCGACCATCCCGCCGGGAGCCCCGAGCCCGTTCATGCCGGAAGCCCGCTGAACGTTGCCGGGTCGAGGGAGCGCTGCACGCCGGCGATGGCCCGGCGCAACGATCCGGGCACGCGAGCGCTGAGGATGCCGCAGTCGACGGCGCGCGCGATCGCCGGATCGAGCGGCACCTCACCGAGCACGCGCACGCTGGTGACGCGCTCCACATCGGCGCGTCCGAGAGATCGACCGGGTTCGGCGACGAGCACCACGCCGGTGGGGGCGCTCGTGCACAGCGATGCCCTCCGCAACCCGAGGAAGCACGGGCGCAGCACCAACAGCGACTCGGTGCTCGCCGCGGCGACGGCAGGGTGCGGTGGGGCGGTGCCGGCGTCGATCACGACCGGGCTGGACACAGCGGCCAGGGCCGTGGCCAGGGCCTCCCACCGAGCACTCGGAGCGACGTCGCCGCGGCCACGGTGGACCACCCGCAACCCCGGCGCGGCCTCCGTCGCCAAGGCCTCCAGCGCAGCACCGCCGACGCCGCCGCTGGCGTGCAGCCAGTCGACGACACCCGGACCGTCTCCTGGTGACGAGCCGAGCACCGACGGCAGATCGCCGGCCAGATCGACGGCCAGCACCGGCGTCGACTCGGCCAGACACACGGCGAGCGCGGCGGCGACGACGGACGTACCCGAACCACCTTTGACCGACCAGCAGGTCACGATCACAGAGGGCCTCCCCTACACAGCTCGCGGCACACGCCGCGATCGCGGGGCCGCACGCAGCGGCGATGGGGAAGTGCGGGCGAACGTACCGGCGTCGCTGGCCGACGTCAACGTGCGCGGGGAAGAACTTCGACGCGCACCGTCGGCATCACGTCCGGAAGGACGGATCGTGCTTGCGCAGCTCGGCGCGAGCGATCGTCATCTTGTGCACCTCGTCGGGGCCGTCGGCGAGGCGCAGCGTGCGAACGGTCGCGTACAGGCGCGCCAGCGGGACGTCGGGCCCGACGCCGCCGGCGCCGTGCACCTGGATCGCACGGTCGAGGACGCGCAGCGCTGCGGTCGGTGCGGCCACCTTGATCGCCGCGATCTCTGTCCGGGCCCCCTTGTTGCCGACCGTGTCCATCATCCACGCCGTCTTCAGCGTCAGCAGCCGGACCATCTCCAGTTCGATGCGGGCCTCGGCGATCCAGTCCTGGATGTTCGATCGCTCGGCGATCCGACGGCCGAACGTCACCCGATCGAGCGCCCGCCCGCACATCAGGTCGAGGGCCCGCTCGGCCGCACCGATCGCCCGCATGCAGTGGTGGATGCGACCTGGACCGAGGCGCGCCTGGGCGACGGTGAACCCGTCGCCCTCGGACGCGATCAGGTTCTCGGCGGGGACGCGCACGTCGTCGAACGTGATCTCGGCGTGGCCCTCGTGGTCGACGTAGCCGAACACGGACAGGTTGCGCACGAGCGTCACGCCCGGGGTGTCGATCGGCACCAGGATCTGGCTCTGCTGGCGGTGCGGCGACGCGTCCGGATCGGTCTTGCCCATCACGATCATGATCCGTGCGTTCGGGTGGTAGGCGCCCGAGATCCACCACTTGCGGCCGTTGAGCACGTAGTGGTCGCCGTCGCGCGCGATGCGCAGGGCGATGTTCGTCGCGTCGCTGGACGCCACGGCCGGTTCGGTCATCGCGAATGCGGACCGGATCTCGCCGGCGAGCAGTGGTCGCAGCCACAGGTCCTGCTGCTCGGGCGTGCCGAACATCGTCAGCACCTCCATGTTCCCCGTGTCGGGCGCCGAGCAGTTGCAGGCCTCGCTGGCGATCGGGCTGCGGCCCATGATCTCGGCGAGCGGCGCGTATTCGGCGTTGGTGAGGCCGGGCCCCCACGCGGCGTGCGGGTGGAACAGGTTCCAGAGCCCGCGCGCCTTGGCGTCGGCCTTGAGCTCCTCCATGACCGGGGCGTGGAAGTGCGGGTTCCCGGATTCGGCGAGTTGTTGTTCGAAGACGGCCTCGGCGGGGTACACCCGCTCGTCCATGAAGGCCGACAGCCGCTCGCGGTACTCGAGGCAACGGGCAGACATCGCGAAGTCCATGAACGGACCGTATCCCGAACGCGCGAAGCGACTCTCTGGCGTCAGCGCCTCGGAAAAAACGACGGGGGCTGGTGCCAACCCCCCGATGGCACCAGCCCCTGTCGGCGCAGCCCTTTCGGGCGCGACTCCCGGTCGAGCAGAACTCGGCCGGCGGTCGGTGTGACCTGTGATGTACCTTACCCACAATCACGGCGATGAGAAAAGTGTCACGCCGAGAAATCCGCGGATCAGGGCCGCCCCCGTGCTACGAGCCGAGCTCACGGCTGCGCGCGGTGGCCGCGGACACGGCGTCCGCGAACGCGGCGCGCACCGCCGCATGTTCCAGCGCGTCGACGCCGGCTGCCGTCGTTCCGCCCGGCGACGTGACCATCGTCCGCAGGTCCGCGGGCGAGCGCCCTTCGGCGAGCAAGGCTGCTGAACCGACCAGCAGCTGGCGCACCAACTGCTCGCTCACGGGCCGAGGCAACCCGGAGGCGACGCCTGCGTCCATCAACGCTTCGGCGACCAGGAACAGGTAGGCCGGTCCGCTGCCGGCGAGTCCGGTCACCGCGTCGAGCTGCGATTCCGGCACCTGGACGACGGTGCCGACCGACGAGAGCACGCGGTCGGCCCACGCCACGTCGTCGGGTGTGGCCACCGCCCCGGCGGCGATCGCGGACGCGCCCTGGCCGACCAGCGCCGGCGTGTTCGGCATCGACCGCACGACGGCGACACCCGGCCCGCACGCCTTCTGGAGGGCATCGAGCCGCACCCCGGCCGCGATCGACAGCACTCGCCGGGCGCCGGCGGCGACCGCGTCGCGGCAGGCGCCGGCGACGTCGTACGGCTTGACCGCGATCACCGCGGCCTCACAGCCGGGGACGGCGTCGAGGACGGCGACGCCCTCGAACATCTTCGCCAGCTCGGTGCGCCGCGCATCGAGCGCCTCGACGACTGCGATCTCGGTCCGGTCGACGCCGGACGCGAGCAGCCCGCCGAGCAGCGCGGCACCCATGTTCCCGCCACCGACGATCACCGTGCCCAGCGCGCTCATGGCAGCGAGCCTACGAGGGGCCGGACGGCCGGCGCCGCTTCCCCGACGACACCGACCGGCCGACCTCACCCTGGGTGTGGCTGCCAGCGGGCGTCCACCGGAAACGCGCGGCTCAGCGGGCGAAGCGCGACGCGAAGCCGAGGTGCAGCAGCGAGGTGAAGCTCTGCTCGACGGTGGCGTAGGTGGTGCCGAGCACCCGGTCCAGCTCGGGCTCGGTCAGCACGGCCAGGGGGAGGTCGCCGCGCACGAACACCGCGTCCTCGACCCCGATCGCGAAGTGCAAGCCGACCAGGCGCTCGTTGCGACGCAGGAGGCTCTCGTAGAGCTCGGCGTGGTGCTCCTCCGGGGCGGGGATCACGTACGCCTCGTACTGCAACGTGCGCTGGCCGAGGGTCAGCCAGACGGTGATGTAGTCCTTGGCCTCGCCGCGCATGCGCACGTACCAGCGGATCGGCTCGCCGTCGTGACGGTCGACGGCGGCGATCACCGGGTTGGTCGAGGCCATCTCGGCGAGCCACCCGTCGATCCGCTCGGCGATCGACGCGACCGCCCCCTCGTCGAACAGGTCCGTCATCCCCGACCCCCCAAAGTTCTCGGTCGGATTCTGGTCACTGGAGCGACCAGAATCCGACCGAGATCACGCACAGGTCACCAGCCGACCGGCGGTCACGTCGGTGTAGAGGCGGCGGAGGCGGGCGGCGGCGAAGCTCCACGTGTAGTGGCTGGCTCGGACGGCAGCCTCGTGACCGAGCGCCGCAGCGAGCGCAGGATCGTCGAGGATCGCCGCCGTGTGCTTCGCGAACACCTCTGGGTCGCGACCGGGCACCAGGTACCCGGTGCGCCCGTGGTCGACGAGTGACTCCAGCCCGCCGACCGCGCTGGCGACCACGGGGACGCCGCATGCGGCAGCCTCCAGTGCGACCAGTCCGAAGCTCTCCGACCTGCTCGGCACCCACACCACGTCCGCGGCTCGGTAGTAGGTCGACAGGAGGTGGTGCTGCTGCGGTGGCACGAACTGCACCCGGTCGACGAGATCGAGCTCGCGCACCGTCGACTGCACCCGGCTGAGCTCCTGCTCGCCGCCGGGCCCGCTCGCACCGCCGACGACAACCAGCGTGGCGTCGGGACGGCCGAGCGCGGCGAACGCCTGGACGGCGACGTCGACGCCCTTCAGGGCCTGGATGCGTCCGACGAACAGCACGACGGGGCCATGACCGAGACCGATCGCGTTGCGGGCCCCGTTGCGGTCGCCCGGGGCGAAGAACGCGTGCTCGACGCCGGGTGCGACGATCTCCATGCGGCCGGGCGGGTCGCCGTAGAGGCGCCGGAACTGCAGCTCCTCCTGGGGGCAGCTCACGCAGATCGCGTCGGCGCAGCCGATCACGTCGGCCTCGGCACGCTCACGACGCGCCGGCTCGGGGTCGCCGCCCTCGGCCTTCACCCGGGCGAGGGTGTGGAACGTCGTGATCAGCGGGATGTCCAGCTCGTGCTTCAGCCGGTGGCCGGCGACGCCCGACAGCCAGTAGTTGGCGTGGATCGCATCGGCGCCACCGTGGTCGTGGAGGTGGCGCAGCACCCCGTCGCCGAACGCCCCGACCGTCTGCTCCAGCTGGTCCTTGGGCAGACCTGGATCGCCGGCGTCGATGTGCACGACTCGGTGGTTGGGCTCGACGTTGACGACATCGGGGAGGTCGGCGCGCCACCGGCGCACGTAGGTGGTGCAGTCGAGGCCGGCGTGGGCAAGGGCCGTCACGAGCTCGCGCACGTAGACGTTCATGCCGCCAGCGTCACCGATTCCGGGCTGCGCGAGGGGGGACGTGTGGAGTGAGAGCACGGCGATGCGCTGCACAGGCGTGAGACGCTATCTGGGGCTGCTCGCCAGTGCCCGAGCCTGGGAGCCGGTCGGGTGGACCAGCGCGCTGACGATGAACACGATCACCCTGACCGTTGCCGCCGCGGCGAGGCCGAAGCAGGCCATCGCCAGCGTCCTGACCAGCCAGTACGGGCCGTCCACCGTGAGCTGGCTGTGCGACACCACGCCGGCGGCCCGCCAGCCACCGAAGTAGAGGCCGACGAGACCCGCCACGAGGAGGGGAGCCGGCGGGTAGGCGAGGCGCCGCCGGCGAGCGAGGACGAGCAGCGCCACGGCGGCGGCCAGCACGACGGGGCGGGCCACGACCGGCCAGAACCCGAAGCTGGCGCCGGCGGAGCGCGCCAGCACCAGGGTCGCGACCATCGCCGTGCCCAGGAGGGCGACGATCAGCCACGACGCGGCGCGCCACCAGGGGCTGAACAACAGCGCGAGGGCGACGGCCCCGATCGCCACCGCGCCGAGGTACCACGGCAGCGAGGACGGTGGAGGCACCCAGGTCACGTCGCCGGTGACGGTGACCGGGGTCGATCCGGCCGTGACGGCGATCGTCCAGGCCGGGAACACCACCCGCTCGACGTCGGGGTCGGCGGCGACGTCGGCCGGCGGCTGCGCGCTCATCCAGTGGGCCCGGTGGTCGTGCCACCTGGCGGTGTGTCCGTCGGCGACCTTGCTCCACTCGGGGGTCGCCGCGTTGTCGGCCGTCGCCGGGATCGGGCTGGTCGCGTACCTGCTCTGGTTGAGGTAGGTGGCGGTCGAGCGGAGGTTGGTGAACACGCCGTCGTCGCTCACGAGCAGGTACGGCTCGCCCTCGTACCCGTCGACGACGAGGTCGCCGTCGCCCGTCCACGTCAGCTCCAGCCGGCCACCGGCGTCGATGACCCGGATCGTCAGGCCGGGCACCTCGGGGCTGACGGACGTGATGCGCGTCCTGTAGTTCGAGACCGGCAGGTCACCGTGGTTGCCGACGTGCGCCGACGCCGGGCTAGCCGGCAGCGCGACGCAGCACACGACGAACGCAGCGACGGCGCGCGCCCACGAAGCTGCCGAGCGCACCATCATCGCCGAACAGGTCGCCGCGAGCGGCGGGTGAGTTCCGGCGGGTCACTTGGAGAAGTTGTTGAACTTCCGCATCGACAGGAACGAGAACGCGGCGGTGATGCCGATCGTCCAGGCGATCGTCAGCCACAGGTCGTTCCCGGGATCGCGGCCGTTGTACAGCGCCCGTGCGGCGTTGGTGGCGATCGAGAACGGGTTGGCGTCGGCGATCGGCTGCAGCCAGTCGGGCATGGTCTCGGTGGAGACGAACGCCGAGGAGATGAACGTCACCGGGAACATCCAGATGAACCCCGCCGAGTTCGCCGCCTCGACAGATTTCACGGAGATGCCGATGAGCGCCGAGATCCAACCGAACGAGTAGCTGAACGCCAGCAGCAGCAACGACGCGGCGACGCCGCGCCACAGGCCTCCCTCGAAGCGGAACCCCAGCGCGAACGACACGGCGAGCATGACGAGGAACGTCAGGCAGTTGCGGACGAGGTCGCTGAGCGTGCGGCCGACGAGCACCGCGGACTGGAAGATCGGCAGCGACCGCAGCCGGTCGACGAAGCCCTTCTGCATGTCCTCGGCGAGCCCGACGCCGGTGAAGGAGGAGTTGAACACGACGGTCTGGGCGAAGATGCCGGGCATCAGGTACTGGTCGTAGCTGTCGTATCCGGGCACCTGGATCGACCCGCCGAAGACGTACTTGAACAGCAGCACGAACATGATCGGCTGCATGAGCGCGAAGATCAGGATGTCGGGGTTGCGGGGCATGGCGCGGAGGTGGCGCGACGCCTCGTTGCGCCAGTCGCGCAGCATCCACATGAACCCCCCGCCAGGCTCCCCCTCGGTCGTCACCTTGCTATCGAGGACGGCGGTCACTTGGTCACCTCCATCTCCTCGTCGCTGGCGCTGTGTCCGGTGAGCTCCAGGAACACGTCATCGAGCGTCGGCCGTGTGATCCGAACGTCGAGCGCAGTGATGCCGGCACCGTCGAGGGCGTGCACGATCTGCGGCGTGGTGGTGCCGGTCCGCACGGCGATGGCCAGCTCGCCGTCCGCGGCCTCGATGTGACCGCCTCCGACGGCGACCTGCGAGAGCGCCGCCGCCACGTCGGCGACGTGATGGTCACCGCCCGGTGGCAACGTGATGTAGGCCCGCTCCCCGCCGAGGTCGGCCTTCAAGGACTCGGGCGTGCCGCGGGCGATCACCGACCCGTGGTCGACGACGACGATGTTGTCGGCGAGGCGGTCGGCCTCCTCCAGGTACTGCGTGGTCAACAGCGTCGTCGTGCCCTGCTGCACCAGCTCGTCGATCAGGTCCCACATGCCGAGCCGGCTGCGCGGGTCGAGCCCCGTGGTGGGTTCGTCGAGGAACAGCACCTTGGGCCGGGCGACGAGGCTCATCGCGATGTCGAGTCGGCGGCGCATGCCGCCGGAGAAGCCCTTGACGATGCGATCGGCGGCATCTTCCAGGTCGAGGCCGCGCAACAGCTCGGCGGCTCGGGTGCGCGCCGCGGCGTTCGACATCCGGAAGAAGCGGCCGACCAGCTCGAGGTTCTCGCGGGCGGTCAAGCGCTCGTCGACCGCGGCGTACTGACCGGTCAGCCCGATCCGGGCCCGGACGCGCCACGGCTTGTCGGTGACGTCGATGCCGTCGATGAACGCCCGGCCACCGTCGGGCTTCAGCAGCGTGGTGAGGATGCGCACGCTGGTGGTCTTGCCGGCACCGTTCGGACCGAGCACGCCGAGCACGGTGCCGGCCTCGACCTCGAAGTCGACGCCGCACAGCGCCTGCACGTCTCCGAAGTGTTTCTGCAGGCCCTCTGCGACGACGACGGGCATGGCGATGACGACTCCTTGGTAGGGGGCTGGTCGACGGTATCGGAGGATTCGACCCCGTTCGACCGGGTTTCTCATCGCGGCCGAGGCCGGCGGTAGCCGCGGCGGTCGGTCACCCGGACGCGCTCCGCCTGCTCCTCCTCGAGCGCGGCCTCCTCGGCGACGAGGCGCTTCATGCTGTCCAGGCGGCGGGGGTCGAGCTTCCCGTCGGCGATCGCGGCCTGCACCGCGCAGCCGGGTTCCTCCTCGTGCTTGCAATCGCGGAACCGGCAGCGGTCGGCGAGATCGAACAGGTCGGCGAACGCCCGCTCGATGCCCGTACCGCTCGCCCAGAGGCTGACGGCACGGAGTCCCGGGGTGTCGATCAGCCACCCGTCGCCGTCGGGCAGCGCCACCAGCTCGGCCGCGGTCGTCGTGTGCCGCCCGCGCTGATCGCCAGCACGCACGTCGCTGACCCGCTGCGCGTCCCGACCAGCGAGCGCGTTGACGATGGTGGACTTGCCGACGCCGCTCGCTCCGAGCAGCGCGATCGTGCGGTTCCCGGCCGCGAACGCGGCGAGCGCGTCGATGCCGGTGCCGGTCGTGCCCGAGACGACTCGAACGTCGACCCCGAACGCGATGTCCTGCAACGCGTCGACGCTGCGCTCCACGAACGTCGGGTCGTCGGCGAGGTCGAGCTTGGTGAGCACGACGACCGGTTCGGCCCCCGAGTCGAACCCGAGCACCAGCTCGCGCTCCAGGCGGCGCTGGTTCGGCGGGGACGTCAAGGTGTGGACGAGGAAGACGACGTCGATGTTGGCGGCGATCGTGTGGGCCTCCGCGCGCATCCCGTCGAAGGACGCGCGGCGGGTGAACGCCGAGCGGCGGGGCAGCACCGTCTCGACCCGTTCGCCGTCGTCGGAGGGCAGCACCCAGTCACCGACGGCCACGTCGGCGCCGATGTTGCGCACACGGATCGACTCGTCGGGTGTGCGCAGCACGGTGCTCCACCCACGGTCCAGGCGGGACACGCGCCCCGGGCGACCGCGAGCGCCGGCCGCCTGCCACGCCTCGGCGGCGTGCGCGTCCCACCCGAGCGCTACGAGGTCGCGATCGTCGTCCGCGGCGGCCGTCCCTTCATCGTCGCGAGCCTACGTGGACGCCCGAACACGCCTGGTCGTGGCGGTGTTGCCTTGACAACGACCCCGCTGATCACCTAACCACAGCGCGTGGCCTCCGCCTCCTCCCGCCCGCTCGTCATCGTCGAGTCGCCCGCCAAGGCCAAGACGATCAGCCGATTCCTCGGCAACAACTTCGACGTGCGCGCCTCGGTGGGCCACGTCGCCGACCTCCCGTCCAAGGGTCTCGCCGTCGACGTCGACCACGGCTTCAAGCCGACCTACGAGCTGACCGAACGCGGCAAGCAGGTCATCAAGGACCTGAAGGCGGCGATGAAGGATGCGTCGGAGCTGTACCTCGCGACCGACGAGGACCGCGAGGGCGAGGCGATCAGCTGGCACCTCGTCGAGCAGCTGAAGCCGAAGATCCCGGTGAAGCGGATGGTGTTCCACGAGATCACCGCGTCCGCGATCGACCACGCCGTGGCGAACCCCCGCGGCATCGACTACGGGCTGGTCGACGCTGCCGAGACCCGCCGCATCCTCGACCGCCTCTACGGCTACGAGGTGTCGCCGGTCCTGTGGCGCCGGGTGAACCGCGGTCTGTCCGCGGGCCGCGTGCAGAGCCCGTCGATCCGCCTGATCGTGGAGCGCGAGCGCGAGCGGATCGCGTTCGTGTCCGCCGGCTATTGGGACATCGATGCCCTGACGGCGACGTCGCCGTCGTTCACCGCGTCGCTGGTCGCGCTCGACGGCACGAAGGTCGCCGAGGGGCGCGACTTCGGGGCCGGCGGCACGCCGCAGGGCAAGGTCGTCGTGATCGACGAGGCCCGCGCCCACCACCTGGTCGACGGGCTGTCGGCCTCGACGTTCGCCGTGCGGTCGGTCACCGACAAGCCGTACCGCAGCCGGCCGATGGCGCCGTTCATGACGTCGACGCTGCAGCAGGAAGGCGGCCGCAAGCTGCGCCTCAGCGCCCAGCAGGTGATGCGCATCGCGCAGGGCCTCTATGAACGGGGCTTCATCACCTACATGCGCACCGACAACGTGACGCTCAGCGAGGAGGCGCTCGCCGCCGTGCGCGCCGAGGTGCAGCGCGCCTACGGCCAGCAGTACCTGTCGCCGCAGCCACGCCAGTACTCCACCAAGGTGAAGAACGCGCAGGAGGCCCACGAGGCGATCCGGCCGACCACACCCCTGCGTGCCCCCGATCAGGTCGAGTCCGAGCTGAACAGCCAGGAGCTCGCGCTGTACCGGATGATCTGGCAACGCACGCTCGCTTCCCAGATGGCCGACGCGACCGGCACCACGGTGTCGATCCGCCTCGGCGCGACCACGGCCGACGGCACCGACTGCGAGTTCGCGGCCAGCGGCACGACGATCACGTTCGCCGGCTACCGCCAGGTGTACGTGGAATCGACCGACGACGACGGCCCGGCTTCCGGCGCGGCGTCGGCGGAGAAGGAGATGCTGCTGCCACCGCTGGCGGTCGGCGAGATCGTGCCGATCGCGTCGCTGACGCCCAACGGGCACACCACATCGCCACCAGCGCGCTACACCGAGGCGTCGCTGGTCAAGCGACTGGAGGAGCTGGGCATCGGGCGGCCGTCCACGTGGGCGTCGATCATCCAGACCGTGCAGGACCGCGGTTACGTGTGGAAGAAGGGTCAGGCGCTCGTGCCGACCTGGACCGCGTTCGCCGTCGTCGGGCTGCTGGAGAAGCACTTCGGCGGGCTTGTCGACTACGAGTTCACCGCCAAGATCGAGGAGGACCTCGACGCGATCGCCCGAGCCGAGAAGCAGAAGACGCAGTGGCTCGGCGAGTTCTACTTCGGCGACGACGAGCTGGCCGGCCTCAAGCGGTTGGTCGAGGAGAACCTCGACGAGATCGACGCGGCGGCGATCAACACGTTCTCGATCGGTCTCGACCCGGAGACAGGCGCCGAGGTCGTCGTCAAGCCCGGCCGCTACGGGCCGTACGTGAAGCGGGGCGAGGACACCGCCGGCGTGCCGGAGGACATGACGCCTGACGAGCTGACGCTCGAGGCCGCGCTGCGGCTGCTCGCCGCGCCGAAGTCCGACGAGCCGATCGGTGAGATCGACGGCTATCCGGTGTTCGCCAAGAACGGCCGGTTCGGGCCGTACGTCCAGTGGGGCTCGGCCGACGACCTCCCACCGGGGCTCGAGAAGCCGAAGATGGCGAGCCTGTTCAAGACGATGACCCTGGAGCGCGTCGACGTCGAGCAGGCGCGGGAGCTGCTGTCGCTGCCGCGCACGCTCGGCAGCGATCCTGCCGACGGCGAGCCGATCCTCGCCAACAACGGCCGCTACGGGCCCTACGTCCAGAAGGGCAAGGACTACCGCACGATCGGCAGCGAGGAGCAGCTGCTGACGATCACGCTCGACCAGGCGCTGGAGATCCTCGCCCAGCCCAAGCAGTTCCGCCGCGGCGGCGCGCGCAACCCGGCGGCATCGGGCCCGCTGCGCGAGTTCGGCACCGACCCGGTCAGCGGCAAGCCGGTCGTCGCCAAGGATGGCCGCTTCGGCGTGTACGTCACCGACGGCGAGACCAACGCGTCGCTCGGCAAGGGCGACCGCCTGGAGGCGATGCCCCCCGAACGGGCCTACGAGCTGCTGGTGGTGCGCCGCGAGGCGATCGCCGAGAAGGGCGGCACCACCGCCCGCAAGCGGGCCCCCGCGAAGAAGACCCCCGCGAAGAAGACCCCCGCGAAGAAGAAGCCGACCGCCAAGAAGTCCTGACCCCGACCGCCGCCGGGTTCCTGCCGCCGTGGTGCACCCGTGCGGGCGCAGTACGGCGGCAGGAACGGGCGGAACGCGCCGGCTCAGAGGCCGGCGTGCCAGAGTGAACGGGTGACGTCGACGGGGCGATACATCGCGCTGGAGGGCGCCGAGGGCTGCGGCAAGAGCACGCAGGCGGCGCTGCTCGCCAAGGCGTTGAGCGGCGCGCTCGACGCGGTGCTGACCAGGGAGAGCGGTGGCACCCGGATCGGCCAGCAGGTGCGCAAGATCCTCCACGACCCGCACAACGCCGAGCTGATCCCACAGGCCGAGGCGCTGCTGCTGGCGGCCGACCGGGCCCAACACCTCCGCCAGGTCGTCGAACCGGCACTCGAGTCCGGGCGGCACGTGGTCAGCGACCGCAGCGTGTACTCGTCGCTCGCCTACCAGGGCTACGGGCGGGGGCTCGCCCTGGCCGAGGTGCGAGCCGTCAACGAATGGGCGGTCGGTGGGCGCTGGCCGGACATCGTCGTGCTGCTCGAGGTCACCCCCGACGTCGTCCACGAGCGGATGAGCGGACGCGACCTCGACCGCTTCGAGCGCGAGCCAGCCGAGTTCTTCGCCAAGGTCGCGGCCGGGTTCGCCGAGATGGCAGCCGCCGCGCCCGAGCAGTGGATCGTCGTCGACGGTGCCCGCTCGATCGACGAGGTCGCCGACGACGTGCAACACCTCGTGCTCGCCCGGATCGCCTCGCTGGACGCCACCGATGGAGGTTCCGCGGCATGACCGGCTCAGCGCGAGGTGTCAGAACGCGAGGCCCCACGACCTGGTTCACAGCTCCCAGGTTTCTGACACCTCGGGTCGGGAGGCCGCGATGAGCGGCGCGGACGACGTGTGGGCGGGGGTGGTCGGGCAGCCCTCCGCTGTCGCCCGGCTGCGGGCGGCGCTGGTCGCGCCGGTGCACGCCTACCTGTTCGTCGGGCCGGCAGGTAGCACGAAGCTGGAGGCGGCGCGGGCGTTCGCCGCGTCGCTGCTGCACCCGGACGGCGATGTCGGGGGTCGGGACGTGCGGCTGGTGCTGCACGGCGAGCACCCGGACGTGCGGGAGATCGCCCGGGTCGGCGCGGCGATCTCTGCCGAGCAGGCCGACGAGATCGTCCGCCTGGCGGCGATGGCGCCCCGCGAGGGCCCGCGAAAGGTGCTGATCCTGGATGAGTTCCACCTGCTGCGCGCCGAGGGAGCGGCCAAGCTGTTGAAGACGATCGAGGAGCCGACGCCGACGACCACGTTCCTGGTGCTCGCCGACCAGGTGCCTCCCGAGCTGGTGACGATCGCGTCGCGCTGCGTGCGGATCGACTTCCGCCCGATCCCGACCGAGGACATCGAGTCGGTGCTCGTCGCCGAGGGCGTCGATGCGACAGCGGCGCACGAGGCGGCGGCGGCGAGCAGCGGCAACCTCGACCGCGCACGCGTGCTCGCCAGCGATCCCGAGCTGCACCGGCGGCGGGAGGCGTTTGCAGCGATCCCGAGCCGTCTGGACGGCACCGGCAGCGCCGTCGCCACGGTCGTCGACGAGCTGCAGCAGCTGATCGAGGCCGCCGCCGCGCCGCTCGCCGCGCGCCAGGCCACCGAGCTGACAGCGCTGGAGGAACGGGTCGCCGCCGCCGGAGAGCGGGGCAGCGGCCGAAGTCAGCTCGTCGAACGCCACAAGCGTGAGCTGCGCCGCCACCGAACGGACGAGCTGCGGTCCGGGCTCGGCGTGCTCGCCACCGCCTACCGCGACCGGCTCGTGGCCGGTCATGGCCATCGCCCGGGCGACGACATCGAAGCCGTGCAACACATCCACGAGGCGCTGGAAGCGCTCGAGCGCAACCCCAACGAGACGCTGCTGCTCCAGAACCTGCTGCTGCACCTGCCGTCCTGATTCCGAGTGGGCCGGCGCGCCGGGTGCGGGTATCGTGTCCCGCTTGCCGCCCAGATAGCTCAGTCGGCAGAGCAACGCACTCGTAATGCGTAGGTCGTGGGTTCGATTCCCACTCTGGGCTCTGAAAGCCCCTGGTCGATCTCAGTGCTGCCAGAATGGTGAGAACGCGAGACGAGACCGTGGCCGCGCGTGCGGCCGTGCTGGCTCGCGCCGAGCAACTCCGCGGCTACGACGCCGGCCACCTGGCCGTAGCACTCAGCGTCCACGCCACCGTCATGGCGAGCGCCGACCGCGACCTCTGTCGCGCGGCTGCCGCACGCGGCCTCCATGTCGCCGATCCCATCGTGTCCTCCGAAGGGAACACGGGTCCCGCCTGAGTCGCGGTTTCATCGCCGAGCGGCCGCCGACCGATCAGCACGCCCCGATCGCGACGAGTCGCTCGGCGAGTTCGGCGTCGGCCAGTCGCCGTCGATGGTGGACTCACCCGAAATGAACATCTTTGGCACAGTGAGATCATCGTGCTTGACAGACCGAGCGCCTGGCCGGCACCGGTGCGGTGCGTGGCCGTGACCGAAGGTGGAGCGACCGTGTCGCCACACATGAGCACTTGACGGTTGCCGCCGTCGCCCGCCGGCTCGGCGTCGCTGCCGGTGGGTTGGACCAATACGTGGCCGATCGCGACGATCTCGTCGTTGCGGCCGTGGACCAGGTGTTCGCTGCGCTGCCGTTCCCCGACGCCCCTGGTTGGAGCGAGCTGCTCGAGGAAGAGGCCTGGCTGCGGTGGTTCTCGATGGTGGACCACCCCGGCATGCTCAGCACGCTGCACGCGACGAGCCGCGCCGTCGCCACGCCCGATGTGCACGCGGTCGCTGCGTTCGGCCTCTCCCCCGCCGACGCGGTGCTGGCCGTGGACACCGTGGTGGACCCTCGTCATCGACGGGACTCGCCAGGCGGAGGTGTTCCGCCGGCTCGCCGACGAAGGGCGTATCGAGGAGGTAGCGCAACGGCAGCGCGACGAACTCGGTCGTCGACGTGGTGTACGGCCTCGGACTCACCCCGGTGGGCATCGCCGCCAACGCCACGACGGGTGGCCTGGCGGGATCCCGGCGATCGCCGACGGGCGCTACCTCGCCGTGGACATCGCCACGATCAGCGCGTTCCGCGCGCCCTCGGCGCTCGCCATCTCGTGGATGTTCGAACAGCTCACACCCGTGTTGGACGCGACGGCCACATGAGCTCGACACCGAACATCGACGCGGTCCTGTTCAGCGCCGACGAATCGGCGCTGCCAGCGCTCGAGGCGATCCTGGAATCGCTGCCGGTCGACGCGCTCGGCGACGTGTTCGTGAGCGTCGCCGACGAGGCGGAGGCCCGCGAGGTGGCCGCGCCGGCCGGTGTCTCCGTGACATGGGTCGATCGCTCGTCGGGGGCAACGCTTGCGGACGCGGTGAGGACGTGGTGCGCGCGGTCGCGGTAGCTCGGCGAACGTCCGGCCGCGTGGCTCGCCGGCGAGCTGTTCGAGACCCGTGCCGTCCGCGACACACTGCGCGCCACCGGTCGCTACGACGCCACGTCCGTCGTCAGCTTCCCGTACTGGCGGCGCGGCAGCACCGCAACGGTCGTCGACGAAGCTCGCTCCAAGTCGGTGGTCGACGCCATCGAGAGTGGACGCGACCCGTCGACCGTCGACGACATGGAACTGATCGAGTAGATGGGGGACCGGGTCGCCCCGGTCCCCCAGCCCTCGAACGCTCAGCCGAACTGGTGCGACTTGCGGTTCTCGTCGAGGTTCAACGGGGCGAGCGCCGGCACGCCGGTCACCGTGCTGACCCACGACGGGTCGCACTCGTAGGTGGCCGCCTCGGTCGGAGCGACCCGGACGTAGCCCGTCCCCTCGATCTTCAGCACCGTGTTGCACGACGGCGGGTGGTTGTCGCCGGGGTTGGTCTCGGCGTGCAGGCCGCCACCGGTCCACGACGTGATCGTCGACAGGTTCTCCAGCACGCATTCACGCGTCAGCGCGGCACCGCACTGGGACGCGGCCTGGGCCCACAGCAGGAATGACGACGATGCCTGCATCCCGAGCATCGACACGTCGCCGCCATCGGCCGCGACGAGGTCCATGTAGTCGGTGACGGCCGCGCTCTCGGCCGCTTCCTCGAATGGCACGAACGCGAAGCGCAGGTAGACGTTGTCCATCGCTCCGTCGGTGTTGGCTGCCGCGCACGCCTCCTCGTAGTGGTTCGCATCGGTCACGATCGGCACGTCCAGACCGTTCTGCGCGGCCGTCTGGGCGAACTTCTGCAGGTTCGGCAGGCAGGAGCCGGCCCAGTAGACCATCTTCGCTCCGGCGTCCTGCATCTGCTTGACGATCGGCGTCCAGTCGGTCACCTGGCCGAAGATGTCGTACTCCAGGCGATCGGCCACGAAGTCCCAGCCGAAGTCGGGGGCGACGGCGCGCACCTTGTCGATCGACTCCTGGGTGGCGCTGTAGTTGCCGCCGAGGGTGACGACCGCCTTGACCTCCTCGGGGAACTGCTCGGCGATCATCGCGAACGTGCCCGACGGGGTCTCGTCGGCGGGGTTGGGCACGCCCTGGTAGACGTCGGGGGCCATCGCGAACGCCGCGCTCACCGTGTAGGACGGCACCGCGGGGAGGCCGCACCCGTGGCGGATCTCTTCCTGCCCGGAGTCGAACGACCAGCCCTCGCCGACGAGGAAGAAGTTGCCGCCGTCGCAGGCACCCTGGATCGCGGTCGCGACGTTCGTGATCGCCGCGTCGTAGTAGTTGACCTTGATCTGGCGGCCGTTGATCCCGCCGAGCTCGTTGCACTTCGCGGCCAGCGCGTTGACCGCGTCGGTCACCTGGCGGTTCAGGCCTGGGCTCGTCGCGTAGCCGGCGTCGTCACCGGTGGCGATCGAGATCGAGTCGGCGGTCACGCCCGGCACGCTGCCGTCGTCGATGTTCCCCCCGTCGCCGGGCCCACACGGCCAGGCCAGGTCGCCGAACGTCTCGCCGGCGGCGGCGGGGGCTGTGGTCTCGGCACCCGCCGGAGCGACCGTGGTCTCGGTGGTCTCGGCACCTTCGGTGACGGTGGAGTCGGTGCTGCTTGCCGCGGCTGTCGTGTCCGACGGTGCGGTGGTCGCTGCTGCAGGGGTCGTGGTCTCGGTCGATGCCTGGCGGTCGGTACCGCCGCAGGCTGCGATCGTGAGCACCGCCAGCAGCGTGGGGGCTGCGAACCACCGACGGTTGGTGAGTGACATGGGATTCCCTTCTGGATGCTCCGCCCGTTCGGCCCCTCTCGTCGGGGCGCGGAACATCGGCGTACGACGCTAATCGTTGATGTGGCAACCATGGAAAAGTGCTGCTCGTCGCCCGGTTCGGAGGGGCTTGCGAGGTCGTCGAGTAGCGGGTCAGCCCGGCAGGGCCTCCTCGGCCGGTCGGGTGCTGTCCATCGCGCCGAACAGCTTCAGCATGGCGCTGCAGAACGCCGGGAGGTCGCCGGGCTTGCGACTGGTGACGATGTTCTCGTCGACGTGGACCTCGGCGTCGATCCAGGTTCCACCGGCATTGCGGATGTCGGTCTGCAGGCTCGGCCAACTCGTGAGGGTGCGACCGCGCACCACGCCCGCCTCGACCAGCGTCCAGGGGGCGTGGCAGATCGCCGCCACGGGCCGCCCGGCCTCGACCCAGGTGCGGAGCAGGTCGACGGCGGCACGGTCGAGGCGCAGCTGGTCGGGGTTGGCGACGCCGCCGGGCAGCACGATCCCGACGTAGTCATCGGCATCGAAGTCGGCGGTCGTGTGGTCGACCTGGAATGTGTCCGCGACGTCCAGGTGGTGGAAGGCCTGAACCGTGCCGGACTTCGGTGCGATCAGCTCCGGCTTCCCGCCGGCCTGCTGGACCGCGGCCCAGGGCTCGGTGAGCTCCACCTGCTCCACCCCCTCGTTCGCCACGAGGAATGCGACCTTGCGATGATCCAACTCGTTCGTCATCGTCCCTCCGTTCGTCCGCGCCGATCGACGGCGCGCAGGAGTGTGTACTCCCCCAACCTACGCCTGCGCACGTGGCGCTGCGACCATCCGGCATCGGCGTCGCTCGACCGAGCAGACTGGGCACATGATCCGGGTACTGATCTCGTTCATCGTGGTGTTCTTCGTCGCCACCTTCCCCGCGACCTGGCTGCTGATGCTGTTCCTCGGCAACGTCGGGGCGAACGTCAGCTACTGGGGCGCCCTGCCGCTGGGCATCCTCGCATCGGCGCTGCTGGGCGGCGTGACCGCCGACCGCTACCGCGTCGTCGTCTGACTCCGACCCACCGTCGTCACCGACCCGGTTGCTTCGACGCGCCCGCGGCGCGGACTGCAGGTGGCATTGCCGTCGAACTCCACGCCGGGGACCGCTGCCCGCGCCGAGCCGATCACGTGCGAGGATCGACGCCGTGCGCATCTTCGTGGCCGGTGGCAGCGGGGTGATGGGGGTTCGCTTGGTGCCGTTGCTGGTCGGCGCCGGGCACGACGTCGCGGCGATGACCCGCACGCCGGCGAAGGTCGACCTGCTCCGAGGCCTCGGTGCCGAACCGGTCGTGTGCGACGCGTACGACGCCGACGCGATGCTCGAGGTCGTGGCTGGGTTCGCGCCGGACGCCGTGGTGCACCAACTGACCGACCTCCCCGACGATCCGAAGGAGATCGCCGCCGGGCGCGAGGCCAACGCCCGGATCCGCGAGGCCGGCACCGATCACCTCCTTGCGGCCGCGCGAGCGGCCGGCGTCACACGGCTGATCGTGCAGAGCATCGCCTGGCTCATCGACGGTCGACGCCCGGCGTCGGTGCAGCATCTCGAACGCCAGGCGCTCGCGGCCCGCGCCGTCGTGCTCCGCTACGGCCAGTGGTACGGCGGTGGCACCTATCACCCGATCGCCCCAGACCCCCCGTGCGTGCACATCGACACCGCTGCGCGCCTGACGGTCGATGCGCTGGACCTGTCGTCGGGCGTCTACACGGTCACCGACGACGGCCTCGCAGCAGCGGTCGCCTGAACTGCGCCGGCCGGGCTCGACGGGCTGTTCATCACCGGGTGACACCGCTGGATCGCTGGGCCGGCTCCCCGCTGATCAGCGCCGGGAGGTTCCGCGAGCCGACCAGCTCGCGGAACGCGGCAGCGGTGTGGCCGGTGAGCAGCGAATCCTCGCGTGCCCTGGCCGACGCCGATCGGGGCAGGCCGAACAGGGGGCCCATCTCGCCGAAGTGCTCGCCCGGGCCGAGCGTCATCACGAGCAGCTCTCGCTCGGGGGTCTCGCGGACGATCTCGATGCTCCCCGACTCGACGACGTACACGAGGTCGCTCGGATCGCCCTGACGGAACAGCGTGGCGCCCGCCGCCAGCGTCACCGGGACGGAGGTGGCCTGCGACGGCGGGAGCGAACCCGGGCGCATCTCGATGATCTGATCGGCGAGGGGCAGCATCCGATCGTCGTGGGTCGAGACGATCACGACCCGCCCGCCGTCGGTGAGCCGGCGGATCAGGCGCAGCACGCCCTCGACCTGTACGTAGTCGAGGTGGGCGGTGGGCTCGTCGGCCAGCACCAGCGGCGGATCGAGAGCGAGGGCCCTGGCGATCGCCACCCGCTGTTGCTGACCACCGCTCAGGTTGCCCGGCCGGTGGCCGAGCCGGTCACCGAGCCCGACGTCGTGCAGCAGGCTGATCGCGCGCTCCCGTGCGGCGCGGGCGCGATGCCCGGCCGCCCGCATCGGGACGGCGACGTTCTCGACGCAGTTGAGGCTGGGCACGAGGTTGAACGCCTGGAAGATCACCCCGACACCGTGACGGCGGTGCTCGGTGAGCTGCGGCCCCGACAGGGACGTGATCTCTGTACCGCCGAAGGTGATCGAGCCCGATGTCGGCCGCAGGATCGCGGCGAGGCACGACAGCAGTGTCGTCTTGCCGCACCCCGACGGTCCGAGCAGCAGGGCGAGCGTGCCGGCCCGGACGGTGACGTTCAGGTGGTCGAGCGGGCGCACCGTGTAGTCACCCTTCGTGAACTCGACGGTGAGGTCATCGATGCGGAGGTCTCCCGCGGCGTGCTGCACCGTCACCCCCCGAACGCGAGCGCCGGTTGCACCGTCGCCGTCTTGCGCAGGGCGACGACGCTGGCGAGGAGTCCGACCACGACGGTCACGACCGGCAGCAGCGCGAACGCGCTGGTCGGCACCTCGACGGGGAGCGGGAACAGCGGCGCGATCACGAGGGCCAGCAGCGCGGCGAGCGCCGCGGCAGCCAGCGAGAGCACGACCGCCTGCAGCGCCAGGCCCGATCCGATCTGGAACGTCGAGACACCGGTCGCCTTGAACACCGCGAAGTCGCGCGTGCGCTCCATCGCCTGCAGATAGAGCATCGAGCCGATGATCGTCGCCGCGACGATCCACAGCAGCAGGCGGACGAACCCGATCGACGATCGGGCGTCACCCAGCGGACGCAGGAGATCGGCCTTGACCGCGGCGTTCGACATCGCCTCGAGACCGCTTGGCAGATCGGCAGGATCGTCGGGGTAGAGGAATGCGGTGGCCAGCGGCTGGCCACCGACCGCCATCGCCTGCGCGTCGGCGAGCGGGATGTAGACGACGGGCAGGCCGGCGTAGAGGCGCTGACCCGACACCGTCCCCACCACCTCGAACGTCCGGCCTCCGAACTCCAGCTCTCCGCCGAGCTCGGCGGCACCGAGCGAGTCGTCGACCACCGCCTGTCCCGCCCCGGCAAGGTCCGTCCCGTCATCGGCCCGCGGCGACCCCAGGCCGCCGGGTTCGATCCCGACGACGATGATGTCGGCGATCGAGTCGCCGTCGACCACGGTCTGGCGCAGCACGAGCGCCGGCGACGAACCCTCGCCGCCCAACGCTGCTGGCATCGGCACGAACGAGGTGAACGGGCCGGACGCGTCGTCGGACACCGCCCACGTCCTGGCGCCGATCGCGTCGAGCGTGCGGTCGACCTCGAGCGAGAACGAGGCGGTGAGCCCGGTCATCACGAGACCCATCGCGAACACGAGCGCGACACCGACGACCGCGATCACGAA
Source organism: uncultured Ilumatobacteraceae bacterium (assembly GCA_964565705.1). GTDB lineage: Bacteria > Actinomycetota > Acidimicrobiia > Acidimicrobiales > Ilumatobacteraceae > CAZMGD01. The sequence continues at coordinate 16,157 of CAZMGD010000002.1, read as the reverse complement.
TCGCTTCCACCGCCACTGCAGATCACGCAGCGCTGCTACGAGCACACCGTCGCCCCTCGCCCAGCGCCCCGGGCGCTGCCCGGACCCTATCGGCCGGCGTCCTCCGGCCAGGCGTAGGACTGCGACGTGCGGTCCACGGCATGCGGATCCTCAACTCTCCTGGTCGTCGTTCGTGCGCCGCGACGCGAGCGCGGCGCCGACGCTGCCCTGGATCAGGTACTCGGGCGTCGAGCGCTCGATCTGCGACGTTGCCCGCGCCTGGATCAGCGCCGCTTGCGACTCGCTCGGGTAGGTCATCCAGAACACGTCGTTGCGGATGCCCTCGACGCACAGGTCGGCGACCTCCTCCAGCGGAGCGAAGGTGACCTCCAGCCCGGCCGCCTCCATCTTCTCCTTCACCGCCGACAGGCCGTCGCGGCCCTCCTTCGGCGGCGCGCCCGGACGGTCGTAGCGCTCGGGACGGTTCGCCCCGGCCCGCCACAGGCCGGTGTTCAAGAATCCCGGCGTGCGGCTGGACGGGTACAACAACGACGCGCTGACCTTGGATCCAGCCTCGCGCAGCTGGCCCCAGAGGCACTCGGTGATCGTCGTCACCGCCGCCTTGGTCGTCGCGTAGATCGCGCTGCCGACGATCGGCGTGAAGCCGCCGTTGCCCGACGTCGTGTTGACGATGTGGCCCTCGTCGCCCTGCTCGATCATCGTCGGCACGAACGCGTTGATGCCGTTGATCACGCCGAACACGTTGACGTCGACCGACCAGCGCCAGTCCTGCACGTGGTGCGTCCACATCTCGCCCTGTGAGCCCGAGCCGATGCCGGCGTTGTTGCACACGACGTGCACCGCGCCGTACGCCTCGAGTGTCGCGTCGCGCAGCGCCTCGACCGACTCGAGCGACGACACGTCGGTGACGACGCCGGTCACGTCCATCCCCTGGTCGCGCAGCTCGCCCGTCGTGCGATCGACGACGTCGGGGAGGATGTCGGCGAGCACGACCCTCATCCCCTCGTTCGAGAACCGCTCGACGAGCGCTCGACCGATGCCGCCCGCGCCGCCCGTGACGACCGCGACCTTGCCGTGGAGATCCTTCATCTGTGCCCCTCGTGTGAGTGGTGGTCAGCGGCTGCCGACCACGGCGTGCTTCAACTCCTGGAACGCTCGCAGACCGGGCACCTCGCGATCACGTCCGAAGCCGCTCTGCTCGTACCCGCCCATCGGCGTGTGACCGGTCGCCCCGATCGCGTCGACCGGCATCGCGGCCATCCCCGAGTCGGTGTGGCTGGCGCGCGTTGGTCACGTGCCCCGCCCGCGGGCCAGCACCGTGGCCCGCACGTCGTCCTTCAACACCTTGCCCATCGGGTTGCGCGGGATCGCGTCGACGATCTCGAGCTGCTCGGGCACCTTCTGGCGGGCGATGCCCGTGGCCTTGCAGTGCTCGGCGATCGACACCAAGTCGATCTCGACGCCGTCCTGGGGCACGACGACAGCAACCACGCGCTCACCGGTGCGGGCGTCGGGCAGGCCGACGACGGTGACGTCCAGCACCGCCGGATGGCGCAGCAGCACGTCCTCCACCTCGCCCGCAGAGATGTTCTCACCATTGCGGATGATCACGTCCTTGAGGCGCCCGGTGATCGTGATGAACCCGTCGTCGATCTCGGCGAGGTCGCCGGTGCGCATCCAGCCGTCCTCGTCGAACGCCGCTGCGTCGAGCGACGAATCGACATAGCCGAGGAAGCACTGCTGACCCTTCAGCCGCAGCTCGCCGTCGACCGTCCGTGCCGTGACACCAGGCGTCGGCCGGCCGACGGAGACGGCCCGGCGCTGTTCGGGGTCGCTGAGCCGCAGCGAGGACGCGATCGGGAACTCGGTCATGCCGTAGGCGTTGATCACGGCATCGATGCCGAACGTCTCCGCCAGCTCGCGCAGCACCTCTGGCGGGGTCGGCGCCCCGCCGGCGGTGAATGCCCGCAAGCGCGGGTACAGCGGCCCGTCGCCGTGCCGGCGCTGCGCGTCCATGTAGGCGCGGAAGAACGGAACACCGGTGCCGAGGATCGTCGGGCCGACGGTCGCGACCCGCTCGCCGAACGTGCCCGGGTCAAAGGTCTCGAACATCGACAGCTGACCGCCTCCGCGCAACACCGAGGCCAGCATCGTGATGCCACCGATGTGAGCGAGCGGCCAAGCGATCGGGTACACGTCGCCGTCACCGATCAGGCACTCCGTCATCCCGAACGAGGACGCGATCAGGGTCGAGTCCGAGTGGCGCACACCCTTGGGGGCCGCAGTCGTGCCGGACGTGAAGTACACCCAGCGGTAGTCGTGCGCCGACGAGGGGGGATCCGGCAACGTGGACGGGTCGCCGAGTGGCAGGCGCAGCGCCGACCCGATCTGCTCCAGGTCGACGACCACGACCCGGCAGCCGTTGTCGGCGCCGATCGCGCGGGCCATCGCGCCGTGCTCGGTGCCGCGCCACCGTTCGGGCACGATCAGCACGGTCGTTCCGATCTGGGCGGTGATCTGGCCGACCTCGCGCTCGCGAAGGATCGAGATGATCGGGTTCTGCACCGCGCCGGCCCGGGCGATCGCGAGCAGCAGCACAGCCGATTCGAGCGTCGTCGGCAACTGCCACGAGACGACGTCGTCGGGCCCGATGCCCAGGCCGGCAGCCACCTCCTCGGCGACCTCGCACAGTTGCGCGGTGGTCAGCGACCGGCCGTGCTCGTCGCTGAGCACCACTCGGTCGGGATGGGTGGCCGCGGCATCGATCGCCAGCTGCCAGAGGGTCGGATCAGAGGACGGCACCGCGCTCCTTCAGGTCGATGATCTCCTCCCAGCTGTGTCCCAGCTCCAGGAGGATCTGCTCAGTGTGCTCGCCCTCGAGAGCCCAGCCAGCTACGGCAACCATCCACGCCATCATACATATGATGGGCTGGATCGGCTGACTCAGCCGGGTGGTGCGGTCCTCGACGCGGTCACCGGTCGATCGCCGTCGAGGCTCGTCATGTAGGCCTGGGTGGCCTGCAGATGCCTCAGTGCGAACGTTGCGACGGACGCGTCGCCGCGCTCGATCATGCGGACGATCTTCTCGTGGTCGCGCAGCGATGCCTTCCAGGGGCCGAGGTCGACGGGCGCGTTCCGATCGGCGGTCTCGTACACGGCGTCTGCATGCGTCGCCCAGATCCGTTCGAGCGCGCCGATGGTCAGCAACAGCGACTCGTTGCCGCAGCCGGCGACGATCACCTCGTGGAAGCGGTCGATCGCGTCCCGGGTGCGCGGCGCGTCGCCGATCGCCGCGGCCTGCTCGTCCACCAGGAGCTTCAGCTGGGGCACGACCGCCTCGTGGCGGTCGGGGCGAGCCGCGCACAGCGCGGCGCAGAGCGGCTCCAGTTGCAGCAGCGCGGCGCCGACGTCGCTGACACCCGCCGAGCGGGACTGCAGCACCATGCTCAGCATGTAGGCCACGCCGTCCGACGTGGGCAGGTGCACGTCGGCGCCACCGACGTTGCCGCGGCGGGGGGTGATCAAGCCTTCGGCCTGCAGGATCCGGAGCGCTTCGCGCGCCGCCGGGAGGCCGACGTCGAAGCGCTCGACGAGGTCGTCGAGCCGGGGCAGGACCGTCAGCTGACCGCGGAGGATCTCGTCGCGCAGTACACCGGCGACGATCTGCGCGACGTGCGGCGGCCGAGTGTGCATCGAGCGATCGCCCTCGCGTTGTCGACGCTCGCGGGGCAGGTCCATCGAGCGCCGAGTGTACGGATCGGCCGCGATGTGCCCCGACACCCGCCGCGGGTGCATGCTGCGTGCGGGGAATGCCGCGGCGAGCGGCGCACTCGAGGGGGCACGATGACACGACTCGCGCTGACGAACGTACGGTTGATCGATGGCGAGCAGCCGCCCGTCGACGCAGCGACGGTGGTGATCGACGGCGACCGCATCGCCGAGATCACCAACGGCACCGCGTCGGCACCGGTGGACGAGGTCTACGACCTCGCCGGACGCACGCTGATGCCGGGCATGTTCACCTGCCACTTCCACGCGACGTACCACGAGCTCGGGTCGCAGCCGAACACGCCGTACGGCGACGAGTACCCACCCTCGTACCTGGCGATGATCGCCGCCCGGAACTTCCAGACCGCGATGCGCCACGGCTACACGGGCGTGGTCGGCGCGGGTGGCTCGCACGAGGTCGAGCCCGGTGTGAAGCGGGCGATCGACGACGGCCTGATCCCGGGGCCGCGGGTGTGGGCGTCGTCGCGTGAGCTGTCGACGACCGGGCACAGCAACGACGGCGTGCCGTGGCACTGGGGCATGCACGCGTCGGGTGCGGTGCGGTTGTGCGACGGCGCAGACTCCTTCCGCCTCGGCGTGCGCGAGGAGATCAAGCGCGGCGCCGACGTGATCAAGCTGTTCGTCACGGGCGGGCACGGCACGACTGCGCCGAAGGATCAGATGGAGATGTCCGAGGCCGAGCTGGCCGCGGCCATCGACGCCGCCCACCAGCGCGGCCGGCTGATCCGCGGCCACCTGGTCAGCAAGCGGGCGATCATGATGGCGATCGAGCTGGGCATCGACATCGTCGACCACTGCGACGAGATGGACGACGAGGTGATCGCCGCGCTGGTCGACCGCGGCACGTTCGTGGTGCCGTCGCTTCACTTCCCGAAGCACTTCCTCGAGGCGTTCGGCTCCGGGCTCGGCTTCGCCGCCGACGCGATCCGCGCCGACCTCGACCACATGTACGACATGATCCCGAAGGCCCAGGCCGCCGGCGTGCGCTTCCTGCTCGGCGACGACTACGGCGCGATCGGCTTCGGCCACGGGATGTACGGCGCCGAGCTGCGCCTCTACGTCGACCACGCCGGCGTCACCCCGCTCGACGTCATCGGCTGGGGCACGCGCAACGGTGCGGCGCTCGTCGGGCGCGAGGCGGACCTCGGCACCGTAGCGGCCGGCAAGCTCGCCGACCTGCTGGTCGTCGACGGCGACCCGAGCGCGGACATCGGCGCGCTCGCCGACCACGAGCCGCTCGCCGTGCTCAAGGGTGGCGCTGTGGTCGCCGGGTCGCTGGGCGAACTGCGTCGCACCGCGCGCAGCATCGGGATCGCCGTCGCCCACGCCCACGCCGGCGCCGAGGAGGTCGGCGACCTGGCGACGACGATGGCGACGCTGGTCGACGACCCGGTGTACGAGCTGCAGCCGATGGGCGTCGCGATCCGCGGCAGCGACAGCGCGCGGGCCTACTACGAGCATTTCTTCTCGACGTTCCAGCCGATGATCGCCGGTTTCTCACTCCTGTCGGAGTGGGTCACCGACGAGGGGGTCGGTCAGGAGTACGAGCTGGTCGTGGACGGGGCGGGTGGGCCCATCGCCCACCACATCATCGGCATCCTCGTGTTCGGCGAGGACGGCAAGCTCGCCGGCGAACGCCTCTACGCGAGCGACGAACTGTTCCGGGTCATGGTCGGCCCGGTGCTCGACCGAGCCGAACCGCTCGCCCGTCTACCCTCCCCCCCGTGAGCGACGCCGACGAGGTGGACAGGCGCATCGGCCTGGCGTGGCGCGAGCTGCGCCGCGGCGCCTCGATGACCGTGCTGCGCGAGCAGTTCCTCGGCACCGGGGACGAGGCGCTCGAACCGGGCCAGATGGACACGCTCGACATCCTCCTCTCGGCGGAGTCGTGGCGGATGGGCGATCTCGCCGACGCGCTCCGGGTCGATCCGTCGACCGCCACGCGTGCCGTCGAGCGGCTCACCCGCATCCAGCTCGCCGAGCGCCTGCCCGACCCCGACGACAAGCGGGTCGTGCTCGTGCGCGCCACCGACGCCGGCCGTCGCCGCCACGACGAGGCCTTCGGCCGCTGGAAGCAGGTCCTGCACGACATCCTCGGCGAGTTCGACGAGCCCGAGCGCGGCGAGCTGGCTCGCTACCTCGAACGTCTCGTGCTCGCCCTCGACCGCGTGGTGGGCACCCCGAGCACCCGCTGACCCCGCCCCATTCGGTTCTTGCGGTCGGATCGGGCCCGTTCCGGGCCCGATCCGACCGCAGGTTCGGTGGGTAAGGTCAGCGGTCATGGCCGATCGGGCGGGATTCCAGGCGCAGGCGATGCAGTACGCGCCGCAGCTCTACTCGGCGGCGCTGCGCATGACCCGCAACCCGGCCGACGCCGAGGATCTGGTGCAGGAGACCTTCCTCAAGGCCTACCGCAGCTTCACCACGTTCGAGGAGGGCTCGAACCTGCGGGCCTGGCTGTACCGCATCCTGACCAACACCTACATCAACATGTACCGGGCCCGCCAGCGCCGGCCGCAGGAGACCGATCTCAACGACATCGAGGACTTCTACCTCTACCGCCGCATCGGCTCGATCGAGGCCGCGCTGGCCAGCCGCAGCGCCGAGGATCAGCTGTTCGACCTGTTCACCGACGACGAGGTCAAACAGGCCCTGGAAGACCTCCCGGAGAACTTCCGCCTGCCCGTCCTCCTCGCCGATGTCGAGGATTTCTCCTACAAGGAGATCGCAGAGATGCTCGACATCCCGATCGGCACCGTGATGAGTCGGCTGCATCGGGGAAGAAAAGCGATGCAGCGGGCGTTGGTTGACTTTGCCCGCGATCGAGGACTGCTCGCCGATGACGAGCCCGCGACGGTCGGGACCACGGACTGAGACATGGCTGACTGCGACGCAACACTCCGAGAGATCGAGGCCTTCCTCGACACCGAGCTCAGCCCCCAGGCGCACCAGGCCATCCAGGAACACCTCGGTGGGTGCTTGCACTGCCTCCAGACGTTCGACTTCCACGCCGAGCTGCGCCAGGTCATCGCCGCCAAGTGCCGCAGCGACGAGATGCCTGCAGGCCTGCTGGCCAAGATCGAGTCCTGCTTCGGCGACATCGACGACGCGGCCGACGCCGACCACTGAACGGCACGGCTGGGGCGGCGGCTCGCCGGTCGCTACGATGGCACCATGCTCGCTGCGTACGTATGGCACTACTGGATCGGTGTCATCCTGCTCGTCATCGCCATCGCGTCGGTGGTCGGGCTCGCCGTGCAGTACCTGTTCAAGGTCAGCGCCACCAGGTACCCGGGCCGCCACCAGCAGCGTCCGGAGTGACCGCCGGCGGCATCGACTGGTCGCTCGCCGAGCGAATCGCCACTCGCGTCGCCGCCCGCCTGCCGTCGGGTGACGCACCGCCCGTCACCGATGCAGCGCTCGAACCGTTCGTGGCCGACGCGGCGCGCCGTGTGTCAGACGAGACCGGCCTCCACCCGCCAGGCGAGCCGGTCGTGCGCGTCGTCGACCGGACCGAATGGGTGTCGGCCAGCATCGCCAGCTTCCGGGTCCTGCTCGGGCCGACCATCGAGCGGATCGCCCAGCGGTCCCCCGGGATCGCCCAGCGCACGATGGGGCGGATGGGCGCAGTGGAGCTCGGCCTGCTCACCGGCTGGTTGTCGGGACGGGTGCTCGGTCAGTACGACATGCTCGTGGCCGCCGACCACGACGATGCCGACGTCGTGTACATCGTCGGGCCCAACCTCGCCGGGATCGAACGCCGCTTCGGCTTCGATCCCGAGCAGTTCCGCACGTGGGTGGTGCTGCATGAACTGACCCATCGGGCCCAGTTCCGGGGGGTGCCGTGGATGCGCGAGCACTACCTCCAACTCGTCGGCGAGGTACTGGAGGCGATGGACAACGACCCGTCGCGGATGCTCGCCACGCTCCGCGACGCGATGGCCGACCGCGAAGCCGCCCGTCAGCGGGTGCGCGACGGCGGGGCGGCAGCGCTGTTCATGGAACCCGAGCAGCGCGCCGCGCTCGAGCGCGTCAGCGGACTGATGTCGCTCCTCGAGGGTCACGGCGATGTCGTCATGGACCGCGCCGGCGCCGACGTCCTCCCTGATGCCGAGCGGTTCTCACGGGTGCTGCGCGAACGTCGCCGGCAGGTGAACCCGATCGCTCGCGTCGTCCAGCGGATGCTCGGGTTCGAGGCCAAGCTCAACCAGTACCGCGCCGGGGAGGCGTTCGTCACCGCCGTCGAGACCGCGGGCGGTCCGCGGGTGATCGACCGCTGCTGGGTCGATCCCGGGCACCTGCCGACCGCGGCCGAGATCCGCGACCCAGGCCGGTGGATCGACCGGATGGGCGTCGCCCATGCGGTCGCCTGACCTGCCCGCGGATGCCGACGAGCTGATCCGCCGCCTCCTGCCGGCGTGCACGTTCGGCGAGGGGCCGATCGTGTGCGCGGTGTCCGGTGGCGCCGACTCGCTGGCATTGCTGCTGCTGGCCGCCGCCCACGGTCCGCAGGTGACCGCGATCCACGTCGACCACGACCTGCGTCCGGGTTCGGCCGCCGAGGCCGACGTGGTCGCAGCGGTCGCAGCCCAGGTGGGCGCCGAGTTCGAGGGCCGGCGCGTCGAGGTCGCGGCGGGTCCGAACCTGGAGGCCCGAGCACGGGCGGCCCGCTACGCGGTGCTGCCGTCGGGCGTGGCGACGGGGCACACGGCCGACGACCAGGCCGAGACCGTGCTCCTCAACCTGTTGCGCGGATCGGCCCTCGACGGCCTCGCTGGCATGCGGGCCGGGCCCGAGCATCCGATCCTGGCGCTGCGGCGTTCCGACACCGTCGAGCTCTGCGCGGCGTGTGGTGTCGACCCCGTGGTCGACCCCTCGAACCGCGACCTCCGACACCTCCGCAACCGGGTCCGGCACGAGATCCTGCCGTCGCTCGCCGCCGCTGCCGACCGCGATCTGGTGCCGGTGCTGACCCGCCAAGCGTCCCTCCTCCGCGACGACGCCTCCCTGCTCGACGAGCTGGCCGCGACGATCGATCCCGCCGACGCCCGCGCCGTGGCCGACGCGCCGGTCGCCTTGGCCCGCCGGGCCATCCGCCGCTGGCTCGCCGACCCCTATCCGCCCGATGCTGCAACGGTGGAACGCGTCCTCGCCGTCGCCCGCGGCGACCGCCGGGCCTGCGAGATCGACCGCGGCCGACGCGTCGAACGCTCCCACCAACGCCTCCATCTCATCCCGTGAGGCGGAGCCGCGGGCAGATCAGGCGGGTGTCGTCGAGAAGTCGGGGAAGAGGAGCAGGACCGTCTCGCCGGTCGCGGGGAGGCGGAACGCGTGCGCCGCGTACGGGTAGGCGGGCTGGTCCGTGGGCATCGCGGCCGTGGAGAGGCCGAGCATGTCGAGCGGGTTGGGCTGTCCGGCGCTCGCGGGGACGAGCTGCGTCGTCGCCGCCGGCAGGACGCCCTGCAACACCGTGCCCGTCAGATCGACCCCGTCGAGGGTCGTGCCCTGCAAGACGGCGTCATCCGGCTCGGGGATCCATCCGGCGGCGTCGGTGCCGAACGGCGCGGCCGGCCCGTCGGCGCAGGGCAGGTCGCGCCCGGGGATGATCAGAGCGGCGTCGCCGGTCGCGGTGACCCGCCCGTCGGTGTCGATCGTCCACTGCCCGCTGCCGAACAGCGGCGTGACCACCGTGCTGGCGAGCTGCGGGTGCTGCACCCCGTCGGCGCCGACCGGTGTGGTCGCCGGCGACAGCGGCGCCATCGGGTCGAAGTGGGCGACGGGTGCGGTCGGCGACGCCGTGCCGGTGGTCGGGTCGACGAACTCTGGCGCCTCCGTCAGCGTCGCTCCCGGATATCCCGGGGTCGGCGCCGTGACCGGCAGCCCGTCGGGCCCGAGCGCGACCTCGGCCGACGCGACCGGCGCGGCGTCGGGGAAGGCCTCGACGAGTGCCTGCGCCTCGGCGTTGTCGGTGGCATCTGGGCCGAGCGTCGGCGTGGACCACGGACCGATCGCCACCGAGCAGGCCTGTGCGGACTCAGCCGCCTTCAGCGACGCGTACGAGGGTTGGGCCACGCCGGCGGGGTCACGGATCTCGAAGTGCAGGTGGGTGACGCTCGCTTCGGCGTTGCCCGAGTTGCCCATGTACCCGATGATCTGCCCGGCGCGCACCGTCGATCCGACCTGCAGGCCCGGGGCGATCTCCCACGCCTGGAGCGCGGCCCCGTCGTCGGTGCCGGGCGTGTCGTTGTTGACGTGGAAGTAGTTGTACCGCCAGCCGTCGGGCCCGGTGATCGAGATCGCCACCCCCGAGATCCCCGTCGCCACGGGGCTGATCCGGGTGATCGTCCCATCGACGGCGGCCAGCAGCGGCTGCATCTGCACGCCGATGATGTCGGTGCCCACGTGTTGCCGCGTGCAGGCGTCACGGCATGCCCCCCAGCCGTCCTCGTAGGTGACCGGACCGAGCACCGGGAACACGATGGAGCGGTACGAGCCGTCGGCGGGGGCGGGCTGCATCGTGGGGATCGCGGCCCGAGCCGCCCAGGACATCGTGGCCTGATCGGTCGTGCCGTCGTTCAACATCACCGCGACGGTGCCCGGCTCCGAGCCCGCCAGCGGATCGACCACTCGCGCGTCCGACGACACCACCGATGCCATCCCGACCTCGGGTGGCGGGGTGTAGGTCTCGACGTAGGCGTCGTAGTACGCCTGGTACAGGTTCAACCACTTGGTCTGGTACTCGCGGACCGTCAAGCGGTTGCCCCCGGCGGGGTTCGGCACCCGATCCATCCACGACGTGTCGGTGGCTGCCCGCGGGTAGTACCACATGATCGGGATCATCGAGACGTTGCCGTTGTAGCGCTGGAGGAAGAACTCGACGTCGGCGCGGGCCCGGGCGTCTTGCATCTCGGCCGGGGCGAGGTACGCGTCCGGGTATCCGCCGTAGCCGTTCCACGTCGAACGGATGTACTGGTAGGCGCCCGAGGCCGATGCCTTGTTCGGCCCGATGCCGTACTGGTTGGCGGACTCCAGCGTGCGGATCGTGGCCAGCACGATGTCGATCTCGTCGACCGCCGGCAGGCGCTTGCCCACGGGCGTCCGACCGGCCTGCGGGGTCACCGCGCCGGGCTCGCCGTTCGCGGTCGCCCGGCGGGCACCGGTCTGCAGCCAGATCGGGTTGACCGGCGGCACCGACACCGGGATCGTCGTCGTGGTCGTCGTCTCCTCCGGCACCGTCTCGGGCGGCACGGTGTCGCGCTCGACCGGTACCGTCGCCCCCGGATCGACGACGGCTCCGTCGGGTGTCGCCGGCGTCGTGGTCGTCGTCGCGCTCGGCGGCGGGCTCTCGGGGATCGTGGTCGGTGCCTCGGTGCCGGTGCTCGTCGGCAGCGTGGCCGACGTCGGCGAGTCCGAGCTCGAGGGCGCAGGCGTCGGATCGACCGGCGCGACGGTGGACGATGTCGGATCGGTCGATTCGGTGGGAGCCGCCGACGTGGCCGGTGGGATCGACGTCGCCGCCTCCGTCGACGTGGCCGCCGGCTCCGTGGTCGTGGTCGTCGTCTCCGTCGATGCGAGCGTCGCGTCGGCCGATGAGTCCGGCGGCGCCACGGCGGTGGCCGGTGCCGTGAGCGCGGTCGTCGCAGCAAGCGTCGTTGCTACTGCAGTGAAAAATCGCGTCGGCTTCATCGTGGTCTCTGCTCGCGGCGCCAGCGCCCGTGCCCCGTCCGGTCCGGGTTGGCGAGCGCCGCCAGACTAGGCGCTCCGTCGAGGCGGTGTCCCCTCGCTGGTCCGACCGGAACGGGCACCCCGGAATGCATGGCACACAGAGTCCTCGATCGGCCGCCGTCGCACCCTGAGGTGACGACTGCACCCTCGGGCAACGAGGTTGGCGAGATCGGGCAAGCCCTCCCCGATGACCGGCACGGGCCCGAATCGACAGGCCGATCGCCCGGTAGGATGGCCAGCCGTGCCTGCCAAGTTGCGTGGGAAGTGGGCGCTCGGCATCACGCCGCGCAACTTCACCTGGATCCTGAAAGACAAGCTCGCGATCTGCGAACGACCGGGGGGCTACGGCGACAACCATCGCCGGGTCCGTCGCCAAGAGGAGATCATCTGGATCCGCGAGAACGGGTTCGGCTGCCTGATCTCGATCATCGCCGCCCCCTCCAACCTGCACAACTACGACGAGCTGGGGTTGACCTACCGGCACCGCCCCCTGGCGAGCGCCGACGACGTCGACGGCTACCTGCGAGTGCTGTACCCGGAGCTGCGCGAGCTGCTCGCCAGCAACGTCAAGGTCGTGGTGCACGGCGAGGAGGTCGGCGACCGCCTGCTCGGCATCATGGGCGGGTTCATCCGCTGGTCGGGCCTGGTGGATGACGGCTCGCAGGCGATCACGGTGTCCGAGCGGATCGCCGGCCATCAGCTGGACCCGGCGGCGCGAGAGCTGATCCTGCGGGTGCACGAGCTGCGCTGACCGCCGGCACGCACCCGCCGGGCGCCGGGCGCCGCTAGCGTCGCCTTCGTGCGGGGGCGCAGGGTTCTGGTCAGCGGGATGGGCGGGCACCTCGGTTCCCTCGTCACCTCGATGCTGGAGGCGACCGACGGCGTCGGTGACGTCGTCGGCATCGACTCGGACCCTCCCCGCCGGCGGCTGCAGCGAGCGACGTTCCACCGGGTCGACATGCGCGACCGCGCCCAGGTGGTCGATCGGGTGCTCGCGTTCGACCCGCACCTCGTCGTCCACCTCGCGGTGTGGGAACCCGACGCCCGTGCCGGCACGCGTGCCGCCGGCGAGCTCACCTCGGCCGCCGCCGACGCCGTGCTCGGCGCGGCCGCCGAGTGCCGCTCGCTGGAGCGTCTCGTCGTGCGCTCGGGGATCGAGGTCTACGGGCGTCGGCGCGGCAGCCTGACCCGGCCGCACGAGTCCGCGCCGACCGACCCGACGAGCACGTACGGTCGAGCGCTGACACACGTCGAGCACACGGCCGTGGCCGCAGCGGGCGCTGCTGGTGTGCCGGTGGGCCTGCTGCGCCTGGCGTCGGTGGTGGGGCGTCACGTCCCGAGCCCATTGGGTCGGCTGCTGCGCCTCCCGGCGGTCCCGTTCAGCGTGGTGGCCGACCCGGCGTTCACGATGGTCCTCGAGTCGGACGCGGCGACCGCGTTCGTGCTCGCCGCTGCCGCCGGGTTCGACGGCCCACTGAACGTCGTCGGGCCAGGCGCCACCACCGCATTCGGCGCGATCCGGCGCGGACGACGCGTCCCGCTGCCGTTGATCGGTCCGGAGTGGTCGATCGCCCGCCACGTCGCGTTCCTCACCGGCACACCGATCCCCGACCACGTCGTCGAGCTGCTGCAGCGCGGCCGCCTGGCCGACCGTGCAGCCTGCCGGGAGGAGCTTGGCTGGGCCCCGGAGGTCTCGGCGCTCGAGATCGTCGACCGCCTGTACGCATGGCCGAGCGTCCAGCGTCAACCGCCACGAGTGGACTGGGAGGTCGCGTGAACGGCCTCAGGGTCGTCGAGGGGTCCGCCTCGACCCCGCTCGCTCCCGCCGCCGCGGCGCCGGAGGCGGACGTCGACGAATGGGGCGCGTCCCGTTTCGGGATGCGCGTTGGACGGGCGCTTGGCGCGATGCGCTGGAGCGTGCGCGTCGGTGGGGCCGAGCGGTTGCCGATCCGCACCGGGGCACTGCTCGTGACCAACCCACGTCGCGGCGCGCTGGTCCCGCCGATGACCTCGCTCGCGCTCGGCGCCGAGCTGCGGCGCACCGTCCGCTTCGCCGGGCACGGCGACGTTGCACCGACCAGCGTGCTGCTGCGCAAGATCGGGGCCGTGCTCGCCCTCCCCGACGAGGTCGAGGCTGCGCTGCGCGGTGGCGCCCTCGTGGTCGTCGGGGCGTCACCGACGACCGTGCCCGGCCTCCACGACCTGCTCCAGTTCGTACCGCTCATCGCCCGGCACTGGAACGCCGGCAACGTCCCGGTGGCGTTCGTCGCCGCGGCCCGCGCCGCTGGCGTGCCCGTGCACCCCGTGGCGGTGCTCAGCTCCCCCATCGACCGATCCGCCCGCATCGAGATCTGTCCCGCGGTGCGGCCGCGCCTCGATCGTCGCGGGCCGCTCGCCCACATCGAGCAGGCCGACCGCGTGCGGCGTCGGCTCCAGCAGCGCCTCGACGAGATCAGCGTGGGCGACGGCTGATGCCCTACGCGACCGCGAGCGACGGTGTCCGTCTCCACTACGAGGTCTTCGGCCGCCCGGGTGGCCAGCCGGTGCTGATGATCCAAGGTCTGGGCGCCGACAAGCACGGCTGGGATCTGCAGCGTCTGGCGCTCGCGCCCCGCTATCGCGTCGTCGCGTTCGACAACCGTGGCGTCGGCCGCAGCGACAAGCCCTTCGGCGCCTATCGCCTCGACCAGATGGCGCGCGACGCCGTCGCCGTGCTCGATGCCGCCGGGTTCGAGACCGCCCATGTGGTCGGTGCCTCGATGGGCGGAGCGATCAGTCAGATCCTCGCGATCGACCACCCGTACCGGCTCCGGTCGCTCACGCTGGCGTGCACAGCCTGCCGGGTGATCCCCTGGCGGCGCGAGCTGCTGGCCGGCTGGGGCGAGATCGCCGCCGCCCGCGGGATGGGCGCCGTCGCTGACGAGGCGGCGCGCTGGCTGATCGGCCCGCGCTCGTTCCGCCGCCTGTGGCCGGCGCTCGGCTGGCTCGGCCCGATCGCGGCCGGCGGTCCGGCCCACGGGTTCGTCGGCCAGGTTCGAGCGATCCTCGCCGCCGAGGACGCGAACGCCGGCCGGCTGGCCTCGATCCGTGTCCCGACGCTCGTCGTCGTCGGCAACCAGGACGTGCTGACGCCGCGCGGCGACAGCGAGGAGCTCGCCGACCTGATCCCCACCGCCGAGCTGGTCGTCGTCAGCGGGGCCGCCCACGGGCTGATGGTCGAGCACGCGTTCACGTTCAACCGTGTGCTGACGGACTTCCTGCGCCGCGCCTCACTGGCCTACGACGCGTCGGTCGCGTCCGGTCAGACCGTGGCGAGCAGCGCTGCGGGCGCGGCGGCGAGCGCCGCGGTGGCCGGGGTGTCCGGGAGGTCCGCGCAGATCCCCTCGGCCGACCGCACGTAGCTCGCGGCCACCTGGCGGGCGGACTCGATGCCGTCGTTGGAGCGCACGATCGCCAGGGCCTTCTCCCGCTCGACGCCGCCGAGCGGCTTGCCCAACAGGTCGGCGAGCTCGTCGGCCGGTGCGCCGCCCGCGGCGAGGGTGCGCAGCACGGGCAGGGTGTACACGCCCTCCACCATGTCGTGGCCGGCGGGCTTGCCGAGCGACGCCTCGGTGGCGGTCAGGTCGAGCAGGTCGTCGACGATCTGGAACACCATCCCGTACGAGCGCCCGAACGAGGTCAGCGTGTCGATCAACGGCCGGTCGAACCCGGCGACGAGCCCTCCGATGCGCGCCGCCGTCGCGAACAGCGCGGCGGTCTTGCCCTCGATCGACGCGAGGTAGCTGTCCTCGGACCGGGTCGCGTCGTAGGTGTGGCGCAGCTCGGTGATCTGCCCCTCGCAGAGACGCCCGATCGTGCGCGCCAGCAGTGCGGCGACCTCCGTGCCGAGCCCGGCCGCGATCTCGCTGGCCTTGGCGAGGAGGAAGTCGCCGGCGAGGATCGCCTGCAGGTTGCCCCAGCGGGCGTTCACCGTGTCCACACCGCGGCGGGTGTCGGCCTCGTCCATCACGTCGTCGTGGTACAGCGAGCCGAGGTGCACCAGCTCGCAGGACACGCCGCCCTGCACGGCATCGTCGGTCCGGGCACCGGCGGCCACCTGGGCGGCGACGACGGTGATCATCGGCCGCAGCCGCTTGCCGCCGGCGACGATCAGGTGCGAGGCGATCTCCGTGAGGTATCGATCCTCGGTCTGGACCGAGGCCCGCAACGCGTCCTCGACACGTTGACGATCGGTCTGCCCGTGGGGGAGATCGAACAGCGGGCTGCGGGCCATGTCCAGAGGCTAGGCGCTCGCCCCGACCGGCGGTGCATGGACGCGCTCGGCGCAAGTCCCTCAAGAGTTCATCAACTTGCTCAGGTCGGGTCGGTGCGGCGCCGATGAACGAACCGGGACGGTGGAGGGGCCGTCCCACTCCCGCATCTTCACAACGGCCCACCGGTACACTCGATCTACCCACCGTCAACGGAAAGGGCGGGTATGTTCGAACGCTTCACCGATCGGGCCCGCAGGGTCGTGGTACTGGCGCAAGAGGAAGCGCGCCTGCTCAACCACTCCTACATCGGGACCGAGCACATCCTCCTCGGACTGATCCACGAGGGCGAAGGCGTGGCCGCCAAGGCGCTCGAGAGCCTCGGGATCTCGC
>CAZMGD010000001.1:0-84327 GCA_964565705.1 uncultured Ilumatobacteraceae bacterium | reverse complement strand
GGCGAGGTAGCCGAGCGGCTCGATGTTGCTCATCAGGAACAGCCGGGCCACGATCAGCGTGCCCCGTTCCTCCGGCCCACGGACGACGAGCACGAACGCGTCGAGCTCGACGAGCTTGCCGAAGCCGACGAAGGACGCGCTCGCCCCGACGCCGATCGCCCATGAGTCCTCGCTCGGCTTCCACGCCGCCAGCCGCCGGTCGCCTGGCACGGTCAGCGGATCGCTCTCGCGGTACCAACGGAAGTAGCGCAGCTCGCGCGACTCGGCCGGCGCCGGCGGCACCAACTTGGGCACCATGTCGTCGGCGTAGAGGAAGCGGGCGCTGCGCAGCTCGAACCCACCGATCGGTCCGATCTGCCCGGCGTAGAACGCCGAGAACATGAAGTAGCCGAAGTGCTCGGTGGTCGACGACCGTTCGCCTTTCACGATGTCGACGCCGAGGCGGTGGTGGCGCGGACCGACCGTGAAGTCGACGGTCCCGGTGAACCCGTACTCGGTGACCGACGTACCGTCCTGCTCCACCAACGACGTGTAGTAGCCGCCGGCCTCGGCGAGGAAGCTCGGGCCCTGCAGGCGGAGGAACAGCCCGTCGAGCTTGCGGCGTGGCTGGGTCGGGTCGCCGGACATCCAGGTCCGAAGCCGGCGGACCGAGAGCCCGCCCTTCGTGCCCCAGGGCAGGGGGGTCTGCAGCCCGCCCGAGAACACGACGTAGCTCGCGCCCTGCTCGGCGACCAGGCCGAGCTCGGAGATCGTGAACCGCACGGGCCCGAAGTGGGCGGCGACGCCGTCGGGCAACGAGATCCCCTCGAAGTGCGGTGTGCCGAGCCGCCAGCCGACGCCCTCGATGGCGAACGCGATCTTCTCCCCGTTCAGCCCGCGGAGGTGGAACCAGCTGGTGTCCTTGCCCGTCGGCGGCAGCGACACGAAGGCGTCGAACGTCGCCACCCCCGAGTCGAGGATCGACTTCTTCTCCTTGCCGAACCGGCGGGCGATGGACAAGCCGACCTGGAACCCCATGATGTCGACGATCAGGGCGCCCGCGAGCTCGACGTGGAGCAACTCGTTGAGCTTCTTCTTCGGCTCCACCTCTCCCGCGGCCGGGATGCCATCGGGGCCGAAGTCGCGCCGGTACGTCGCCAGGAAGGTGTACTCGGGTTCGAGGCTCAACCCGAGGGCGTTGTTCGGGCTGGCGTCCTCGCCCCACACGATCGCCGCCTCGAACGTGAGCCCCAGGTCCTCGGCGAGGTCCTCGGCGGGCATCGAACGGTAGAAGAACGACTCGACGTTGAACGCCAACTTCGGGTCCGCGAACAGGTGCACGTGCACCGGCGCCCGATCGAAGGCGTAGACCTGCTCCTTGTCGGTCGGGTCGATCACGTTGCGCCGGATGCCGACGGTCGCGTGGCGCGGCACGGGCAGCCAGAACGGACCGTGGAACGGTACGACGAGGTCGCCGAGCACGAACTCGGCAGCCGGATGCGGGTCAGGGCTGTGGTCGTTGAGGAATTCGGTGACGTCGCGCATGCCGTCGGCGCTGGCGTCCACGTCGACCGTGCGCACGGCGAAGAGGCCGTCGTAGCTGCTGGTGTGGCCCGGGAGCCATGGCTCGATGCTGTGGCGCAACCACTCGATCCGGTCGCGGGCGAGGCGCGGTGAGGGGATCAACCGGAAGTCGTGCACCGCCCGGCAGGGGATCTCGGAGAGTCCGCAGCGGCCGAACGAGATCGGGACCGCAGGTTGGAGATCGACGTCCAGCTCGTCGTTCACGAACACGCGCAGGTGGACGAAGATCGACGTCGGCTCCGTCTGCCGGTAGATCACCTTCAGGTCGTCGAGACGACCGGGCTCGAACTCGCCGACGACGATCGTCGCCCCGCCGAGCGGGTCGCCGGGCTCGTCCGGGTGCGGGGTCACGAGTCCGGTCGGCAGGCGGATCTCGACCGGCAGCCCCTCGATCAACACCTCTGGCCCGGTGTCGCCGGCGGACACGAACATGCGGCATGTCCGGGCGGCCTGGGTGTAGGGCTGCACACGGAGCTCGACGTCGGGCATGGACGCGATGACGAACGGCCACCCGCCCGGGTAGGTGAGGAACCCGGCGCCGGGCTCGACCCCGAGGTCGAGCTCGGCCGCGGCGCGGTCCGCCGATGCCCCGGTGCGGATGCCGCGCACGACCACGCTGTCATCGAGCGCGGACAGCCACGGCGTCGGGTCGGGCAGCTCGGACTCGACGTGCCCGGTGTGCTCACGCACGGCGTGCGACGGCCACGCCAGCGGCTGGAGGCCGAGCAGGCCGAGGAGGCTCGGGCGGGTCGGCATCAGGGGTGCTCCACCGCGCTCGTCGGGTCGATGATCGCGTCGAACACCTTGGCGTGGTCCATGATCACGAACGGGTCGACCAGCAGCGCCCGCAGCACGTTCATCACGATTGCGTCGCCGCCCGTGGCGTCCCACATCAGCTTGACGGGCAGCGCCCCGAACTCGGTGAACCGGTTGCCGAGCAGCGGTGAGCGGTCGAAGAGGCGGGCGGCCGCGATCGGGTCCTGCAGCAGCGCGTCGGCGGTGCCGATCGGGAGGTCGAGCATCTCCGCCCACAGCTCGCGGCGCAGCGCGGCGACGGGGTTGTCGGGTGAGGCCCGCAAGGCCTGCGGCACGCTGAACGCGGTGATCTCACCGTCGTGGAGCAGCCCGCGGCGGTTGAGGTTGGCCGACCCGATCCCGACGAACACGTCGTCGACGATCATCATCTTGGTGTGCACGTAGATGCCGCTGAGGCTCACCACGGTGGCCGCTGCTCCGACCTCGTGGCGGCGCGTGCGCGGGCCCGACGCCGGTGTGACGGGACCGCCGCGGAGCAGGCGCGTGTCGCCGCCGCGCAGGACGTCGTACGCCAGCATCCGGGTCGGGTCGGGGCTCGGTGTCGCCGACTCGTTGTAGACGTACATCAGCTCACCCTCGACCGCGACCCAGAACGGTGGCAGCGGGAGCCGGGACTTGGGCCCGAGCACGATCGTCGGGTTCACCCCCGGTGCCGGATCGAGCGCCTCCATCAGCACGAGCCGGCCCGACGATGCGCGCAGGTCGTTGTCGGCGAGCGTGTAGTGGCGGCGCGGGTAGCCGATCCGCACGACCTCACCGGTGGGGTCGGCGGCGTGGAGTCGGTCGACGAAGGCGGTGCGCGGCACCTCGCCGAACGGCTGGTCGGGCGACGACGGCAACGCGATGACGAGCGCGCCGATGTCGCCGCTGGCGACCTTGTCGGCGAGCGCGTCGCAGTACTCCGCCGGCGGCGTGAAGTACTGGTCCTCGATGTAGATGAACTCGCGGGCGCTGCCGATCGCCCGCACCATCGTGTCGAGGATCGTGCGGTCACCGTCGGGTGCGAAGTCCAGGCGCCGGGACGGGTCCGCCGCCCGGAAGTAGGTGCGGGCGACCTGAACGACGTCGCTGCCGACCGTGCTGTCGTCCTCGACGGGCTCGAACGCGAGGCCGGTGCCGCCTCCGTCGCGGGACCACCGTTGCTGGAAGGTCAGCTCGACGTCGTGGGCGGCGGGACCCTCGATCTTGGCGTGCACGTCGTGGTACGGCCCCGGCTTCAGGTGGCGGGCGTCGTCGAGCCGGTTGGGGTTGATGTCGATGCCCCCGCAGTACGCGTACCGGCGGGTACCGACGCCCACCACGGCGAACTTCTGGTGGTAGAAGCCGAAGTGGTCGACGAGTTGCATCATCTGGTCGAACGGGAAGCCGGTCAGCGCCGTGGCGTTGGGGTTGTCAGCCGTCGTCGCCGGGTGCGGCCCGAAGACGCTCTCCACGTTCGCCAGCCCGGCGAACGCGGTGAGCATCTTCCTGTTGGGTTCCAGCACCCGGCCGTCGGTGGTGACGAACCAATCGATCGCGGCCCCGGAGAGGAGGAAGAGGAGGGCGAGGATCACCACGCCGGTGCCGTCGCTGCGCACCGGGTCGACATCCGACAGCACCGCCAGGGCGCCGAACAGCGTGGTCAGGGTGAGGATCGCGGTCGTCTCCACCGACGATCCCGGATCGAGCTGGAAGAACTGCGGGGACAGGATCCGGGCACCGGCGCCGTGCTCGCTGAGGAGCGTGACGGCGTCGAGCAGCGTGGTCGGCACGCCGAGCACGTCGGGTGCCGGATCGTCGGGCTCGGTGAGCTCGTCGTCGTGGTACGTCTTCCACCCGCCGACGAGGTGCAGGCCGCCGCTGCCCGCCTGCGCCGCGTCACGGATGCGACGGAACAGGTCGTCGTAGTACGGGGTGCCGTTGACGAACGGCGTGAACACGTTGCCGCGGGAGTAGTCGGCGAGCCGCGCCGGGTCGAGTCCGACCGGGGTCGCGAACTGCGGCGCGAACCAGCGCTGGAGGTCGGTGAAGGTGATGTGCCGGCGCTCGGCCGTCACCTCCAGCGCCGACGCCGCGTCGGTCGCGGTCTCGACCGCGGCGAGCTGCGGGTCGGTGCCGACCGGACGCAGGCCGACCTGCGGCCCGGCCGCGAACACGCTCGTCAGTGGCATGCTCGCCGGGTCGGCGAGGTGCATCCGGGCCACGGTGCGTTGGAGGTCGCCGCCGTCGCCGGGCACGAGCGACGCCGTCGCCGTCGTCGATCCGGCGGTGATGTCGAACTGGCCGGTCTCCAGGGGGGCGCCGGTGTGGTCGAGCAGCAGCACCGGCGGATCGGCGCCGGCCGTCTGGGCGGCGACCGCGGCGGCGAACTGCGCCCACTCCATCGGTGCGCCGGCGTCGGCGATCAGCTTGGTCCACAGCGCCGGGTCGCGGGAGAGTCGGTCCTGGCCGGCGCAGAGGATGCTGACAGCGGTCGCGGTCGCCAACGTCTCGCCGCCGTCGACCTGATCGCCCTCGGCGAAGGTCACCAGCGTCGCGCCGGGCTCGAACACCAGGTAGAAGGTCGGCGCGCCCATCGGCAGCTGTCGCACGGCGTCGCGGGTGCGGAACGGGTTGACCTGCAGCTCGACGACGGTGCTGCCGCCGGGGCCGGCGGCGCGCACGATCCCGGTCGCGGGCGCGCGGACCGGCCCCGCGGTCGAGCGCGTGGCGAGCAGCGCCGGCAGCCGGCGGCCGGCGTATCGCAGCCCTGCCGGGACAGCGAGTGGGCCGGGCGCGGCGAACGTCCACGTCGTCGGGTCGACCGGAGCCGTGAAGCTCATGTGGCCACCACCTTCGTGAGGGCGGCGAGCGGTCCGGTGAGGCGTGATGGGATGCCGTCGCGGGACAGCGTGACGGCCCACAGCGCCACCCGGCGACCCGATCCCGGAGCGAGCGTCGCCGTCAGCAGCCGGTCCGGCGGCTCGAACGTGCCGCCCGCGATGTCGACGGCGACGCTCGGTGCGAGCAGTGAGCCGTCGCTGAGGCGCACGCGGATGCCGTCGGTCGGGTACAGGTCGCGCCGATTCGGCGTGCGTAGCAGCTGTGCGCCCGACAGGATGGCGGCGTCCGCCGGTGCCGCACCGTCCTCGACGTGCGCGAACAGGACCACGTGGGCGAGGTCGAAGGCGTCGCGGACCCGGATCTGGAGCGACAGCTCGCCGGGGTCTGCGGCGATCGTGCGCACGGCCGGCGGGCTCGGTGAGCGGAGCGACGCGACGCGCACGATCTGCGGCAGCAGCGCTGCACGGGCGGAGACGTGTCCCGCGGCGTCGACGAGCCGGACCCGGTGGACGTACCGCTCGGCCTTGGCCGGCAGGCGGTCGATGGTCGCGCCGGGCGCGAGCGGTTCGGCCGATGTCGAGATCCAGAGCGGGTCGAGCTGATCGGCGAACCGCAGCACGGCATCGACGAGGAAGCGTCCCTCGACCCGAGCGGGCGTGGCGCTGCGGATCTGCGCGAGCAGCGCCGCCTGGTCGTCGGGGTTGGCGAGCGTGTAGCTCGTCGCCGTGCCCGGCAGATCGAAGCCGATCGTGTCGTCGGCTCGTGCGCTCATCGCCGCGACCACCAGGTCGAGGCCGAGACGATCCAGCTGCAGGCGGTGTCCGCCCGGCACGGCACCGGGTGGCAGCAGGCCCGGTGGATCGACGGTGACGATCACCGAGTCCGCCCCCGGCTCGTCGGTGACGACTTCGGGCACGTCCGGCAACGGTGGCGGCACCTCGAACGTCGGCTGGCCGAGGTAGCGGGCCTCCACCGGCAGGGCGACGACGGCGCTCTCGTTGCCGGGCCGGCCGCCGTTGGTGGAGGCGGCCGGTCGGTGGTCCGGCACGTAGCCCTGGTCGTCGGCGGCCGTGACGCCGACCCATGCGCGGGCGAGCGCATGCCCGGCGTCGAGCGTGAGGCGATCGCGGAGCACGTGGCGGTACGACTCGGCCGCGGTGATCGGCACCACCGCGGTTCGCTCGGCCCAGCTCGATGGCCGGAGCTCGCTGCCGTCCTGCACCGGCCGGAACACGAACCGGGCGGGCCCCGGTGCGGCCGCCGGATCGAGCGCGCTCGGTTCGAGGCGCAGCACGACCGCGTCCCCGGCCCCGTGGCCGACCACACGGAACGGATGGTCGGGCAAGCGGAGGTAGCGGTCGCGCATCGCGTCGGCGGGCACCGGGCGATCGAGGGTCGCCGACATCTCGAAGAGTCCGCCGACGAGCGTCGGCACGCCACTTGCCTCGCCGGCCACCACGTCCGGCGGGAGCGGCTCCCAGTACACCCGGAACTCGGTCGCGTGCGGATCGGCCGTTCGCTCGCGTGCCGTCCAGCCCCACTCCAGCACGGTGGCGTTGCTGCTGGCGCCGAGCAGCGCGCGGTCGTCGGCGGGCAGGTCGGGGTCGGCGGCCTGGAGCACGCGCGCTCGCACGCTGGCGGGCTGTGGCGGTGGCTCGTGCTTCTCCAGCCGAACGATCGGGCCGGCCGTCGCGCTCGCCGACCGCCGGCCGAGCGCATCGATCGTGGAGATCCGGTACTGGTGGGTGCTCCCCGGCGACGGAGGCAGCTGCCCGGGTTCGACCATCAGGTCGTCCATCGCCATCGAGGCCGGCAACGGTCCGGTCGGTGCGGCGCGTTCGGGATAGACCGCTTCGAGATCGGCGCCGAGGTGGAGCGCCGGCGGGTCGGCGACCGCGCCCCGGGAGCCGTGGGCGCGATCGTCGACGACCTCGAAGTCTCCCGGCGCGTCGACGCGGCGGCGTTCGATGTGGAACGCGAGCGCGTCCATCGGTGGGACCGCGGCGACGTCGTCCGGCCAGGCCACGACCGCATTCCCCGAAGCAGGTGCGGGTGTCCACCCGACCCGGAAGCCGAGCGGACTGGCGGGCCGAGGCGGCGTCGTGGCCGCTGGGGTCGTCGTCGGCTGGAGGTTGGTGGTCTCGACCGCCAGCGGGGGCGCGGCCAGCGGCGTGTCGTCGAAGACGACGCCGTGCAGCACGGCCGAGCACGTCACGAGCTCGTCCGGGTCGTGTGCCGGGTCGATCTCACGCACGGCGTAAAGGAATCCGCTGCCAGCGAGCTCGATCGTGTCGACCGGGTCGGTGGTCTCGATCGTCACCCGTCGCTCCGGGGGCAGGGCCTCGCTGAACGAGTTGAACGCCAGACCGGGCAGGAACTCGGTGGTGGACGCTCGCCACTTCAGCGCTGCCCCGGGCTCGAGCTCGAGCACGACCCGCGACACCGGGGTGGGGAACGACAACGTGAGGCACGGATCGCCGGACAGGGCGATGCCCTTGCGGCCGGTCGACAGGAGGGTTGCGACGCCGGGCCCCCGTCGTTGCTCGACCACGGTGGGTTCGGGTGTGGACAGCCAGATGGGCCCGAGCGCGAACGAGGTCGGCAGCGCGCACGATCGCGGCACGGCGTGGAAGCCGTGCACCCGCTCGTCGATGTCGCGCCGGCGGCACCGGCCGCTGATCCGGTAGTCGTAGGCCGTGCCGGGGACGAGGCCAGCCTTGCCGTCCGAGTAGCCGAACCCGAGCGCCCGCCGCCAGGCCGGCTCCACCAGCACCGCGAGCGCGTACGACCACGACCGCACCTCGAGGAACGGGTCGGCCGGATCGTCGCGCGTGACCGTGCCCATCCACACCGGCGCGGTGTGCTCGTGGCCGTCGGCGGCCTCGTTCATGACCTCGGCGACGGTGGCGAAGGCGTCGCGGTCGAGGTCTTCGCCGGGCAGGAGTCGCGTCCGCGCGAGGGCTTCCTCGTCGGCTGGTGACGACAGCGACGGGTCGAGCGACCGGATCGGTACCTGGATCCCCCGGGCGATGAACGGCACCGGCGCCCACTCCGCCTCCTCGGCGGCGGGATCGGGGCGGTCGTCCACGCAGATCCTCAGCGAGGTGACGAGCGACGTGACGACGAGCGACACCCGGTCGACGTCGAGGTCGTCGAAGCGCGTGCTCACCGCGCCGGCCGTCGCCGTCGCCTCACGGGCGGCGACGGCCTTCCCGGCGCGGAACGCGATCACGAGCGCGGCCGGGACCCCGGCTCGGATCTCCACGATGTCGTGGCCGCCGGCGAACGTGACGTCGTAGGTGGAGCGGCCCGGAACCGGTGCGGTACCCGTCGGCGGCCCGGACGGGCTGGACTCGCGGAGGGACAGGTCGGCGATGGGGAGGTGCAGGCGCAGCACGCGGTGCAGCACGCCGAGCTGTTCGAGGGTCAGCGTCGTGCAGCGGGGCCTCGGGCGTTCGGTCGACGTTCGGCGTTGCACGTCCCAGCCGTCGACCGACCAGCCCGCGTTCGCCGGTGCGGTCCACATCAGGTGCACGCCGTCGCCGGCCGAGCCGTCGAGGCGCGGGATCGCTGCGGCGAGGAGACGATCCGTCACCGCCGACCGCCCGTCGTGCCGAGACGCGTAGTGCGAACCTCCATCGCAGCCCCTGTCCCGACGTCGAGTGCCCAAGGGCTATCCAACCACCGCCGACCGCAGTGGTCAATCGCCAAAGATGCTTCTCAAAAGCACTTTCCTGCGGTCGCATCGCGCCCGATCCGGGCCCGATGCGACCGCAGGTTCGGGGGGAGGGTGGGTCAGAGCGGGCAGGAGCGCTCTTCGAGGCCGGCCAGCATCGAGAAGCGGCCGACGAGGCAGAAGACCGTGAGCAGCACCAGCTGGACGACCTGCTCGGGGTCGAGGTGCTCACGCAGGCGCGCCTTGTCGTCGTCGGTGATCGACAGGTGGTCGGTGGCGAATCGCTGGGCGAAGTCGACGGCAGCGCTCTCGGCGTCCGTCATGCACGCGCGCTCGCCCTCGATCTCGGCGACCAGGTCCTCGGTCAGGCCTGCGGCGACGGCGGCTGGGTGCCGGCCGGCCATGCACACCGGGCAGCGCGTGGTCTGGGCGACGGCGATGCGCACCAGCTCGGTCAGCCGGACGCCGAGCGCATTGTCGAAGCGGGCCGACGCGTAGGCGGCGTTGAACGACCGGAACTGCTCGGGAGCGTTGGCCATGAGGCGGGTGAAGTCGCGCAGGCCGTCGCGCTCGGTGGCCTCCCACTGCGCCCGGAGGTCGGCGGGCAGGTCGTCGGGATCCACGAGCGGGACGAACTCGGTCACGGAGCCATGTTGGCAGCTTCGACGCCTCGGCCGTCGGTCGAGGTGCGAGCATGGACGCGTGGCCACGGCGACCGACGAGCGCGTGCACCTCACCCCCGCGGCGACGGCGTTCCGTGCCGCCCATGCTGCGATCGGAGTGGTCGACCTCGTCGCACTCGGCTACATCTGGGTGTGCGGCCTGACCGGTCGCCGGGGTCGCCTGCTGACCGCGTCCGTGGCCGCGCTCGCCGTGGAGGGGGCCGCGCTCGTCGTCGGTCGCGGCGACTGCCCGCTCGGTCCGCTGCAGGCGAAGCTGGGCGATCCGGTTCCCTTGTTCGAGCTCGTGGTGCCGCCGCGCGCGGCGAAGGCAGCGGTGCCGGTCCTCGCTGGCGTCTCCGTGGCCGGGATCGCGGTCGTCGTCGTACGGTCGTGGCGATGACGCCCGAGGAGCTGGCCGACCTCGCCCACCTGCGCCGGGCCCGCGACCTCATCGACCGCGAGTTCGCGCAGCCGCTCGACGTGCCGGCGATCGCTCGTGCCGCGCTGATGTCGCCGGCGCACTTCTCGCGCAAGTTCCGCGCGGCGTACGGCGAGACGCCCTATGCGTACCTGATGACCCGCCGCATCGAGCGGGCCAAGGCGTTGCTGCGGCAGGGGATGTCGGTCACCGACGCCTGCGTCACGGTCGGGTGTACATCGCTCGGCTCGTTCAGCTCGCGCTTCACCGAGATCGTCGGCGAGACACCGTCGCAGTACCGGGCGCGCGACCATCGCGAGCTCGAGGCCGTGCCGGCCTGCGTCAGCAAGATCGGCACACGCCCGCGCCGCGGTCGGGCCGAGCACTGAGCCGAGCAGGATCGGAGAAGCACCGGGACGTGCCCACCCGTACGGTCGTGGCATGGAAGTCACCGTCTCCACCATGTTCATCCCCGTCCACGATCCCGACGAGGCCCTCGTCTTCTACCGCGACGCGCTCGGGCTCGAGGTCCGCAACGATGTCGCCGCCGACGGGTTCCGCTGGGTCACCGTCGGGGCCCCGGGGCAGGACGTCGACATCGTGCTGTCGCAGCCCCACGGCGGCCGCTCGCAAGCCGAGGGCGACGCGCTCCTCGCGCTCGTCACCCAGGGTTCGCTGCAGGCCGCGATCTTCCGTGCCGACGACCTCGACGTCACGTTCGAGAAGGTCCGTGCCTCGGGGGCCGAGGTGCTCCAGGAGCCGGTGTCGCAACCGTGGGGTGCGCGCGACTGCGCGTTCCGCGACCCGTCGGGGAACCTCGTCCGCATCGCCCAGGCCTGACGTCAGCGGATCTGGACGGCCGGGGCACCGAGGAGGCCGACGACCATCGCGACCAGCTCGGCTCTGAACCTGGCGCGGCCCACCACGAGCTCCTCGCCCTCTTCCTCGCGTCGCGCCGGCTCGCCGAGGCTCAGTGCGATGAGGTTGACGGCCGTCATCAGGCGGTGCCGACGCACGGCCGTCTCGAGCTCCGGCAGCAACGCTCCCAGCAGTCCGAGCGCGCGGGTCAGGTGCGGCGGCGGGGCGCCCCCGCCGCCGAGACCCTCCGGGTCGATCCTCATCTCCAGGTCGGCGAGCATTCGTCCTCGCGCGATCTCGACGACCGCCTGGTGACGGCCGATGATGGTCGTACGGTACCTCACGTTCTGACGGAGATCGTTGGAACGATCCGGACACAGGGGACCACATGACCGACACCGAGTATGAGACCACCGCGGCGTTGCGCGACCTGGGCACTCTGCTGGAGGAGGTGGCATCGGTCTACGACGGCCAGCCGATGCTGACCGCCGTCGAGGGCTGCCGCAGCGTGCTGCACCTCCTGTCCGCAGCCACGGAGTACCTCCTCGAAGCCGACGAGGAGCGCCCCGTCTTCAGCCGCATCGTGTCGCCGACGCGAAAGATCCTCGGCGACAACCCCGACGCCATCTACCACTGGGCGCGCATCCGTGGTGACCGCGCCTACCGGATCACCGGTCGGCGTGGCAATGAGGTCTACACGTCATTCACGATCCATGCGGGGGACGCCGCCGGTGGAGCGCTCGAGCGCGTCGCCGCCGACGTGAACGACCGCAGCATCGAGGTCGATGCCGATGGTCGATACGAGATCGTCCTCAGCCGGGACGAGCGTCCGGGCAACTGGATCCCGCTCGATCCCGACGCGACGACGATCATCACCCGCCACTACTTCGCCGAGGCGGGGCCCGCCGCGGCCAACCCCGAGAACGCGGTCGTGCTGACGATCGAGCCACTCGACGACCCCGGACCGCCGCCACTGATCAGCGACACGTCGTTCGCGGCTCGGCTCGAAGCGCTCATCGCGTGGCTGCGCGCCGAGTCGATCGGCCGGCGCCCACCCACGTCGGTGCCGTCGTTCGTGTCGATGGTCCCCAACGAGATGCCGGTCCCGGCGAACTTCCGGGCGTCGGGCGTCGAGGCGTGGGGAGCGGTCGACATCTACTACGCGTCGGCCAAGTTCGCGCTCCAGCCCGACGAGGCGCTCGTGCTGGAAGGCACCCTGCCGCGTTGCGCGTTCGCCAACGTGATGCTCTGGAACGGGTACATGCAGACGCTCGAGTACCGCTACCGCACGACGTCGCTCAACCATCGGCAGATCGTGAACGGCGACGGTGGTCGCTTCCGGATCGTCGTCACCCATGCAGACCCGGGCCTGCCGAACTGGCTCGACACCGAGGGCCGGGACAGCGGGACGATCTTCTGGCGCTACCTCCTGCCCGAGGACGAGCCGGCGCGCGTCACCAGTCGCGTCGTCCCGTTCGAGTCGCTCGCCGACCTGGACGGATGAGCGCCGAACCCCGCGACGGGTTCGATGACTGCCGGGGAAAGCCCCATGCAGACGTCAGTGGGTGATGCACTCAGCGATCGCGGCCGTGTCGGCGCTCGACCCGTCGATGAAGCTGGATCGGCGGGTCCGCAGCAGGCTGGTCCCGAGGACGAACAGGCCGGGATGCCCGCTGACCAGGCCACCGCGGTGCACGATCCGACCCTTGCGGTCGAGCACCGGCAGATCGAGCCAGCTGTAGTCGGGGCGGTACCCGGTGGCCCACACGACCGTGGAGATCTCACCGCCGCGGAGATCGAGCTCCAGCGGCGGGTTCGGGGCAAGCGCTGTTCGGGCAATGTCCTCGGGGTCGTCCACCTCGCCGTCGAGACACGTCGCGCGAGCCCAGTCGTCGAACCGCTGCAACAGGCGGCACATCTTCAGGTCGGCCAGCGCGACCACGTTGGTGAGCGAGCCGGAGAACTGGGCGATGCCGTCGTGGACGCGCCCGAGGCGCCCGACCATCCGGACGCCCTGCGCGCCGAGCGCGTCGAGGTCGATCGTCCGCTGCTCCGGCGTGCCGATCAGCTGCGGCGAGGGCAGGTGGCGGGCGCGGACGAGGTCGTCGACGTCGTCCCACCGTTCGTCGAGGACACCGGCGGCATCCATCCACCACATGACGTCGCGGCCCCGGTAGCGGCGGGGGAGGCGAACGTGCTCGCCCACCGAGAGGGTGACCGGCCGTCCGCTGCGCTGGATCTCGTCGGCGAGCTGCACACCCGTGGCCGACGCGCCGACGACCAGCACCCCGCCGTCGGGCAGCGAGCACGGCGATCGGTACGTCATCGGCGTCTGCTGGGACACCGAAGGCGGCACGCCTGCCGCGAGGTCCGGGACCTCGGCGACGTTGCACGCACCGGTGGCGAGCACCAGCGATCGACAGCACCAGGTGCCGCGGTCGGTCGTGATCTCGTAGCCGTCGTCGGTCCGGCCCACGCGGGTCACCGTGGTGCCGGTCGACACGGGGGCGTCGATGTGGCCCGCGTACGTCGACAGCATCGACGCGACCTCGGACATCGTCGCGAACCCGTCGGGGTCAGGAGCCGACGCATCGCCACCGGGCAACCGGTTCATCCAGTTCGGCGTCAGCAACCGCAACGAGTCCCATCGTTCCGTGCGCCACGAGTTCGCCACCTCTCCCCGCTCGATGACGATGTGGTCGATCGAGCGTTCGGAGAGGCGGCGACTCATGGCCAGCCCGGCGTGGCCGGCGCCGATGATCACCGTGTCGACGAACATGGTGAACCCCGTCGCCCGCCGTCGTCCTCAGGCGACGTCGACGGCGACGTTGGTCGGGTTGGTGAAGAGATCGAACACCGCCGACCGCTTCTGCGACTGGGCGACGAGCGCCCGCATCTCGTCGGGTGACGCGTCGGCGTCGATGTCGAAGCGCACCGTGACGTCGTTGAAGCCGTTGCGCACATCGGGATCGGCGCCGAGGATGCCGAGCACGTTCATCGACCCCTCGAGGTGAGCGGTCACCGATCGCAGTTGGATCTGGCGGTTCTGGGCCACCGCGGCGACGCCGGCGGTGAGGCAGCTGCCGAGGGCCGACAGCGCGATCTCGACCGGCGTCGCGCCACGGTCCTCGGACGCGAAGCACTCGGGGTGGTCGGCCAGGAACGTGAACGTCTGCCGGTGCTCGTGCTCCTGGCCGAGCCCGGAGAAGCCGCCCACGGTCGAGCGCGAGTGCGTGCCGTGGACCCACTGGCTGGTGGCCCGCCAGGTGAACTCGGCGGCTTCGGGCGCGCCGCTCAGCGCTTCGCGCGCGGCGAGCAGTGCGGCGGAGTTGACGCCGTTGTCGACGGGTGTGTCGGTGATGGTCATGGGGATCTCCCTCTCTGTGTTGGATGGTGTGGGAACGATCGGCCGTCAGGGGCGGCGGCCGGAGGCGATGACGAACTCGCCGGGCAACCGATAGCCGGTGCCGTCGGCGAAGCGGGCGATCGAGTCGAGGTACTCGCGATGTGCGCTGCGGCGCGTCTCGGCGTCGAACCGGCCAGCGGCGAGCGCCACCGGGCCGCCGTCGAACGCGGCACCGATCGCGTCGTCGTCGCCCGCGTAGACGAGATCGACGACGAGCCGGGCGTCGTGCACGTCGACGAACCCGGCGCGCTCCATCGCCCGGCGCAGCGCGGTCTGCGCGCCGAGGGCGAAGAACAGCGGGCACACGTCGGAGCTG
This sequence comes from uncultured Ilumatobacteraceae bacterium, assembly GCA_964565705.1. Taxonomy (GTDB): domain Bacteria; phylum Actinomycetota; class Acidimicrobiia; order Acidimicrobiales; family Ilumatobacteraceae; genus CAZMGD01. The sequence goes on along the minus strand of CAZMGD010000001.1, from coordinate 69,810 downwards.
ACGCGGGCGTCGACGATGGGGAAGATCTCCGCCCAGCCGCAGTTGCGGCGCTCGCCCCACACGGACACGACGGCGCGTCCGCCTGGCCGGAGCGCGCGCAGCATCTCGGACAGCGCCTGTGCGGGATCGGGCACGTACATCAGCCCGAGCGAGCAGAGGGCGACGTCGAAGCCACCGTCGAGGCCGAGCTCCTCGGCCCCGAGCGCCCGTGTGTCGATGTTGGCGAGGCCGGCTTCGGACGCGCGTTGCTGGACCGTGGCGACCATGCGGGCTGCGATGTCGGTCGCCAGCACCCTGCCCCCGGGTCCGACCTGCGCCGCAGCGGGCAACGTGGCCAGGCCCGTGCCGCAGGCGACGTCGAGGACGTGCTCGCCCGGCTGCAGCGCTGCGGCCGCGAGCAGACCGTTGACGCACGAGCGCAGCTGCGTGCCCCAGAACTGCTCGTAGCACGACGACGCGCGATCCCAGCCGGCGCGCTGCACCCGGCGCATGAGCTTCGCTTCCATCACGCCACCTCCGCGTCGACGGCTGCTGTCACGATCGAGACGGATCGGGCGACCGTCGCCGCGGTGGTGAGGACGTCGAGCACCGGGCTCAGCCGGTCGCCCTCATCGAGGATCGCCATCACGTCCGCGGCACGGGCGGGGCTCTCGATGTCGACGTGGTAGCGCACCGAACGAAAGCCGGCCGGTTCGGGGGAATCGGTCAACAGCATCCCGGCGATCGCCGAGTCGGTCTCGACCGTCACGCGGATCGACGTCAGCGCGACGCCGTGCTTGGCGGCGCGCAGTCGGTAGCCCATCGCGATGCAGCTGCCGAGCGCGGCGCGCAGGAGCATGCTCGGCGTCGGCGCCGAGCCGCGGCCGCCGAGCCGATCGGACAGGTCGGCGTCGATCCGCCACGGCCCCTCCTCGGTGGTGCAGCACAGTCCGCCGGCGAGCGTGGTCACCGAATGGGACGTGCCGATCCCGAAGCCCGGCCGGCTGGCGAGCGCCTGCTCGATGCGTTCGATCGACGTGGCGATCCCTTCATCCACGTGTCCGCTCCTCCTCGTTCGGTCGATCGACCGAATCGTGCCTGATTCGTCGAGGCCTGTCAATGGGGTAGTTGACATTCCTCGAGCATCGTGGCCAGACTGCATTCGGTCGACCGACCAACGAGTGGGAGAGGAGTGGGGTGAAGTCCACGGCGCCGGAGTCCGACACCGCGATAGCGATCCTCGAGGCGGCGCGCGCCCGGTTGCTGGTCGATGGCTACGCCGGCTTGTCGACGCGGAAGGTCGCGCAGGAGGCAGGTGTGCCGCTGTCCCAGGTGCACTACCACTTCGGCTCCAAGGGCGCGATGGTCCTCGCCGTCCTGGAGACCGAGAACCGCCGGCGACTCGCCCGCCAGACCCAGATGTACGGCCAGGACGTGCCCTTGTGGCGTCGTTACGAGCAGGCCTGCGACTTCCTCGAGGACGACCTGGAGAGCGGGTTCGTCCGGGTGTTGCAGGAGATGATCGCCGCCGGGTGGAGCAATCCGGCGATCGCCGAGGCCGCCCGCGACGTGCTGGTCGGTTGGTACCGGCTGCTGACCGAGGTCGCGACCGAGGCGGCCGATCGCCTGGGCGGGCTCGGCCCGTTCGAGCCGGCCGAGGTGGCCACGCTGATCGGCAACGCGTTCATCGGCTCCGAGGCGCTGCTGCTGCTCGGGTTCGACCGCCACCAGTTGCCCATCCGGGCCAGCCTGCGGCGATTCGCCGAGGTGATCCGCGCCGCGGAAGGCCCGCCCCGTCCGAACGGGAACGGCAGGTAGCCGTGCGCGCCCGCGAGCCCGACGACAGCGGCTTCGTCGAGCGCGACGGTGTGCGGATCCACTGGGAGTCCTTCGGCGAGGGCGATGTCACCGTCCTGCTCGCCCCGACGTGGTCGGTCATCCCCTCCCGGTTCTGGAAGTTGCAGGTGCCGCATCTCGCCCGTCGCTACCGGGTGATCACGTTCGACGGCCGCGGCACTGGGCTGAGTGACGCACCCGCGGGGGCCGAGGCGTACACGCACCTGGAGTTCGCCGACGACCTGGGTGCCGTGCTCGATGCGACCGGCGTCGAACGCGCCGTGCTCGTCGGCCTGTCGTGCGGCGCGACGTGGACCATCCAGTACGCCGCCGATCACCCCGACCGGGTCAGCGGCGTCGTGTCGATCGGCCCGGCCGTGCCCCTCACACCCGGTCACGACGAGCGTCACGTGCACGCCTTCGACGAGCCGCTGGACACCGATTCGGGGTGGGCGAAGTACAACACGCACTACTGGCAGCGCGACTACCGCGGCTTCCTCGAGTTCTTCTTCGCCCAGATGTTCCACGAACCGCACTCGACCAAGCAGATCGACGACTGCGTCGGCTGGGGACTCGAGGTCCCGGTGTCGGTGCTGATCGATGCCACGCGCGGGTTGAAGGCGTGCGGCGCGGAGCGCTTCGCGGCGGTGTGCCGGCGCGTGACCGTGCCAGTCCTCGTGATCCACGGCGACGAGGATCGAATCCGCCCGCATGCCAGCGGCGCCGCGCTGGCCGAGCTGACCAGCGGCGAACTGGTGACCATCGCCGGCGGGGGGCACGGGCCGCAGGCGCGCGACCCGGTGCTCGTCAACCGGCTCGTCGAGCGGTTCGTCGACCGCGTCCACCCTCGTCCGAGCCATCGGACGTGGACGCCTGGCCACCGGCGTCCGAAGCGGGCGCTGTACCTGTCCTCGCCGATCGGGCTCGGCCACGCGCGACGAGATGCGGCGATCGCCGACGAGCTGCGCAAGCTGCAGCCCGACCTCCAGATCGACTGGCTGGCGCAGCACCCGGTGACCGCGATGCTCGGGCACCGCGGCGAGCGCGTCCATCCCGCCTCGAGCCTGCTGGCCAGCGAGTCGGCGCACGTCGAGCACGAGGCGGATGAGCACGACCTCCATGCGTTCCAGGCGATCCGGCGGATGGACGAGATCCTCGTCAGCAACTTCATGGTGTTCGACGACGTGGTGAACGACGAGCACTACGACCTCGTGATCGGCGACGAGGCGTGGGAGGTCGACTACTTCCTGCACGAGAACCCCGAGCACAAGCGGTTCGCGTTCGCCTGGATGACCGACTTCGTCGGCTGGCTGCCCATGGACTGCGGTGGGCCGGCGGAGGCGCGGCTGACGGCGGACTACAACCTGGAGATGATCGAGCAGCGCCGACGCTACGGACGCCTGCGCGACGCATCGATCTTCGTCGGCGAGCCCGACGACATCGTGGAGGACTCGTTCGGGGCCGACCTGCCCCAGATCCGGGCCTGGACCGAGGAGCACTTCGAGTTCGCCGGCTACGTCACGGGATTCGATCCCCTCGAGGTCGCGGACCGCGAGCGCATCCGTGCGGACCTCGGCTATCGGCCCGACGAGCGGGTCTGCGTGGTCACCGTCGGTGGTTCGGGCGTCGGGGGCGACCTCCTCCGCCGCGTCGTCGACGCCGTGCCCGCCGCGCGTCGCCTGGTCGAGAACCTTCGGTTCGAGGTCGTCGTCGGCCCACGGCTCGACCCGCGGGCGCTGCCCCGACGCCGCGGCGTGCGCTACCACCGGTTCGTGCCCGACCTCTACCGGCAGCTCGCCGCGTGCGACGTCGCCGTCGTACACGGCGGGCTGACGACGACGATGGAGCTGGTGGCCAACGAGAGGCCGTTCGTCTACGTGCCGTTGCAGCACCACTTCGAGCAGCAGTTCCACGTGCACCACCGCCTCGAGCGCTACGGCGCCGGCCGGCGGGTCGACTACCCGGAGGCGACCGACCCCGACCACCTCGCCCGGATCATCGCGGATGAGCTGCAGCGCGACGTCGACTACCTCCCCGTCGCCAGCGACGGTGCAGCCCGGGCCGCCGCCATGCTGAGTCAACTCCTCTGACCGCCCCAGCGATCTCGGGAGCAAATCCGGCGCCAGAGCACCCGATTTGCTCCCGAGAACGTGGTGGTGGGGTTACTCGATGACCACGGTGGGCTTGGCGGCCATGATGAAGTTGATGCTCTCCGGGTCGAGCATGTAGGCGACGTCGGGGCTGACGACCTCGGCGTGGGCGGGCGCGGCGAGCGATTCGACGAACGTGTCGAGTGACTCGAACCACTGCTCGGTGACGCCGTCGAACGCGGCGTTCGGGTCGCGCAGGCCGTGGTTCTGCTCGTAGCCCAGCAGCGGGTCGGTCAGCTCCGGGATCGTCTGGAAGATCCCGCCGTGGTTCGCCGTCCAGTGCTCGTGGAACGTGTCGAGGTCGAGCGCGGCGTTGCGGCGCAGGATGCACACCATCTTGGCTTCGGCCTCGTCGCGCCGGGGCGTGGAGACGATGATCTCGGGGTCTTCGGTGACGACGATCAGCCGCTCCTCGGCACGGAAGGCGGGCGCGTCTTCGCGGATCGCGGCCATCGCCGGTTCCGCTGCCAGGGCACGCATCTCGTCGACGGAGTCGAACCAGAGCACGGCCACGCCGTCCCAGCCGGTGTCGCCCACCTCGCCGTCGCGGCGCTCGCGATCCGAGTCGTCGGGCAGCCGGTGGTTCAGCTCGTAGCGGTTCACGTGCCGGCGGAGGTCAGGTTCGTCGGCGAGCTTCGCCGCGTGCGCACGCCAGTGGGCGTGGAACTCCTCGGCCGTCGTGCCGCGCGCGCGGCGCAGGAACTCGAACAGCTTGATCCCCATCGATCCCCCTCGGTCGTGTCGAGCGCTCAGCTTGCCAGATCGATCGGCTGGGGCTCAGGTGGAGTGCGCCGCGTCGTACGCCGCAGTGACCTCAGGGTGCAGCCGACCCCGGTCGGCGACGGCGAGGCCCTGGGCGCGGGCCCACGCCCGGACCTGCGCGCTCGTCGGCGGAGGTGGAGCAACGGGCCCTCCGAGCGGCAGGTCGGCAGCGAGATCGAGCTGTCCACGATGATGTCCAACGGGCCGGCCGCCGCCCGGGCGGTCGGCACGCTCACGTTGGGGCGGGCTTGGCGAGCGGTGCGCGCCGATTGCCAGAAGATCACGTCGCGACCGCGGGCCTTCGTGAACACGAACTGCGAGCGGTTCTCCCGGCTCCGGTCGAGCACGAGGTCGACCGCCGCGCCCCGCCGTTGACACACCCGCACCGGCACGCGCTCGACGATGTCCGGGTCGTCGGGCCAGCCGAGGGCGCGGTGGCAGTAGACCTTCGCGGTGCGCGACCAGGTGTCGCGGACCTTGAGCGCGACGGCGCCGTCGGGGAGCGGGAACGGATCAGGTAGGGCAGCGACGAGCCCACTTCCGGGTTGCGGGCGATGACGAACTCGCGCACGCGACGACGATACGTCCGGGCGGATCAAGAGCTGAGCACACGGCGGGTCGCGGCACCTGCTCGCTCGCCGGCCTCGGTCGCGCTCAGGGCGCCGAGCACGCTGCTGAACACCTCGACCTCGATGTCCGCCTCCGGGTGGTTGGCGAGCACGGCGGCGACGATCTCACCGAGCGGGAGGTCGCCGTCGCCGGGCAGCAGCCGGTCGCTCATCGGCACGTAGGCAGCGCCCTGCGGCTCGCGCCGGCGGTCGCTCAGCTGCAGCGCCCGCAGCGTGCTCGCTGGTGCCGCCACGACGTCGTCGAGCGTGCCGCCCGACCGGTCGAGGTGCCACGTGTCGACGAGCACTCCGGCGCCGGTCACGCCGGCGCCGGTCACGATCGCGAGCGCGCTCGGGAGGTCGGGGATGCCGGTGCCGGGGATGAACTCCAGGGTGAGGCGGACCCCGGCCGCGGCGAAGCGCTCGGCGAGCGCTCCGAACGCGTCGACCATCTCGCCGATCGGTACGGGCCCGCCGAGGAAGTGGGCCACGTTCAGCACCGGAGCGCCGGTGCGTTCGAGGGCGCGGAGGCAGCCGTCGATGCCGGGCTCGAAGAAGCGCCGGAACTCCGGCGCGACGTCGCCGACCGGCGTCGAGCCCGGGAGGACGCCGAGCAGCGCGTCGACGGACGCGACCGGCATCGGAAGGTGCCGGCCGGCAGGGAACGCGGCGCCCATCGCCGGGGTGACGCTGATCGCGTCGAACCCGCCAGCGACCGCCGCGCCCGCCAGCTCGGCGAGCGTCGTCGCCGCGGCGACGGTGCCCCAGCAGAGCGTCGTCACTGCGCCGTCACCACGAGCGCGTCGAGGGCGACCGCACCGCCGCCACGGCGGCGCAGCACGAGCGGGTTGATGTCGAGTTCGGCGATCTCCCCGGACAGGTCGAGGCCGAGTCGCTGGACGCGCATGATCACGTCGACGAGCGCGCGGACGTCGGCCGCGGGGCCGCCGCGCACGCCGTCGAACAGCGCCGCACCGCGCAGCTCACCGACCATCCGCCGCGCCTCGCCGCGATCGAACGGCGGGACCCGGAACGCGACGTCGCGGAGCACCTCGATCAGCACGCCGCCGACCCCGACCGTCACCACGGGCCCGAACACGTCGTCGTGGGCCAGGCCGACCACCGTCTCGACCACCCCGTCGGTCACCTGCTCGGCGACCAGCACCTCGTCGTGGCCGGTCGCCTCGGCCAGCTGCCGGTAGGTGTCCTTCGCCCCGGCGGCGGTGGTGATGCCGAGCCGCACCAGCCCGAGGTCCGACTTGTGGGCGATCTCGGGGCTCGACGCCTTCATCACGACCGGCCATCCCAGGCGCTCGGCAGCACGCGCTGCGTCGGCGGCCGAGCGGACCACGGCCTCGTCGGTCGTGCCGATCCCGTAGGCGCGGAGCACGGCCTTGGCGTCGTGCTCCGTCATCGCCGGGCCGAGCAGCGGCCTCGCGATCGCCGCGCCGGCCGAGGCGCGAACCGGCACTGCTGGCTGGCGCGGGCGAGCCAGGAACTCATGCCAGTCCATCCAGGCCCGGACCGCCCGCGCGCAGTTGCCGAACGTCCGGAACACGGTGACCTTCGACGAGCCGAGCAGGATGTCGCGGTACGCGTGCTCGGTGCCGACCGGGGAGCCCCAGATGACGCAGACCGGCTTGTCCGTCGTCTCGGCGACGTCGACGAGATCCTGCGCCAGCCGGTCGCTCATCGGCGGGAACGCGCCCGTGATCGGGCAGATCAGCAGCCCGACGTCCGGGTCGCCGACCAAGGTGTCGAGCAGCTTGCGGCCGCGCTCGTCGCCAACGGGGTGCCCGCCGTTGTCGACCGGGTTGGACACCCGCAGGTACGCGGGGATGTGCTCGTGCAGTGCGGCCTGCGTGGCGTCGGAGAGCGTGGGCATCGGGACGCCGGCGACGCCGAGCAGGTCGGCCATGTGGGCGCCGGTACCGCCGCTGATCGAGTAGACGACGGCGCCTCGGCCGCTCGGCGGCGCCGGGTTGCGGGCGAAGAGCTGCGCGGTGTCGAGCAGCTCGTCGAGCCCATCCACCCGGGTGACCCCGAACTGGCGCAGCGCGGCGGACATCACGTCGTCGGCGCCGGTCAGCTTGCCCGTGTGACTGCTCGCCATGCTCCGGCCCTGGGCCGTGCGCCCGATCTTCACGCACACGACGGGCACGCGCGCTCGGGCAGCGTGGCCGGCGGCGAGGGCGAGCGTGCGCCCGTCCTTGAAGCCCTCGATGTAGGCGGCGATCACGCCGGTGTCGGGCTGGTCGGAGAAGTAGCGGACGAAGTCGGCGAACTCGAGATCGACCTCGTTGCCCGTCGGCGCCCAGTGGCTGAGGCCGATCCCGAGCTCCTGGGCCTGGAAGATCGGGCGTCCCTGGTGTCCGGACTGGGTGATCAGCGCGATCTTCGGCCCGGACAGGTCGGAGCGGAACGACTCGAACGCGTTGAGGTTGGTGTTCGGCCCGAGCAGGCGCAGATCGCTGCCCTGGACGAGTTCGGCGAGGCGTGCCTGTGCCGCCTCGCCGTCGGGCCCCTGTTCGCTGAACCCGGCGCTGAAGATCACGGCGAAGCGGACGCCGCGTTCGATCGCCTGGCGGAGCGCGGCTTCGGCGTCGGCGACGAGGATGACGGCGAGGTCGATGTCGCCGGCCACGTCGGCGATCGAGGGATAGGAAGGCTGGCCGTCGACGGTCGGCCGTGTCGGGTTCACCGGGACGACCTCGGCCCCCACCTCCGTCGCCCAGGTCACGAGCCGTCGCCACACGCCTGTGTTCGGCCGGCCGGCCGCGTCGCTCGCACCGATGACCGCGACCCGCGACGGGTGGAAGAAGCGGTCGAGATCGAGATCGCGCAGCGCGTTCGGCCGGCCGGCGACATCGCGTGTGCTCCCCATCGCCGGCCACCGTAGCGCCAAGCGCTTGCTTGTCTCCGAGCGCTTCAGACGGGAGCCTGCTGGTAGCGTCCCGCCACGGCATGGAGGGTGCGGTCGCCCTTCGAAGGGGGTGTCGGGCATGGCGCGAGCGGTAGCAACACCCCATCGGCGCACGGCTGCAGGCAGGCCGGATGCGTCGGAGCTGCACGGCGCAGAGCCGACCTCTCGTCGCGACCACATCATCGAACTGGCCACTCGGCTCTTCGCCGAGAAGGGGGTCGCGGCGACGACGGTCCGCGACATCGGCGAGGCGGCCGGGATCCTGTCGGGCAGCCTCTACTACCACTTCAGCTCGAAGGAGGCGATCGTCGAGGAGATCGTCCGCCGCTACCTCACGGGGCTCGCCGAGAGCTATCGGCGTGTGCTCGAGGTGCACGCCGAGCCCCGGGCTCGACTCCGCGGTCTCATCGGGGCGTCGTTCCAGGCGATCGAGCAGCACCGGTGGGCGTGCGAGATCTACCAGAACGACCACAAGTACCTGCAGACGCTGCGCGGGTTGAGCGATCTGGAACCGCTGACGACGGCCGTGCAATCGGCGTGGACCGACACGATCCGCCAAGGGGTCGAGGTCGGAGCGTTCCGGGCCGACATCGACGCCAAGGTGTTCTACCGATTCGCCCGCGACGCCATCTGGTGCACGGTCCGCTGGTACGCGCCCGGAGGCGGCGCGGACATCGACGAGCTCGCCGACGTCTGCACGACGATCCTGCTCGATGGGTTCTCCCAAGCAAGCGCTTGATGTAGAGTTCGATCGCCGGGCCGTGGGGAGCATCGGCGACACCGATGCCGTTCGATCGCACGCCGATCGGACCATCACTGCAAGGGGGAAAGATGACTGGACATCGTTCATCGGCCCGTCGGCTGCTGGCGACGCTCGCCGTTGTGGCCTTCGCCGCGGCTGCGTGCGGCGGCGACGACGACGGCGGGGGCGCCGCCACGACGGCAGCGGTGGAGACGACGGCCGCGGCCGAAGCAACGACCACCGTCACGGACGCGGCGACGACGACCGCCGCGGCCACTCCCACCAGCGCGGCGGCGGCGACGACGACCGGTGACGCCACGACCACGTCCACCGGCGGCGGGGCCTCCGGTTGCGAGAACGGCACGACCGATCCCACCGACCTGAGCGTCGGGCGCCAGCCGGCTCGCTGCGAGCCGGGTTACCCGGAGCCTCAGCCGCTCGCCGAGCGCGCCAAGATCGTGTTCGCGAACGCGTTCATCTCCGAGTATGTCGCGCCGTTCATCCTCGCCGACTCGCTCGGCGAGTTCGACAAGGAGAACCTCGACGTCGAGATCGTCAACCTGAGCTTCGAGGACGCGTTGCCACAGTTGGCGACGGGCACCGTCGACGCGATCAACGGGGCACCGAGCCTGGCCTTCTACAACGCCCATGCAAGCGGCGTCGACGTCAACTGGGTGCTGGGCAACTTCTTCCCGCCCAACGCCGGCGACACGAGCGTGCCGCAGACCGGGCTGTGGGCCCGCGCCGACGTGTTCTCCGATCCGAGCAATCCGGACCCGAAGGAGCTGGAGGGTCACAAGGTCGCTTCCGCGGTCGGTCTGGCGAGCGTGATCAGCTACCCGCTGTCGGAGGCGTTCTCCTCGGCGGGCGCCGACCCGACGAAGATGGAGTACGTGCAGATCCCGTCGGCTGACATGGCCACGGCGTTGGAGAACGGTGCCGTCGATGCGGCCTGGATGCTCGACCCGTTCTGGACGCAGTTCGCGGACAACGATGACTACGTGCTGGTCGCCACCCAGACACCGGGCGAGCCCATCGGCGGCATCTTCTTCGGCGACCGGTTGCTGAACCAGGAGCGAGAGGTCGGCGAAGCCTTCGCCCGAGCGCTGATCCGCACGATCAACACGAACCTCGACGGCAACTACCACGACGACCCGGAGGTGATGGCCCAGATCGCCGACATCACCGGCATCACCGTGGAGCAGATGACGAAGACACCGGCGCTGCTCTTCGACTGGGAGATCCGCGAGGGCACCACGACCAGGGCGCAGGAGGCGTTCATCGGCTACGACCTGCTCACGTCGGTGATCCCCGAGGACGAGCTCGTCGACCGCGACTTCTACCTCGCCGCGGTGGGCGCGGAGTAGCGATGACGGATCGCGCTCCTTCGTCGGACGGCGGCCACGTCGACCGACGGAGGACCGCGGGCCAGTGGTGGGACTCGACCGAGGAGATGGTCGTGGTCCCGATCGGCGACCTCGAACGGGTGGGGGTCGCGGCCTACGTCGACGCCGGCGCCTCGTCCGGCGACGCCCGGTTCCTCTTCCGGACGAACCTCGACAAGGCGATCCAGGGCGATCACGCGCGCGGCCTGGTCAAGGTGCCCGGGCTCATCGCCCAGGCTCGCCGGGGCGACGTCGACGTCGCCCCGGACATCCAGGTGCTGCGAGATCGCCCCGGCACAGCGATCGTCGACGGTGGCACGCGGGCGTCGGGTCGGCTCGTCTCACGGGCCGCGATGGCACTGGCGATCGAGAAGGCTCGCGCCACCGGGATCGCGATGGTCGGGGCGCGGGGGTCAGGTGAGCTGCTCACCGCGTACGTGCGGCAGGCCACCGACGCCGGGATGATCGGCATGGCGATGGTGCAGAGCGTGCCCACCGTCGCGCCGCACGGCGGGCGAGGCCCGCTGCTCGGCAACGCGCCCTTCGCCGTCGGCATCCCGGCAGGTCGGCTCGATCCGCTGATCCTCGACATGTCGTTCACGGAGAGCTCCGCCAGCGGCGTGCTGATGTCCGCCCGACAGGGCCAACCGGTGCCACCCGGCGTGCTGCTCGACGAGCACGGCGAGCCGACGACCGACGCCACCGAGTTCCAAGACCCGGCGCTCGCACCGACCTATGGCGAGTTCTGCGTGCGCGGCACGCTCGTGCCGCTCGGCGGCGGGCACAAGGGCTATGCCATGGTGCTGGTGCTCGGGCTGCTCTCGTCGCTCCTGTCCGACAGCAGTCCGCCGTGGGAGCTCTACTACCACCTGTCCGAGCGCGGGCGGTACGGCACGCTGCTGTGGGCCGTCGACCCGACGGCGCTCACGGGCACGTCTGCCGATGACGTCGGGCAGCGCGTCGACGACTTCCTCGGCGCCGTCAAGGCCGCGCCGACCCGCGAGGGCGGCGAGATCCTGTACCCCGGCGAACGCTCGCAGCTGCTCGCACGCGAGCGGCGCGAGCGCGGCACGATCGCCGTGCCCCGCCCCGATGCAGACGCAATGGACGAGCTCGCTCGCGAGCTCGGCATCGCGCCGCTCGATCGCATCGACGTTCCGTCGAGCGACGAAGCTGGCGTCCAGCGCGAATCCGGGGGCTGAGATGACGATGGTTGACGACACGCACCAGATCGTGATCTCTGCCGATGGGCACTGTGGCGCATCGATCGACGCCTACAAGCCGTACCTCGACGCCCGGTGGCACGAGGACTTCGACGCGTGGGCGGCAGCGTTCCACGACGGATGGACCGACATCGGTGAGCCCGACTCGGATCGCAACGTCGGCGTCGCCTCCTACGGTGCGTCGGTGAACTGGGACAGCCCGGCCCGGCTCGCCGCGGTCGAGGGGGAGGGCATCGTCGCCGAGGTGCTGTTCCCCAACACGGCGCCACCGTTCTTCCCCGCCGGCGCCGTCTCGGCGTCGGCCCCCGGCTACCCGCCGGCGAATCGGCGTGAGTACGAGCAGCGCCGCGCCGGGGTGAGGGCCCACAACCGGTGGCTCGCCGACTTCTGCAACGACGTGCCCGGCCGCCGCGCTGGCATCGGCCAGATCTTCCTCAGCGACATCGACGACTCGGTCGCCGACGTGGCGCTCGCCGCCGAGCTGGGCCTCGGTGGCGTGTTGCTGCCCGGCGACCACCACGACCAGCTCCAGCACCTCTACCATCGCCGGCTCGACCCGGTGTGGGCAGCCTGTTGCGAGACCGGTCTCCCGGTGGGTCGCCACGGCGTCTTCGTGACCGAGCCCAACGATCCGTCCAACTCGATGTCGGCCGGACTGATCGGTCTCGTCGAGTCGCGGTTCTTCACCCAGCGGGCGCTCGGCGCGCTGATCCTGTCCGGCGTCTTCGAGCGGTTCCCGTCGCTCACGTTCGCGATCACCGAGGTCGGCGCGTCATGGGTGCCGGCGTACCTCGCCCAGCTCGACGAGACCGTGCGCTACGCGGGCCGCACGGGCACGATCCCCAACCTGTTCGGCGCCGAGGTTGCCGCTGGGCTCTCGATGCTGCCCAGCGAGTACTTCCAGACGAACTGCTTCGTCGGCACGTTCCTCGACCGCCACGACATGGACGCGCTCGCCGCCATCGGCAACCAGCGGGTGATGTGGGGCAGCGACTACCCGCACCACGAGGGCACGAGCCCGTGGACGCTGCAGGCGCTCCGGGCGAACCTCGGCGGGCTCGACGACCTCACCGTGGACCGCCTGACGGCGCTGAACGCGGCCCGCTGCTACCGGTTCGACCTCGATCTGCTCGCGACACACGCCCGGCGCGTCGGTCCGTCGCGCGACGTCGTGCGACGTCCGTTGACGCCGGCCGAGTGGCCGGCGTTCCCCGAGCAGAGCGTGTGTGGCACGTTCCGCGAAGGGCCGGCGACGTGAGCCGGCTCGCCGGCGAGGTCGCGATCGTCACCGGGTCGACCTCGGGACTCGGTGTCGGGATCGCTCGTCTCTTCGCCGAGCAGGGAGCCGCCACGGTCGTCACCGGCCGCAGCCACGATCGCGGCGAGGCGGTGGCCGCCGAGATCGACGCGGCGGGCGGACGGTGCGAGTTCGTCGCTGCGGACCTCGGCGACGCCGAGCAGCGGCAGGCGCTGGTCGAGCGGACGCGCGCGACGTTCGGTCCGGTCAGCGTGCTGGTGAACAACGCGGTCAGCCCGGGCGCGATCGCCGCCGACGGGCCGGTCGCCGAGGTCGACGACACGGTCTGGGAAGAGATGCTGCGCGTCAACCTCGTCGGCGTCGCGGCGATGTGCCGGCTGGTGATCCCGGCGATGGTGGAGGCGGGCAGGGGCTCGATCGTCAACGTGTCGTCGCGTGCGGCCGAACGAGGCAGCCGCGGGCTGGCCGCGTACACCGCGAGCAAGGGCGGGATGAACGCGCTCACCCGGTCGATCACGGTCGACTACGCGCACCTCGGGGTGCGGTGCAACACCGTCCAACCCGGCTACATCCTCAACGACGCCCGGGACCACGGCGACCCGGGGGTGCTCCAACGGTTCGAGGGCATGCACCTGACCCGCCTTCCGACCGCCCGTGACGTCGCCTACGCGGCGCTGTTCCTGGCGTCGTCGGAGGCCGAGGTGATCAGCGGTGTGACGCTGCAGGTGGACGGCGGCAGCTCGGCGGCGCGCGGGCTGACGTTGGGCTGAGCGACGTGCGGACGATCGGCATCGACACCGGAGGCACGTTCACCGATGTGGTGGTCGTCGCCGCCGACGGCGAGGTCGCGGTCGGCAAGTCGTTCTCCACCCCGCCCGACTTCGAGACCGGGGTGATCGACGCCGTCACTGCCGCAGCCCGATCGGTGGGCCTGTCCTTCGAGCAGCTGCTGGCGAGCACCGACGTGATCGCCCACGGCACGACGGTGGGGTTGAACGGGTTGCTGACCCGATCCGGCGCCCGGGTGGGGCTGCTGGTGACGGCCGGGTTCGAGGCCACGTTGCCGCTGGCCAAGGCCAACAAGCTGTACGGACTGCCGGCCGAGGACGTGTCGAACTCGCTGAAGTGGGACAAGCCGCCGCTGCTCGTGCCCCGGCGGCGGATCGTCGGCGTGCGCGAGCGGATCGACGTGCGCGGCGAGGTCGTCGTGGCGCTCGACGAGGACGACGCCCGGCGGGCGATCGAGCGGTTGGCGGCACAGGACGTCGAGGCCGTCGGCATCGCGTTGCTGTGGAGCACGGTCGAACCGGCCCACGAACGCCGCCTCGCCCAACTCGTCCGGGAGCGGCTGCCGGGCATCGACGTGACGCTGTCCAGCGAGCTCGCGCCCCGTCTCGGCGAGTACGAGCGCACGTCGTCTGTCGTCGTCAACGCCTACGTCGGGCCGCTGGTCGGCGGCTATCTCTCCCGCCTCCGCGACCGCTTCGACGACGCGGGCTTCCGGGGTGAGCTGCTCGTGATGACGATGGGTGGCGGCGTCATCCCGCCCGACGTCGCCGTCCGGGCCCCCATCCACACGCTTCAGTCGGGCCCGGCAGGAGGCCTCGCCCGGGCCAAGCGGGTCGCGTCGGTGCTCGGCCACGACAACGTGGTGACGACCGACGTCGGAGGCACCAGCTTCGACGTCGGGCTGGTGCTGCGCGGCGAGCTGCCCTTCGCCCACCGGCCGACGATCGAGCGCCAGGCGCTCGCCGTGCCCGTCGTCGACGTCGCCAGCATCGGCACCGGCGGCGGCAGCATCGCCTGGTTCGACGCCGATCTCGGGACGCTCCGCGTCGGCCCGGCCAGCGCGGGCTCGCGCCCCGGTCCCGCGTGCTACGGGCGTGGCGGCGACCGTGCGACGCTGACCGACGCCGCGGTCGTGCTCGGCTACGTCGACCGCCTCGGCGGCACGCTCCAACTCGACCGGGACGCGGCGACGGCCGCGCTCGCCCGTGACGTCGCCGAGCCGATGGGGGTCGACCTGATCGCCGCGGCGCGCGGCGTGTTCGACGTCGCCACCGCCCAGATGGCCGACCTCGTGCGCCGCACCACCGTGCGCCGCGGTCACGACCCGGCCGAGTTCGCCCTGTACGCGTTCGGTGGCGCGGCGGGCCAGTACGTCGGCCGCTACGCCGACGAGATCGGCGCCGCCGCCGTCGTCGTACCCCACCTCGCCGCCGAGTTCTCCGCCGCCGGCGCCGCCACCTCGGACGTGCGCGTCCGGCACGAGCGCGAGCTCGCGCCCCGGCTGCTGGCCGACGTCGACGTCGGCGTGGACCGGGTGCTCGACGAGCTCGAGGACCGTGCTCGCGCCGAGGTCGGCGGCGTCGCCCGGATCGAACGTCGCGTCGGGCTGCGGTACTTCCGCCAGATCCACGCACTGGAGGTCGTCGTGGACCACGTCGACGCCGAGGGCTGTGCCGCCGCAGCCGCGGAGTTCCAGAAGCGCTACGACGACATCGTCGGTGCCGGCACGTCGGCGAGCGGCGCGCCGATCGAGCTCGTGTCCGTCGCCGCGATCGCGGTGCGGACCATGGTGACCCACGCCGAGCGTCCACTGGCCACCGACGCCGGGCGCGCACCCGCCCGCCACCGCAGCGCGTGGTTCGGACCCGTCGCCCACGACACGCCGGTGTACGACTGGGAGCACGTCGGCGCCGGAGCCGTGATCGATGGGCCGGCGTTCGTCGAGTCGCCGCAGACCACCGTCGTCGTCCACCCCGGCCAGCGAGCGACGATCGACACCGGCGCCAACCTCACCCTCACCCTCACGCCGACGGATGTGACGTCATGACGATCGATCCGGTGACGCTGGAGATCATCCGCCACCGCCTCGACGCGATCAACGACGACGCGGCGGCGACGTTGACGCAGGTGTCGGGCTCGCAGATCGCGGTCGAGGCCAACGACATGAACACCGTGATCATGACCGCCGACGGCACGGTCGTGTCGTGCGGGAAGTTCGTGCTCGTGCTCGTGGTGTCGATGCAGCTCGTCGTCAGCGACCTGCTCGAGCACTACGCCGAGAACCCCGGCATCAACCCCGGTGACCAGTTCCTCACCAACGACCCCTACATCGGCACGGTGCACCAGCCCGACGTGGTGGTCGTGGCCCCGGTGTTCGTCGGCGACCGGCTCGTCGCGTGGACCGGCTCGTGCGTGCACCACGGCGACGTCGGCGGTCCCGTGCCAGGCGGGATCAACTTCGAGGCGCGGTCGATCTTCGAGGAAGCCGTGCCGATGAAGCCGGTCAAGCTCGTGGAGCGGGGCTCGATGCGCCGCGACATCGAGCGCGAGTTCGTGAGCCGCTCGCGCCGCCCCGAGCTGGAGTCGCTCGACCTGCTCGGTCAGGTCGCCGCCAACCGGGCCGCGTCACAGCGGCTCGGCGCACTCGTCGACCGGTACGGCGCCGACGTCGTGGTCGGCGCGATGGAGCAGCTGCTCGACGTCACCGAGGCCCAGTTCCGGTCGCTGCTGGCCGCGCTGCCCGACGGGCGCTGGCGGCACCTCGTGCACCTCGAGCACGGTCGCCTCGGCGAGGGCGACGTCTACGTCGTGCGCCTCACAGCCACCAAGCGCGGCGATGGCCTGCTGCTCGACTTCACCGAGAGCGACCCCCAGGCGCCGGGTGCCATCAACGCGTCGCGGGCGGCGCTCTGGAACTTCGCGCTGGCCGCGGTCCTGATCCACCTCTGCCCGGAGATCCCCTGGACCGCCGGCGGCGTGCGCCGGGCGGTCGAGATCCGCAGCCGCCCGGGCACCGTGGTCCACGCCGAGTGGCCGGCCGGCGTCGCGATGTCCACCGCCGCCGCCGGGCAGGCGATCCGGGCCTGCGTCAACGCGTGCGTCGCCCGCCTGCTCGACGCATCGGACGAGGGCGAGCGGCTGCTGATGGCCGGCTGCCAGTTCGCCGGGGGCGGCGGGGGAGTGATCTCGGGCCGGACCCGCGACGGGTCGGCCTTCGGCACGATCACGCTCGACGAGCTGAGCGGCGGTGGTGGCGCCCGCTCGTTCGCCGACGGTGCCGACACGTCCGGCTTCACGACGTCGCCCGGCGGGCTGTGCGCCAACGTCGAGGTCAACGAGACGTACTACCCGCTGCTGTACCTCGGGCGCAGCGAGCGCGCCGACTCCGGTGGGCCCGGTCGCTGGCGGGGCGGCGTCGGGCTCGAGACGCTGGCGACGCCGCACCTCACGGACGCGCCGATCTCGATCCTGTCGTTCGGCCAGGGGTTGCAGCACCCGCAGGCGCCCGGCGTCGCCGGTGGTGAACCGGGAGGGCAGAGCGGATTCGCGATCGTTGCGAACAGAACGACCGGCCTGCCAGCCTCGCTCCCGATGCCCACCGGCGGGATGGTCGTCGGAGACGGCGAGGTGCACGTCGCGGCGTCGCAGGGGGGCGGCGGGCTCGGCGACCCGCTGGAGCGCCCTGCCGAGCGCGTCGCCGAGGACGTCGCCGACGGCCTGGTCACGGTCGAGGGCGCGCGGGGCGACTACGGCGTCGTCGTCGACGCCGACGGCCTCATCGACGAGGAGGCCACCGCGTCCGAGCGCGTCGCTCGCCGCCGCGAGCGGTTGGGTGGGCTCGAGCCGCGACCGGTGTGGGCTGTCCCTGCATCCGGCCGACGGCTCAGTTCGGCGCTCGCGGTGTTCGACGGCACCGTCGTGTGCCGCCGATGCGGTCAGCAGCTCGTCGAAGCCGGCCGCCCGTTCTGGGAGGGCGTCGTGGTGGAGCGACGGCCGGTGTCGACGCTCGGTGGGTTCGCCGGTCGCTACCCGGGGTCTGAGCGCTTCGAGATGCGCCACATCTACTGCCCCAGCTGCGCCACCCAGATCGACGTCCAGATCGCCCAGCTCCACGAAGACGTGCTCGACACGATCGACACCGGCCTCCTCCCCGACGACGGCTGAGCGCTGTCCCGGTCTGAAAGAAGCGTCAGCGGGCGGTGGTGTCGACGCGGCGCCAGGGCACGGGACGCTCGATCTGGCGGGGGTAGCCCGTCTCCAGACGGCGGGCGAACTCCTCGTCGAGCGTCCGGGTCGCGGCTTCGGCGTCGGCCGGGCGGCGGGCGGCGATCGCGGCGTGGATCTCGCGCAGGTGATCGAGGATGCGTGCCCGGTAGACCTCGTCGGGGGCGAAGCCGCCGCTGTTGACGATCGTCCGCAGCGCCGGCCCGAGCAGGGACAGCAGCGCGTTGGCGGCCGCCTCGGCGAGCAGGTCCCAGTAGCGCCGGTATTCGGCGGCGAAGGTGGCGATGTCGCCGAGGCCGCGCTCGACGCCGCGGAGCGCGTCGGCCATCGCGTCCACCTGGTCGGCCGTCGCGTGCTCGGCGGCCAGCCGGGCGATACCTGGTTCGATCACCGCGCGGGCCTGGAGCACGGTGCGCAACGACGCGTCGCTCGCCTCCATCCAGAGCGCGAGCACCGACGCGACGTCGTCGGCGTCCGGGACCCGGCGCGCCGGGCCGCCGCCGGGCCCGCTGCGGACCTCGACCACACCGAGCCGCTCCAGGAAGCGCAACGCCTCGCGGTACGTGCCTCGACCGACGCCGAGCTCGTACAGCGCGTCGGCTTCGGACAGGTAGCGCGACCGGTCGCTGTCGAGCACGGCATCGACGATCGCGTGCGCCACCTGATCCGACGCCCGCGGGCGGCGGCCCCCGACGTCGGTCGGCTCGGTCATGCGACGATGCGCTTGGTCACGGAGTTCGTACCGCCGAAGCAGAACTGGCTGCGCCCGGCCGACGCCCCGACGACGAAGAACTCGAAGCACGCCGGTGACGGGTTGACGGTCACCATCGTCTCAGGGGCGTCCTGCAGCCAGAGCAGCTCCGGGTGCGACGCGACGAACGCGTCCATCGACTGGTTGAGCATCAACTGGCGGAACGGCAGCTTGGTGGCCCGGTGGATCGCCTGGCGGATGTCGTCGGGCCCCCAGCCGGCCTTGGCGAACACCGCGGCGTGATCCGGTGCCATCAGCAGCATGTTGGAGAACGTGCCGTGGAAGGGATAGCCGGCGGACAGCGGTGCATCCTTCTTGATCAGCCACGCGCCGGCCGCCGGCGTGCCGCAGGCCTGCGAGGTCAGCGTGGACCAGGTCTCGATGAGCAGCTCCGGATCGGAGTTCTGGAAGTCGAAGAACTCGGTCATCCCGTACGGGACGTTGACGGTCACCGTCGAGTCGTCGAGCGCGAACCCGTTCTGCACGCGGTACGGCTCCCATGGCGTGCGCTCCTCGTTCTCGGCGACGCAGAACGAGAACTTGGCGGGCGTCCCGATCGTGTCCATGTCGGTGATGCCGGGATAGGACAGCCCGACGTTCATCATGATCAGCCGCAGGGCCCGGCCGATCGACACGTTGACCTGCGAGACGGACCCCGGTCCGAGCGCACAGCAGCCGCGGTTCATCCCGATCTCGTCGGCGATCGGGCCCGACACGAGGACGATCGGGGCCTGCGGGCCGGTGGACATCGCCCAGGTGCGCAGCCCGATCGACGGTTCGAGGATGCACTCCATCACCGCCATGAGCACCGGCATCGACCGCGGTTCGCAGCCAGCCATCACCGCGTTGGCGGCGATCTTGGCGACCGTGCCGACGCCGAAGCCTGGGGCGAACACGCCGACGACGTCGTCGCCGTCGCGACCCGATGCGGCGATCATCGCGTCGACCTTTGCCGGCGTCGGCGGGACGAGGGGCAGGCCGTCGCTCCACCCGCGCTCGACGAACGTGCGCTGCATCGCGTCGAACGCGTCGAGCAGGTCGTCGCCGGCGAAGCTGAGCGTCGGCGCGATGTCGAGCTGCATCTGGTCGTAGTCGGGGAGGTCGTCGAGCGTCGTCCGTGGCTGGGTCAGCCCGGCGATCACGGCCGGCATCGCGTCGGCCACCATCTGGTGGATCTCCTCGGCGGTCTTGTTCGAGAAGCACTCGGGCACGATGACCGGGCAGGCCTCGGGCACACCGAACGCCTCGACGCTGAAGTGGGCGTCGTCGTCGAAGATCGCCGCTGTGTACCCGATCGCTGGCACGCCGCGCCGTTCGAGCTCACAGAGGTCGCGCATCAGCCAGGACGTGCAACTGCCGCAGTCGGCGCTGGTGCCCACCACGGCGTCGGCGCGCCGCTGGAGGTCGTCCAGCTGAGCCTCCGACAGGTAGCGGTTCGTTCCGCCGAGCTCGCCGATCACGTCGAGGAAGCGGATGCCGGGAAACCGGTCGGTGAGCTGCCGTCTCGATTCGGCGAGCGCCTCGAGGCCCATCTGCTTGCCGTTCCAGTACAGCGCGACGGTCGTACCGGCCAGCGTGGACGGACGTGGCGCCGGGTCGTGGCGGTCGGCGTCGGCGGTGTGCGACTTGGGGGCGGCGACCGGGTTGACGATCGTCAGCGTGGCCGTCGCCGTCTCGATGGTGGTCATGTCAGCCCACCTCGACGTCGACGCGGAGATCGGGGCGGCGGCGCGCGACCGTCTCGCGCAGCATCGTCTGTAGCTCGGCCCCCGGCAGCACGCATGCGTCGTCGTCGCAGTCGGGGTCGAACCCCGGCCGGTACCGGAAGCGGATCGACTCCTCGTCGGTGGCGACCAGCGTGAGGCTGCCGCCGTCACGGGTCGTCATGTGCTCGAACTTGTGCAACAGCTCCCGGGCGAGCTCGACGGTCGGTGTGGTGCTCATCTATCTAGGATCCTAGATTGCGTCACTCAAACGGTCAACCGCCGGCGCAGCTCCTCCTTCAGCACCTTGCCGGCCGCACTCGTCGGCAGCTCGGCGACGACCTCGACCCGGCGGGGCAGCTTGAAGCCGGCGAGGCGCGAGCGGCAGAACAGGAGCAGTTCGGCGGTGTCCAGCACCTCACCGCTGGGGACCACGAACGCGACCGGCACCTCGCCGAGGCGGTCGTCGAGCACACCGACGACGGCCGCAGCGCGGCACGACGGGTGGTCGGTGAGGGTGTGCTCGACCTCGGCCGGTGACACGTTCAGGCCACCGACCACGATCATGTCCTTCATCCGGTCGACGATCCGCAGCCTGCCCGCCTCGTCGAACGTGCCGACGTCGCCCGTGTACAGCCAACCGTCGCGGATCGTCGCTGCGGTGGCTTCCGGGTCGTCGAGGTAGCCGGTCATCACGCTCGCCGCTCGCACCCGCACCTCGCCCCGCTCGCCGGTCGGCACCGGTTCGCCCTCGGGGCCGACCACCTCGACGTCGACGCCGGCGAGGGGATGTCCACAGGTGGTCGCGACCGCCTCGACGCTGTCGTCGGGCCGGGTGATCGTGACGGCGCCCGTCGTCTCCGTCAGCCCGTACGACGTGAACACCTGGCACCCGACGAGCTCGCGCAGGTCGCGCACCAGCGACGGTGGCACCACGGTCGCGCCGGTGACCGCGACGCGCAGCGAGCGCAGCGCGGCCGGATCGCGCCGGGCGGTCTCGACGAGCGGCTGCAGCACGGTCGGTGCCGCCTGGACGAAGGTGACGGCCTCGTCGCGGATCCTCGCGGTCAGCGCTGGTAGGTCGACCACCGGCTCGGGCATCGCGACCGCTCGCGCCAGCAGCGCGTTGAGCAGCCCGGTCTTGTGTCCGCCGAGGTGCGAGCACGGGGCGACGACGGGGTAGCGGTCACCGCGGCGCAGGCCCGTGTGCTCGATCCACTGCAGCGACGTCGACACCGACGCGCCGTGGCGCAGCAGGGCGCCCTTGGGTCGGCCCGTGGTGCCAGACGTGAACTGGACGTGGCACACGTCGTCCGAGCTCACGGCCATGGCCCGGCGGTCGATCGCCACCAGGTCGTCGCCGTCCCCATCGGCATCGGCGGCGACGTCGACCAGGGTGAGCGACGCGCCGGTGGTGGCCAGTTCGGCGAGGAGGTCCCGGCCGAGGAAGTCGGTGGACGCGATGGCGACCCCGCATCCGGCGCGCCCGATGATGTCCGACGCCTCGTACAGCGTGTACCGGGTGTTGATCGGCACGACCGCGGCGCCGGCGAGCAGGACAGCGGCGTTGGCCAGCGCCCAGCCGGTGGAGTTCGGCGCCCAGATCGCGACGCGATCACCCGGGTCGATGCCGAGAGCGGCCAGGCGCGCCGCCCGCCGTCTCGCTGCGGCGAGGTAGGCGGCGAACGTGGTGATCGACCCGTCGGGGTCGAGCAGCGCCGGTTCGCCCGGCGCATCGGCGGCGGCCGCGTACAGCGCCCGCGGGATCGTCATCGGTTCTCCAGCCGACCAGCTCATGGCTCTCCCCCAGGCGACGCGTCGGAGGCGGATGGTAGTAAGGACCGGCCATTCGAGACAGGATGGCGAGAGGGGAGTCCCCGGAGATGATGGCTGGTGCGGAGCTCCGCCCACTCGACACGATGCTCGTCGCCGATCTCGGCGACGGGATCGCGACCGCCTACGCCGGCAGGCTCCTGGCCGACGCCGGAGCCACGGTGGTCCGCATCGAGTCCGCTGCGGGCACGTCGCTGCGCGGCCACCGCTGGTCGCCGGATGCCGGTGTCGGCGCCGGCGAGGTGGGCGGACCACTCTTCCGATACCTGGACGCGGGCAAGCGGTCGGTGCTCGCACCGGGCAGCCACGTGCTCGACGCCGCCGACGTCGTGCTGTGCGACGACGGCGGCGGGGCCGTCCTCGCCGCCGCTCGCCCGGAGACCATCGTGGTGTCGTACACGCCGTTCGGGCTCGACGGGCCGGACGCAGCCCGTCCGTCCTCGCCGCTCGTCGTGCAGGCGCGTGCCGGCTCGATCGCCGGGCGCGGCTACCCCGACGGACGTCCCGTGCAGGCCGGCGGCGACCTCGCCGACTGGATCGCCGGTGCGGCGGCAGCCGCCGCGGTGCTCGCTGCCTGGCGCTGCGGCGCCGGCACCGTGATCGACCTGTCGTCGCTGGAGACAGCGGTCTCGGTCTACAACGGGATGCAGAGCGTGGCGTCGGAGCTGACCGGCCTGCCCTCGCCGGTGCCCGCGCGCGTCGCCGAGGTGCCGTCGATCGAGCGCACTGCCGACGGCTGGGTCGGATTCTGCACGCTCTCGGCGGCGCAGTTCGGCGCGTTCGCCGAACTGATCGGGCATCCCGAGTGGTCCGACCATCCCGAGATCAGCCGCATCGATTGGCGGGCCCAGCACGGCCGTCTCATCCGGCCCGAGATCGAGGCCTGGACGACGACGAAGACGGTCGACGAGGTCGTCGCGCTCGCCACCGCGGCGCGGGTCCCGTGCGCCCCGGTCGGCAACGGCGCGACCCTGGCCACGATCGACCAACTCCGTGTGCGTGGCTGCTTCGTCGAGGGGGAGGATGGGCTGGTGCAACCGGCGCCGCCGGCGCGGATCGGCGGACGGTCACGGGTGCAGCGGGGTCGGGCCCCGGCCGTCGGCGCCGACGACTCGGCCGACGTCGTCACCGCCCGACGCGCCGCCGTCCGGCCGCCCGCGGTGGGGCGCTGGCCGCTGCCGTTGAGCGGGATCCGGGTGTTCGATCTCACGTCGTTCTGGGCGGGACCCGCGGCGTCCCAGTTCCTCGGTGCGCTCGGTGCCGAGGTGATCAAGGTCGAGTCGGCGCAACGGCCCGACGGCACCCGCCTCGGCACGTCGTACGGGGTGGGCGGCGATCACGTCTGGGAGCGGTCCCCGCTGTTCATGACCTGCAACACGTCGAAGCTGGGGATCACCCTCGACCTGACGCGTCCCGAGGGGATCGACATCGCCCGCCGGATCCTCGATCGCTGCGACGTGCTCGTCGAGAACTACACCCCGCGAGTCGCCGAACGGTTCGGGCTGCTGGAGTCCGTTCGTGACGACCAGATCGTCGTGCGGATGCCGGCCTGGGGGCTGGAGGGCCCGTGGCGCGACCGTCCGGGGTTCGCCCAGACCATGGAGCAGGCGACCGGGCTGGCGTGGCGCACCGGCCACCCGGACGCACCGCCGATCGTGCCGCGCGGCCCCTGCGACCCGAACGGCGCCTACCACGCCGCGTTCGCGACCCTGCTCGCGCTGATCGAGCGCGATCGCGTCGGCCGGGGCGCGGTGGTGGAGTCGGCGCTGGTCGACGCTGCCCTCGCGATCGCCGCCGAGCAGGTCGTCGAGTTCGCCCACGACGGCACCGTGGTGGAGCGTCTCGGCAACCGCAGCGCGATCCACGCGCCGCAGGGCGTCTACGACTCGGCCGAGCACGAGCGGCCCGTCGCGATCACCGTGCGCGGCGAAGACGACTGGGTCGCGCTGTGCCACGTGATCGAGCGAGCCGACCTGGCCGAGGACGAGGAGCTGCGCACGTCATCCGGACGCCGGGCCCGCCACGACCAGCTCGACGCCGCGATCGGTGGGTGGACGTCGAGGCTGGCGCCGTCGGACATCGCCGACCGGTTGACCGCTGCCGGCGTGCCCGCGGCAGCCCTGGTGAACCCACGCGAGGTCGGCGACGACGCGCACCTCGTCGCCCGCGGCTTCTTCGAGCCCGTCGACCACCCCGTCGCCGGCGTCGTCCGCCTCCCCGGCTTCCCCGGCCGCATCGGCGGGCGCGACGAGCCGTTCCACCGCTTCGCCGCCCCGTTGCTCGGCGCCGACAGCGAGCGCGTGCTGGCTGAGCTCGCCGACGTCGACGCCGGGGCCTTCACCCAACTCGTCGCCGACGGCATCGTCGGCTTCACCCCGACCTGATCCCATCACGGTTCTCGGTCGGCTTCTGGTCGCCAGAGCGACCAGAAGCCGACCGAGAACGTTGGGGTGG
Source organism: uncultured Ilumatobacteraceae bacterium (assembly GCA_964565705.1). Taxonomy (GTDB): domain Bacteria; phylum Actinomycetota; class Acidimicrobiia; order Acidimicrobiales; family Ilumatobacteraceae; genus CAZMGD01. Next base: position 45,190 of record CAZMGD010000001.1, on the reverse strand, counting down.
GGTAGGCGGTCAGGCGATGAGGTCTTCGATGGTGAGTGACTCGACCTCCGACGCCGAAGGGAGGCCGCGGCGTTCGACGATCGAGGCGACGGTGTCCTGGCCGTCGCCGGCGGCACCTGCGGTCGCGTCGTCGAGGTCTTCCTTGACGAGCTGGGCCACGCGCTTGCGGTCCGACGGGGAGAAGTCGGGTGAGTAGTACACCTTGGTCAACACCGCCTTGCGCGCGTCGGCGAACTCCTCGGGCGTACCGGTGTCGCGGGCGAGGCGTGCGTCGGACAGCGCGCGGTCGATGTCGGGGGCCATCCACTCGCTGCCCTCGGCGCGCGTGGCCTTGCCCTCGATGCGGACCACGACGTAGTCGAACCCGGTGAGGGGCTCGGTGGCGGTCGCGCTCGTCAACCGGTGCAACCGGCCACCGACGATGCGCAGGTCGTCGCCGGGGAGCTGCTGCTTCGTCGCCCGCACGACGGCGATCCAGCCCGGCCGCAGCCCGTCCTCCTGCCCGCCGGCCGGGCTGAGCGTCCCGTGCAGGCCGAGCACGGGTCCGCTGCCGTTGGCCGTGATCACCCGATCGATGCCGGACGCGACCTTGTCCATCACGGTCACCGCCGTCGAGAGCGGGGGCGCGACGAGCGAGGCGAAGTCGCCGACCACGTCGAGCGCGGTCTGGAGGTGGTTCTTGCCGAGGATCTCGTAGAGGCCGAGCTCGATCTCGACGGTCTGGCCGAGGTACGGCATGAGGTACGTGAGCTCGTAGTCGCGGAACACGCCCGGACCGAGCTGCTCGGCGGTCGGGCGGGCGAGCGTCGCGAACGTCGTCGGTGTCTGCCCGCCGTAGGCCAGCTTCGCCGCAGCCTGGACCGCCGGGAACTTCTCCTTGCCCCAATCCACCGAGTTCTTCACCCACAGCTCACTGATCACGATGCGGATGTAGCTGTCGTTCGGCTTCAGGGTCGGCGCGTCGGTCTGGTCGAACTGCACGTACTGCAACTGTGCGGCCTCGGCGTGGAACCACTGGACGATGTTGTCCCAGAGCTTGTTCAACGTGTTGCTCACTTGGTGGCTCCTTGTGTGGTGAGATCCTTCGCCCGTAGCCGGTTGCTGTCGACCATCACGACGACGTCGGCGAGCGAGTCGGCCGCGGCGTACTCGCGCACGACGGCGCGCACGTCGCCGGCGAGTCGTTGGAGCGCTGGCACGCCGAGCAGGACCCGGCGGGAGATCGCGGCGTGGAGCGCGTCGGCGAGCGCAGGCACGCCCTTCTCGACGATCTCCGGGAGCACGACGACGGCGGCCGCGCCGGCGTCGAGGAGCTCCTGGGCGAAGCTCGAGCGCGTCGCGAGGTCGCGCGCCGAGGGACGAGACCTGATGACGTCCACCGGCGGCGGCTGCACGACCACCAGATCCGGTCGCTTCCAGCGACGAGCGACGTCCGCCCCGGCCAGGTACGACACGTCCTCGGAGCTGGACTGGGCGGGATACGGGCCCTCCTCGGTGCGCTCGAACCGGGGCCCGGACATCGTGTCGACCAGGTTGCCGACGAGGTGGACGAGCCGCGGCCGCGCGCCGTCAGGGAGATTGGTCGAGTACCCGGCATAGTGGTGCGACCACGCCCCGGACGCAACGAGCAGCGCGCCCGCACCCCTGGCCGACGGCTCGTCGCCGCTGGCGATCGGCTGCAGCACGACACGCACCCACGCGATGGGTGACGGCGGCGCGACGTCGAGGGCCTCGTCGAGCAGACGCTCCCACGGCTGTGCCGTGAACCCGCGTTGCAGCACGATCAGGCCGGGAGCGGTCTCGGCGGTCGACCACCACTTGGCATCTGCGTGCGGAGGATCGTCGAGCGCGACCACCGGTGGGTCGGCGCTCAGGTCGGCCACGGCCCGCACACCGCCGGAGGTGATGCCGAACATGCCGAAGAGCCGCGCGGCGGCGCGACACCAGAGCAGCATCGGCCAGCGGAGGAGCCCTGTGGAGCGGTACGCCCGCAGCGTCGTCGAGGTGTGCACTCCCGGACTCGCCGGATCGTCACCGTCGTGCACGCTCGTGGCGAACCCGAGGACGCGCAGGGACACCAGACCGATCCCCCGCCCGCGGGACACCTCGGCCAGCTTCAGCGAGAAGCCCAGGAACGCGAGCACCGCGATCGTCACGCCGACCGTGACGAGGATCGGCGCCTCGCCGAACAGGGCACCCATCGCCAGGTGGACCAGCCACCCCAAGAAGACCCAGACGGCGATCACGAGCGCGATCGCGCCGGCGTAGGTGAGGATCGTGCGCCCCAACCGCCGCGGGGCCGCGGGGGAGCCGGTGTCGAGTACGGGCGCCTGGGTCACGGCGGTGACCGGTGTCGGCTCCCCGGCGAGTCGTGCGGCGACGGCGGACGACCAGAACGACCACGGTCCGCTGTGCGCCGGCGTCAACAGCGGATGATCCGGTGACGCCCTCCGCAGGCGCTCCACTGCGTCGGGCAGCTCGGGATCGCCGTCGTTCGAGGCCCGGGCCAGCACCTCGCTCTGCCAGTCACCCGTCTCCCGGAACGCGCCGGCGGCGATCCGGTACAGCGGCGGTGCGGATCGCAGTCCCTTGGCCGCAGCGAGCTCGGCCTCCTCGGCCAGTGCCTGCGCCACGGCTCGCCGCGGCCCAGGCATCGGTGGCTCGCGGTCGTCCGGCACCGCCGGCTGCAGGCACCACTGCCGGGCGACCACGCGACTGTGCACGAGGGGGTCGCTTGCCCGCGTCAACTCCGCCCGATCGCTCATCGGGGTGATGCTGGCGAGCGACAGAGCGAGCATGTCGCGTTCGACGACCGAGCCCGCGGCCTGCATCTCCTCGACCGACACGCGCAACGCGTCTCCGTACGCGCTCGATGTGCCCGTGTCCCAGGTCGGGCGGGGGACGCGCTCGATCGGGAACGATGTGGTCTGCCACCAGGCATGCCAGGACTCCGGGGTGGCGCCGGCGGCATCGAGGTCGACCGTCGGGCGCCGTTCCGGTCCGCCGAGCACGACCAGTGCGCGGATCGCCGCGTGGCGCACCGGTTCGGGAGCATCGGGCGTGGCGGAGCGGCGCACGGCCGGCGAGGATGGATCGCGCAGCTGCCGCGCGATCGACACTGCGGCGACGTCGGCGGCCAGTTGGGTGCCGGCATCCACCTCGAGCCGGCGACCGCCGACCGCCGATTCCCGAAAGGAGTCGACGAGGCGCATCGCTGCCTCGGCCTCACCCACGCCGAGCAGGCCTTCGGCCACCGTCGCGAACAGCGGGGGGACGATCTCGTGGACGCGGCAGGTCGCGTGCATGCCCGGCACGTATGGCAGATCTCGGACCCCGGCGAGCTCGTCGGCGGTGAGGGGCCGCCACGCCAGGCGGAGGCGCAGGCAGGCCGACGCCAGCCGATCGCCGTCGATCTGGTCGAGGCGGTCGGAGACGTGGCGTTCCCAGTCGTCGAGCGGCACCTGGTCCAGCGGCACGCCTGCCGAACGGGCCCAGACCGCCTGTTCGAGCGCGATCCGGCCGGCGAGCTCGGCGGGGGGCAGCCAGTCGGGGTATGCGGGTGCGGGCGGTACCGACCGATCGAGATCGACCCACTCCCTCGGCGGGTGGCTGGCCTCAGACATGCGGAGCAGCAGGTTCTCGGCCCACAGGCGCAGTGCTTCGCCGCCTGCACCCGCGCGGGCGGCGGCGAAGTGCGGCCCGTCCATGATCGCGAGTGCCCGCTCGTCGTCGCCCGCTTCCGTCGACCGATCCACCGCGTCGACCGCGGCAGCGATCACGCGTGCGTTCACCGGCGCATCGTCGGTGGGTAGCTCGTGGTGTCCGAGTGCAGCGCGAGCCGCCAGCTCGGCCCGCCTCTCCGGGACCGGATGGTCACCGGCGGTGTCGCTCACGAGCGACCATGATCCGGACGGGTCGAACGAGCGCTGCGTTCGGCGCAGCGCGGCGCACATCGCCGCGGTGACCGAGGCCCGCAGCGCGGGACGCGATGGCCACCGCTCCTCGGCGGACGCGCCGTCGACCTCGGCTGCGGTCTTCAGCATCCACGACGCCCACTCGTCGTCACGTTCGACGCGGTCGACCAGTCGTTCCCACAGCTCGGCAGCCGTGTGCGGTTCCGAGATCCGCAACGCACCGACGACGCTGGCCGTCTCCGGGAGGTGGGCGCGCCCTCGATCGCCGAGTGTGCCGGCGAGACGATCGGCCAGGCCATCCATCGCCCGCACGACGGCCTCCGTCCGTGCCGGCGCGCCGTAGTAGGAACGAAGCCGCCGCAGCATGCCGGACTTGACCGCCAACGTCCCGGTGGCGGTGTGGTCGCGCCCCACCCACTCCTGCTTGGCGAGCTCGGCGAACACCTCGTCGACCAGCTCGTCGCCGGTGACGGCTGCCAACGACTCACGAGTCACCGCGCCGAGCGCGCTGATCGCGGGCAGGGCGTCGAGCAGGTGCCAGTCGATCCGCTGGTGGGAGGTTCGCAGCCGTTGCACGATGCGGCGTTCCACGTATGCGTCGCGTCCCCCGCTGCGAACGACGTTCGCGTCGACCGGTTCCTCGCCGGTGCGCGCCGCGTCCACGATCCAGGTCAGGTACATGTCGAGATCGAACGGGTTGTAGCGATCCGGTTCCTCGACGGCCGGCGACTGCTCGAGGATCGCCGCGACCAGCTCGTCGTCGAGCTCGACGGGTGCCGCGGCGCGCAGGAACCTCCGCGCCTCGTCGGCTTCGAACCCCCGTAGTTGGTGGGCAACCAGCCCGTCGTGCGGCGGGAGCGTCCGGCGGCCGCAGAACAGCACGCGGACGTCGGGGGCCCGGGATCGCACGCGGTCGAGGATGCGGTACGTCGCCTCGACGGCGGGCGACACCTCGTAGCCGGGGTATGCCTTGGCGAGCTCTTCGCAGGTGTCGAGCACGAGCAGCACTCGCGAGCCGAACGCGGCGATCGTGTCGGCGAACCGATCGATCGCGTCTCCGACGGCGGGATGCTCGAGCGTCTCGTCGAGGCTGACGTTGCGCCCACGCATCGCGCTCAACGCCTCGTGGGCGGTGATCGCTGCCGGGTGGAACCTCGACAGCTCGGCGTCGGCATCGGGATTGGTGGCGGCAGCCAGGCCGAGGTCGTCGGCCAGCGCGAGCAGCAGCTCCGCTGGCTGGCGCACCGGGAACTCCGGATCGAGGAGATCGAAGTCGACGCGTGCGACGACGAGGGGCTCGTCCCGGTAGTGATGCTCGGCGAAGCGGCCAGCGCCGAGGTCGCGCACCAGCATCGACTTGCCGACGCCGCCCGGGCCGTGCAGGTGCAGCCACGACGCGTCGCGGCCGTTCAACATCCTCAGCACTGCGTCGTCGATCGAGGGGCGCCGGAGGTAGCGGCCGAGCAGGGCCTCGTCAGCCCGTTGCCGGTAGCCACGCTCGATCACCCGGTTGCTCCGGGCGAGTGCCACCTCCATCGAACCCTGGAACAGCGGGGTCAGCGCTTCGCCGACGGCGCACCACTCCTGCGCTCGCGCCAGGTGCCCACCCTCGACCTCCGCGCGCACGCGATCGAGCAGCTGGACCGACGGGTTGCCGTCGGTCTCCGCGGCGGCGGTCAGCGACGCCCAGTCCCTGAGAGCCGGTGGGAGGTCGGCGGCTTCGGGCCCCAGGTCGAGCACGGAACGAGCGAGGGTGGAGCTGGCATCGATGACCTCCTGTGCGCCGAGCTCGCTCTGCAGCCGCTCGAGGATGCGACGGCGTTCGAGCGGAGTCACCCAGAACCGCAGCTCGGTGCTCCCACCGGCGTCCAGGGTGCGGCGTCGTTCGGCGACCCCGCAGTCCACCGCATCGTCGACGTAGGCGCGCAGATCCTCGACGGGGAAGCTGACCCCCGCCGGCAGCGCACGCGCGATCGAGTCGGTCCAGATCGGCGGCGCGGCGAGGGACAGCAGCGCGACCGATGCCGGGTCCAGCTCGGGGGCCGTCACTCGGCGAGCTCCGCGAAGTTGGCGAGGGCGCTCTCGTCGTCGTTTGCTTGGAACCAGTTCGCCGCGGCGCCCGTGTCCTTGGCCCACTGGTAGAGGTCGCGGTCGAACAGCGGGTACGCCTTCAGACGATTGCTGCACGAGTCGAGCCACATGGTCCCCGCCGTGGGCACCCGCGTGTAGGCGGGTGGGCGGACACCGTCGAACTTGATCGGGTTGAGCAGGAGCCACGGGTAGATGACCTCCTCCTCGTGCGGCGCCCAGCGGTCGAGGGGAAGCAGTTCGAGCCAGCCGATCCCCTCGTCCTCGCGGTGCGCCTCCCAGGCCTGCTTGACGCGCTGCCCGGTCTCGTGGGTGGCGGCACCGGAGTACACCACCGGGACCTTGGCGGTGAACGACGACGTCACGATCTTGGACAGCACGAAGTCGCAGGCCCGATCCCACAGGTGGATCTGCGACATGAGCAGCAGCGGCCGCGGGTTGGCGGCGAACGGTGCCGTGCCTGCCAGGTCGGCGGCAAACGCGAGGGCTTCCGCGCTCACATCCGCTGCGATCTGCTCCGGTGGGCAACCGTCCGGGAACGGGACGACCGGCGAGGCCTGCAGCAGCACGTCGCTGCGCAGGCGTGCGATCAGGCGCCGAACCGCGTTCCCGAACGACACCGCGTCGACCGGTCGATCGTCGTCCGACGTCGTGAAGTGGAGGAACAGCGGCACCTGGCCGGAGCGCAGGGCGCGCAGCGCCAGCTCGCGGAGCAGCCGCTCCGAACCGTTGCCCTGGGGGCGACCGGTCACGATCGCACCGAGTGCGCGCAGGTCGCTGGCCGGATCGACCACCTCCTCGAGGAGCTCGAGGAAGTTCGTCCGCCCGCAGAACACCGGGTTCCGGCCGAGGTCGAAGCAGGCCAGGACACGCTGGGTTTCCTCCGTCGCGGTCCGGTCCACCACGCGGAACCCGACCGGCACGTCGCGCGACACGTGGAGCTGCGGCAATGCCCAGTCGATCGAGGCGACGCCGCTCGAGTCGGTGAACGCGGCGCGGCGCCCGCTCGCCACGACCGACGTGAGCGCTCCCTTGCCGGCCACGCCACCCACGATCGCTCGCGAGAACATCCTGCAGGCCTTGTCCGCCACCGCACCGCCCATCGCGACCACGATCGGGATGCCGCTGCCGACCAGGGCGGTCGCCATCGACGGCGTGCCCTCGGTGCCCCCGACGGCGGTGTCGCAGGCACTGAGGACGACGATCAACGGTCGGTTCGCCACGCCCAACGTCTTCGCCAGGTCGTCGGCGGACACCCGGTCGGTCGCCGCCCCCGAGGTCTCCGGCCGGAGGTGGAGGACCGCGGACTGGCTGACGTTGACGAACTCGCCGTGGGCGACGACGTGGACGATGTCGGGACGGAACTCGGCGAGCGCCTCGCGCAGCTTCGTTCGGGTCGCCTCGACGACCACCTTCGGATGCACCCGCCCGTCGCGGATCTCCAGGCGGCGAAGGATCCCCATGAACTCGGCGCCGGGCTGGATGCTGACGTCGTTGAGGGCAGTCCCGACGGCGAACAGGAGGCGGGGTTCGTGGGTCAGGGTCCGCGGATCCGAGGAGGGAGCGCCGTGGGCGACCCGCACCACGCACACCGCGGGTGACGCTTGCAGCGACACGTAGCCGGAGCCGTCGTGCAGCAGTTCCCAGTGCAGGTCGTGCAGAGCGTCGAGGCCCGGCCCGGTCTCGATGCCGAGCTCGATGGTGCCGCCCGCAGGGACGCTCTCACGGATCGTTCGCCACGTGTCGGCGTCGAGCACCGTGTCGAACAGCAAGGCGCCGTAGGCGCGCAGTGCCACCGCATCGATGGTCCTCGCCCGAGCGGTGGCCAGCAGGTCGAGCAGTGGGGCGGTGTCCGCGCCGACGAGCGCATCAGCCGGACCACCGGGTGTCGGCGATGTCGGGCGCACGGCGAGGACTCGGTCACCGCCCTCGACGAGCTCGATGTCACGGCGTGCGATCTCCGTCACGCCGTTCGTGATGCGAGCCTCGACTCCCTGCTCGCCCCGCTGCAGCGTGATCACGAACCGTTCGATCATGCGACCACCCTGGCCAGCTCGCGCTCGAACGCCAGGCGAACCTCGGCGACGACGTCGACGGTGGACGTCGCGGCGACCGCACGCGTGGCCGGTGCACGGCATTCGGGCAGCACGGCTCGAAGGTTGGTGGCGAGCCGTCCACGATCGGCGGCCGATCCTGTCCGGGCGGCAGCCGTCGCCGCGCCGGCGACGCACAGGCGAGCCGCGTCGCTGCGGGTGTCCGGGCTCGGCGGTTGCGCGCCGAGCAGGTCCAGCGACCACCCGTCGGCCGTCCCTCCGCTGACGAGACCCGGGGTCGACGACGTGGCGATGGTGCGCAGCGTGACGCCTGCCCCGAGGTCGCAGGACAGGAGCGCATCCGCGACCCGCTCGACGTCGGCCATCCATTCGTCGGGTGTCTCACCCCCGAACGCCCGGGCGAGCAGGCCGCTCGCGTTGTCGGTGAGCCACTTCGGCCGGCCCGTGCCGACGAGGCGCGACACCTCGTCGATCAGCGCGAGCCGGACGATCGGCGGGGGGTAGTCGCGTCGATGGTCGAGATCGCCGGTGGCCGGCCGTTCTTCGAGCTCGGCGACGGACCACGTCGTCGACGGTCCCACCGCGAGCACCGACACCGCATCGGCGAAGCACTCCTTCACCCACGGCTTCCACAATGCTGCTCGCCCGTCATCGCCGAACGCCGCAGCCACGTGCTGCTGGAGCCGACCCTGCGCGTCGAGCGCGAACATGATCTGGTGACCGGTCTCGTGAGCGAGGATCACGAGGTCCCACGGTCTGGTCACCGCGGCGGGTGGCACGCCGATGACCGGGATCGGCAGCACGTTCACGATCGCCTCGATGCGCGGGTCCTTGGACGGGCGCATGTCCGGCGGGAACTGCTCGGGTGGCGTCGCGGTGGGCGTCTCGAGGGGCGCGAGGTACGGCAGCGGCGCAGCCGGGAGCGGGTGGGTGATGGGTTGGAGCACGGCGCTCCAGACGCTCCAGACGACCTCGTCGGCGGCGAGCAGCACCTGCTGCTCGAGCGTCTCGGTGCCGTTCGGAGCGAGGCGGCCGTCCAGCTTCTCCGAATACCAGTTCCACAACCGACGGACGTACAGCAGCGGAACGTCCAGATCTCGCAGCGCGGCGTACACCGCGCCGTCCTCCAGCGGCCCGGCGGCGATCGCCTCGATCTGGCTCGACACCGTCCCGATCAGATCGTCGAACACGGCGGCGAGCAGCCCGAGGTGCGCGGTGTGCGAGCGGATGCCGACCGAGGCCTCCCACGCCGCGCGCCAGTCGTCCAGTTCGGTGCGCACCGCGGCGACATCCGCGCGAGCTTCGTCGAGCCGACGCGACACTCGCGCGCTCGCTACGCCCGGATCCGTCGGCATCACCCTCCCTCGTCGCCCGATCGCGAGATCGGCGCGAACCCTACCGAAAGAGTCTGCTGCCGTCGTTCAGCTGCCTCCTCCCCCCGGTTCTCGGTCGGATTCTGGTCGCCAGGGCGACCAGAATCCGACCGAGAACCTTGCGTCAGGCGGAGTCGCGGATGATGCGGCAGTTGTCGGAGACGAACTCGACGCTGCCGATGTCGTCGACCGTGCGATCGACGAAGCCCTGGAGGAAGCACATCAGCCGGAACACGTCGGCGAAGTTCGTCGCCACGCCGACCGACACGCGGATCGCCGCGACGAGGAGCTCGTAGTCGGCGAACAGGCGCTCGCGCAGCTCGAGGAACGACACCGCCTCGCCGCGGTCGAACCACCGGGTCATCTGCTCGGCGCCGAGGTGGTGGGCCACCTCGCCCGCGCCGGGGTTGCAGAAGCAGCCGGTGCGCAGTGAGATGCCGACCCGGTTGGCCAGCTCTTCGACCCGCCGGTCGTCGATCGGGCGGCCGTCGACGTCGGACATCCCGAACGTGACCGTGCCGCCTCGGCCGGTGAGGTCGGTGGGCCCGTGGATCGTCACCACGGGCCGGCCGTTGGCGTGGCACAGCCCGGTCAACGAGCCGAGCAGCCAGTCCGTCAAGGCCATCACCCGATCGTGGGTGGCGTCGCGCCCGATGCGCTCGAGGTGCCGCAACCCGATCGTGACCGCCGGCAGGTTCAGGTAGTCCACGGTGCCGTCCTCGAACGCGGCTTCGTCGTCGTGCAGGAAGTGACCGTCGCCCTGGACGGAGGCGATCGTGATCGTGCCACCGGCGAACCACGGCCGCACGAGCGCCCCGATCCGGTCCCTGCGGGCGAGCAGGCAACCCACACCCGTCGGGAACCCCATCATCTTGTAGAACGAGAGGGTCACGAAGTCCGGCCGCACCCGCCCGACGTCGAGGCGGTTGGTCGGCACGAACGCGGCGGCGTCGACGAGCACGTCCCAGCCGCGGGCGTGGGCCTCTTCGACGAGGTCCAGCGGGTGCTGCACGCCCGAGAAGTTGGACTGGGCGGGAAAGGCGAGCAGGTTGTGGCGAGCCGGGTCGGCACCGTCCAGCGCGGCGGACATCGCCGGCCGGTCGAGGCGCAGCTCGGGAGCGACGACCGGCACGTAGGCAACTCGCGCGCCCTTGCGGCGGGCGAACTCGCGGATGCCGTTCACCGAGTTGTGGTTGTCGAACGTGAGGGCGAACGTGCTGCCCGGCTCGAACCGGTACGCCTCACCGACGAGCTTCAGGGCGGCGCTGGCGTTGGCCGTGAAGATGCACACGTACTCCTCCGCGGGGGCGCGGAAGTACTCGTGGACGGCCTGACGCGCCGCTTCGACCAGCGCCGTGGTCGCCAGCGAGGTCGGGTTGTTCGAGTGCGGGTTGCCGAGCACACGGGTGCGCAGCAGTTCGAAGTGCGCATCGAGCTGGCTGACGCCGTGGAGTCCGCCGCCGGTGTAGTCGAGGTACACCTGGTCTTCGGCGTCGAGGCGCCCGTACTCGTCGCGGCGGAGCGCGGCGAACGATCCGTCCGGATCGAACTCGGGGTGCCGCGCGGCGAACGCTGCCTCCGCAGCGGTCACTCCTGCCGGCACGAACACCATCGCGCAAGTGAAGCAGCCCGGTGCAGCCACTCCGAACCGGAGGGCCCGGAGCGCTACGCTTCGTCGCGAACGTGGCTGGCTCGGGTGGCAGTCCACGGGCGTCGGACCAACCGCCGGGAGGTGGACGTGGACCCAGATCTGGAGCGGGTGTGGGGGCGCACGATCCGCGGCGACCGCGCGCCGCGCGTGCTCGGCATCTTCGCCCATCCGGACGACGAGGTGTTCTGTGTGGGTGGCACGTTCGCACGGTGCGCGGATGCCGGCGCGGTGACGGCGCTGGTCTCGCTGACGCAAGGCGAGGGCGGTCAGATCCGTGACGCGGAGGTCGCGACGCGGCGAACGCTCGGTCCGGTACGCCTGAAGGAGCTCGGTCAGTCGGCTGCAGCCCTCGGTGTCGACGAGGTCACGTGCCTCGACCTCGGCGACGGCCGGCTCGCGACACTCCCGCTGACCCAGCTGACCACGGTCGCTCGAGCGGCCATCGACGAGGTCCGACCCGATGTCGTCGTGACCTTCGGTCCCGATGGTGCAACCGGCCATCCCGACCACGTGGCGTCGTGCGCAGCCGTGTTGGACGCGGTCCGGGGGATGGCGCATCCGCCGCGCCTTCTGCATGCTCGGTTCCCGATGCGCGAGCAGATGTTGGTCGACGTGCTCGTCGACTGGTTGGCGAGCACCGGGCGGTTCACCGGTTCGGCGGACTTCGGGCACTCGCTCAAGCTGTTCGCTGACGGTTCGTCGATGCTGGGGTTCGCCGCCGACCACCTCTCCGTCGAGTGGTTCCCGGTGCGCTCGTACGTGATCGAGCAGGGCGAGCCGGCCAATGAGCTGTTCTGTATCCTGGCCGGAGAGGTCGACATCCTCATCGAAGGGCCCGACGGCACGATGCGCCTGCAGGACACGGTCGGCGCTGGATCGTTCGTCGGCGAGGACGGGCTGGCCAGCGGGCGGCCGCGCAACGCGCATGTCGTCGCCCGCAGCGACGTCACCTGCCTGGTCTTCGCTCCCCGCGCGTCGAGCAGGACGGCGGCTCGAGGTCCATCCGCACCACGAAGCGCCCGCGTCGCGCCGTCCCCGGACCACGGCACGATCATCGAGGATCCGTCACACCTCTCGCTCGACGTCACCGCCGTGCTCGACCGCAAGGTCGCGGCGTTGGTGGCCCACCGTTCGCAGTACGCCATGCATCGCGACCTCTTGCCGAGTGCCGTGCTGGAACGGTTGCTCGGCGTCGAGCACTTCGCCGTGGTCGCCCTCGACGGAGCGACAGTGATCCCGGACCGTCAGCGAACAACGACGAGGAGCGATCCATGAAGGTGATGCACTACGGCCAGTCACCGGATGGGCTCGTGGTGGACGGGCGCGAGTTGCGCGCCGGGGTGTTCAACGAGACGCAGGTCCGCGCCGCAGCGGGGCTGACGATGGCCCTCGGTGCGATCGCCTTCGTCTACGCGAACTTCGAGAAGGAGTTCGTGCCGATCCGGGTCGTGACGACGTTCTTCTTCGTCGACTTCCTGCTCCGGGTGACCGTCGGTCTCCACCGCTCACCGGTCGGCATCGTGTCGGGATGGATCACGAGCCGGAACGCCCCGCTCTGGGTGTCAGCCAAACCCAAGCGTTTCGCCTGGACGCTCGGGCTCGTGATGTCCGGGGCGATGATGGTCATCACCAACGTCGGGATCCACGGTGGGCTGCCGCGCACGATCTGCCTCATCTGCCTGGCTCTGATGTGGCTGGAATCGGTGCTCGGCCTGTGTCTCGGATGCGAGATCTACGGGTTCCTCGCCCGGCGCGGATGGATCGCCCAGGACGAGGCGTACGAGATCTGCGCGGGCGGCGCCTGCGACATCAGCCCGCCATCGGACGGAAGTAGGGGATCACGCGGTCGTTGACCGCGTGGAACAGCACCTGCACGCGCAGGCCGACGCGCACGTCGTCGGTGTCGCACTCCACCAGGTTGCTGAGCATCTGGTACCCCTCGTCGAGGTCGACGATGACCGGTGCGTACGGCGTGACGAGGTCGGGGCTCATCGGGCGGTGGCAGATCGTCCAGCTGTAGACGGTGCCCAGCCCCGCGCTGACCTGCCAGCGGAGGTCGGTCGACGTGCAGGCGCGGCACATCTGCGCCGGGTTGAAGATCGCGGTGCTGCAGGCGGTGCAGCGCTGGTAGCGCAGCTCACCCCCGGTGAGCCCTTCCCAGAACGGTGCGCTGACCGGGCTCGGCGGGGTGAACGGCACCGGCCCGGGTTGTGGTGCGAGCCAGGTCATGGGCGGGTGCTCCCGAGGAGGACGACGTCGTTGAACAGCGCGCCCGCGCCGCCGCCGGAGGCGAGCGCGACCTCGGCGCCGGGCACCTGGTTGGTGGCGCAGGTGCGCTGCAGCTGCTGGACGGCGCGGATCACCCGTTGCAGGAGTTGCACGGTGCCGCCTCCGTGGCTGAACGAGAGCAGGCCCCCGTCGGTCGTGATCGGCAGGTCGCCGCCGGGACCGATCCGGCCACCGCCGACGAACTCGCCGCCCTCGCCTTCCGCGCAGAAGCCGAACGCCTCGAGCTGGCGGATGATCTCGAACGAGAATGGGTCGTAGAGCTCGGCGACATCGACGTCGGCGGGGGAGAGCCCCGCCATCGAGAACGACCGCTGCGCCGCCCGCCTGCCGACCCAGCCGTTCGCGGGCGTGCCGTCGCGGTAGCCGCTCAGGTCGAAGCTCGGGGGGTGCTGGTACGACGGGCCCATGTGGTCGACCCCACCGCCGAGCACGTAGACGGGCGGGCGCCGCAGGTCGGCGGCCTGCTCTGCGGTGGTGAGCAGCAACGCCGCGCCACCCTCGGCCGTGATCGCGCAGTCGAGCAGGTGATACGGGTCGGCGACCATCCGCGAGTCGAGGATGTCCTGTGGCGTGAACGGGCCCCGTCCGGAGTAGACGGCCTCGGGGTTCACGTGCCCGTTGTTGCGGATCGTGGCCGCGACCTCGGCGAGCTGTTCGGGCGTCGTGCCGTAGGTGTGCATGTGGCGCCGGGCGATCAGCGCGAACTCCAGCGCCGTGTACATCCCGAACGGCACGACGAACTCGTTCGCCGGCTGCGTCCACGGGGCGACCGACGCCGTCTCCGTGTAGATGCCCGCGCCTCCGCCGACCATCAGCACGGTCGTGCAGTGGCCGGCGGCGATCGCGTGGACGGCGTCGAGCAGCGCCGGGATGCCACCCGACCCGGCGAAGCTCGTGTGGCAGGGCCCGATGCCGAGGAGGTACGTCAGCTCGCCGGCGAACTGACCGAACACGCCGTCGATCGCCCGGGCCTCGACCCCGGCCTCGGCGAGCACGCCGATCGCCGCCTCGGTGGCGATGCCGAGCGAGTCGTAGCCCTCCAGCACCCTGGCCTGGCGCGTGTTGAACACGGCGGTGATCGCGACGTCGCGATACGGATGTGGCATGCCTCTCCTCGATCCTCAGCTGCCGCGCGGCCGGGTGCCGACGATGCCGTCCGCTTCCAGTCGCGCCAGGTCGTCGTCGTCGATTCCGATCTCGCGCAGGATCTCGGCGTTGTGCTGACCCAGCGTTGGCGCCGCGATCCGTAACCAATGGTCCACGCCTGACAGGCGGAACGGCACCATCGGGACCTCGATCGAACCGGCGACGGGATGTTGTTGCACCTCGAACAGCCCGCGGTCGCGCAGCTGTGGGTTGTTGGCGATGTCCCGTCCGCGCACGAGTGCTTCGGCCGGGATGCCGGCAACCTGGAGCCGCTCGGCGGCGGCTCCAGGTTCGATGTCCGCCGCCCACGCCCCGATCGCCGCGTCGATGCGATCGTGCGCGGCGCGCCGACCCTCGACGGTGGCGAGGTCGGGATCATCGGCCAACGTCGCGGAGTCGATCACAGTGCACAGCGCCCGCCACTGCTCGTCGTCGGCGACGGCGAGCGCCAGCCACGCGTCGTCGCCCATCGCCCGGTAGACGCCTTGCGGCGCATGGTCGAGGCCGCGATTGCCGTCGCGAGTCAGCAGCCGGCCGGTCGCGCTGAACTCGATGACCGCCTCGGCGGCGACGTTGAGCGCGGCCTCCGCCATCGTGACCTCGATGAAGCGACCCTCGCCGGTTGCATCACGCTCCTCCAGGGCAAGCAGCGTCGCGATCGTTGCATGTGCACCAGACACCGGGTCGCACGCGCCGCGCACGAGCGTCGGTGGCCCGTCGGGCAGCCCGGTCAGCCAGGCCAGCCCGGTGAGGCTCTCCATCGTCTGGGCGAAGCCCGTCCGGTCGCGCCACGGCCCGTCGAGCCCGAATGCCGGCATCCGGACCATGATCAGCCGAGGGTTGATCTCGCGCAGGCGTTCCCACGTGAGGCCGAACTGGTCCATGACCCGCGGCGTGAAGTTCTCGACGAGCACGTCAGCGGTCCGCACCAGGTCCTCGAACAGTTCGCGCCCACGGTCGAGGGTGAGGTCGAGGGTCAGCCCACGCTTGTTGGTGTTGACGCCGTGGAACACCGGGCCCCACTCCCACCAGCGGTCTTCGGTCGGAGGGCGCACGGACGCGTAGCGCATGAAGTCCGGGCGGCTCGTCGCTTCGACCTTGATCACGTCGGCGCCGAGCGCGCCCATCAGGTGCGGCGAGACCGGGCCCGCCCACCACGCCGTGCAGTCGAGCACTCGGACACCGTCGAGCGGGAGGGGTGAGGTGCCCGCTGCGCGTGGCACGCCGGCCGCGAGCGGGCGGCTGCCGTCGGCGTCACCCGCGACCGCCGGCAGGAGGTTCGGCGCGTGCTCGTCGCGGCCGATGCGATACGGCAACCGGGGTCGCGCGAAGCGGCCCGCCGGCTCGGGGGAGAACACGCCGCGGGCCACGAAGTGCTCGAACGCCGGCACGGTCTCGCCGTTCAACACCGGGCCGGCGGGGATGCGGAACAGGCCGGCCTGTTCCAACACCTGGTCGCTGGTGCGCGCCCGGGTCCACTCGTGCACGTAGCCCAGGAACTCGTCGCGCCGGAGCACGCGGTTGGGGTGGAGCCGCAGCGCGTCGTCCTCCAGCAGGTCGGGCCGCTCGATCATCACCAGGAAGTCGGTGAACTGCGTGGCGCTGTTGGTCGTGACGACGATCCAGCCGTCCTTGGTCGGCTCGATCGAGGGTGTCTCGCGATGGCGGGTCGGGCCGGCCAGCTCGGGCCACCCGGCGAGCTCGGCGAACACCGTCGGGTAGGTCACCATCGTGACGGCCATCGCGTCGAGCATCGACGTGTCGACATGCCCGCCGACACCCTGGCGCCGGGCTCGGCGGAGCGCGGCCAACCCGCCGACCGCGGCGTAGGTGCCGGTGATCCACTCGCCGACCCGGCCGCCGGCGGCGAGCGGACCGTCCTCGATCGAGCCCCGGTCGAGGATCGAGCCGCACGCTCCCTGGAGCGTGAACTCGGTGGCGGCACGATCGCGCCACGGTCCCGAGGTGCCGAACGGCGTGATGCTGATGACGACCTGCCGGGGGCTCGCGGCCAGCAACCGCGCACCAAGGTCGGGGTCGCCGGTGATGACCAGGTCGTACTCGGCGGCGAGCGCCTCGACGTCGCCGGTCACCGGACGGGCACCGAGGTGGAGGTGCTCGTACAGCGATCCGGACAGCGAGCGCTGCAGCGGGTCGCCGCCGGCGCGTTCGAGGTGATCGACGAGTGCGCCCGCGTCGGCGAACACCTTGGCGCAGTACGCGCCGGCGAGTCCGGTCGTCGCGTCGAGGACGCGCGGAGTGCCTGCCGTCACCGGCGGGCGCTGGTGATCTGCTTCCAGCGTTGGAGGTCGCGCTCGTCGGCCAGGCGACCGACGCGGGTGACGACGTCCACATCGGGCGACTCGGCGCGCAGCGCGGCGGCGGTGCACTGCTCCTTGGGCCGGTACTGGAACGGGTCGAAGCCGTAGTGCTTCATCGCGTTCTGGTACGTGAGCTTGTCGATCGTCGCGTCGTCGAGCCCATCGGCGGTCTTCAGGAACTCCTCGGGCGCGTACGGCCACGTGCCGTCGCTGTGGGGATAGTCCGACTCCCAGCAGACGTTGTCGATGTTGAAGTGGTGCAACAGCTCGGGGCCGACGGTCTCTTTGATGAAGCACACGAGGATGTGGTCGCGGAAGATCTGCGTCGGGCCGCCGGTCGTGGAGAAGTCGTGACCGATCCAGCCGTGGTGACGGTCGTTGACGTGCTCGCTGCGCCACAAGAAGTAGGGGATCCAGCCGATGTCGCCCTCGGTGAGGGAGAACTTCAGCTTGGGGAACCGCTCCCAGAACGTGGCCCACACCAGATCGACCAGCGTGTAGACCGTCGCCGCCGACGACACCGACATGGCGACACCGGCGGGGGCATCGGTGGAGGTCATCGCCGCTCGCGACGACGATCCGAGGTGGCAGCACAGCACGGTGCCGACGTCGCTGCAGGCGGCGAACAGCGGATCCCACTCACCGGAGTGGATCGAGGGCATGTTCAGCGCCTCGGGGTTCTCCGAGAACGTGACCGCGTGGCAGCCCTTGTCGGCGAGCCGGTAGATCTCCTTGGCCGCCTCCTCCACGTCGAACAGGGGCAGCATGCCGCAGGGGATGAAGCGGCCGGGGTAGGCGCCGCACCACTCGTCGATGTGCCAGTCGTTGTAGGCCTTGATCATGACCAGGTTCACGTCGCGATCCGGACCCTGGTTGAGGACCTGGCCGGAGAACCCGGTGAAGTTCGGGAAGTTCAACCCCGCCAGCTGGCCGCCGGCGTTCATGTCGCGCACCCGCTCGTGCACGTCGTAGCAGCCGGGTCGCATCTGGTCGTAGCGGCTGGCATCGATGTTGTACATCTCCGGCGACTTCCCGGCGACCGCGTTGAGGCCGAGGTTGCGGCCGCGCACGTTGCCGTACCACCACTGCTCGACGCCGTCTTCCTCCTCCACCACGCGGGGCGCGAGGTGCTTGTACTTCTCCGGCACGTGGGCGTCGAACATCGTCGCCGGCTCGGCGATGTGGTCGTCGACACTGATCATGATCAAGTCGTCGGCATGCATCTGGATCCCCTTTGCTGCCCCTGGGCGAGTGCCCGCAGCTTACGGAGGGATGCCACGATCGAGAGAGTCGACCGGGCTACGGTGCTTGCGCTCGTCGATCGACCATCGCCGGTCCGCGGCCACTGAGCACACTCGAGTTCCGGGAGCATCCCCCATGCACCAGCCCTCCGATCCGTCCGTCGATCCGGCTCGATCACCGTCGATGTCGCGCCGACAACTGCTGGCCCTGGCCGGCGGGGCCGTCGTCGTGACCGCGTGCGGTGGCGGCGCCTCGTCCGCGCCGCCGTCGTCGTCGACGACCACGTCGACCACCCCCTCGACCACGGCGGCGCCTCGCACCACCACGACCAAGGCATCGACCACGACGTCCCCGACGTCCACGACGGTCGCGCCGACGACCACGACGCTGCCGCCACCGGTCCAGCCGCTCACCGGCCTGCCGCTCGGGGACGAGACGCTGCTGGCGAAGCCGGCAGTGATCGTCAAGGTCAGCAACGATCCGGGCGCCCGCCCGCAGACCGGCCTCAACGAAGCCGACATCGTGTACGAGGCGTGGGGTGCTGGCCCCACCCGCTTCGGCGCGGTCTACCACAGCCGCGATGACGACTTCGTCGGCCCGATCCGCTCGTGCCGCTCCCAGGACGTAGACCTGTTCGGCTCGTTCAACCGGGCCGTGTTCGCCTGCTCGGGCGGCAACCCTGGCAACGTCGCGTTGCTCCGCAACTCGGACATGTTGCTGATCACCGAGGGTCAAGGTCCCGGCTGGTCGCTCGACCCCCACCGGGGGCGCCCGCACAAGACGCACGGCGACACGGCGCTGTTCCGCACGAACGCCGAGCCGGACCGCACCGCGCCGCTCCAGCAGTTCCCGTATCGCGCGGCGGGGGAGGCGGCGACGGTCGGCGAGCCGATGACCGGGTTCGACCTCCAGATGCAGCAGGTGTTCATGGAGTGGCGCTATGACCCGGCCTACGGCACCTACTGGCGCTCGCAGGCGGGCCGGCCGCACCTGATGGCCGACGGTACGCAGGTGACATCGGAGAACGTCGCCATCGCCTGGCTGGACTACAACTCCAGCTCGACCGACAGCCGGTCACCGGACGGCACGAGCACGGGCAGCAACGGCGCCGTGGTGTTCACCGGCGGTCGGGTGATCCTCGGCACGTGGACGCGCGACGATCGCCTGCAGCCGTTCACGTTCAAGGATCCCGACGGTCAGCCGATCCTGTTCGCGCCGGGCCGGACCTTCGTCGAGCTCGCCAACAGCGGCAACGGCCGGTTCCCCGGCAGCGACGAGCTGACCCTCGTCCCCTGACCAACAGGTTCTTGCCGCCGTACTGCGCCCGTGCGGGCGCAGTACGGCGGCAGGAGTCGGGCGGGGTCAGGACAGTTCGAGGTCGTCCCAGACGATGTTCGTGCACATCCGGTGGAACTCCGGGCCGTACCACGGGGCGTTCATCTGGAGGCGTCCGAACTCGTTGACGTAGTAGTTCTTCTCCGGCGCGCCCTCGTCCTGGAGCAGCAGCAGCGTCGAGGCCTCGGCGTCGAGCGCCTTGTTGTAGTCCTCGTAGGCCTCCAGCTTGACCTCGACCTTCGACGTGCCGGTGCGCAGCAGCTGCTTCATGCACTTCGCCGCGTACGACCCCCAGATCACGTACCAGATCGGCAGGCCGGTGCCGCCGGACAAGGGCTGCGAGTTCGGGCCGTAGCTCATGAACATGTTCGGGTAGTTCGGAACCATCACCGACAGGTAGGCGCGGGCGCCGTCGGCCGCCCAGTAGTCGTGGATGTCGGTGCCGTCGACCCCGTACCAGTGCGCCGGCCACAGGTACTTGGCGATCTCGAAGCCGGTCGCGGTGATCAGCACGTCGATCTCGCGGACCTCGCCGTCGGCGGTCTCGATGCCCTTCGGCGTCATCCGCACGATCGGGTCGGTGACCAGCTCGACGTTGTCACGGGTCAGGGACTTGTACCACCCGTTGTCGACGACGGGACGGCGCGAGAACGGGGCGTAGTCGGGGATCAGCTTGTCGATCAGATCCTGGCGACCTCCGGTCTGGGCCTTGATGTACGCGGTCAGGTCGGCGCGCAGCTGGTCGTTCATCGGGTTGACGTGACCGCCCTGGGCCTTCCACTCCTCGTCGGGCTGGATGAACCCGTGCGTGCCGAACAGGGCGGCGATCGCCATGTACCGCCACCAGTTCCAGTAGGCGGGGAAGTTGTCGAGCAGCCACGCGATCTCGGGCTCGACGGGGGCCCCGTACTTCTCGCGCGGGCTGATCCACTGCGGGGTGCGCTGGAACACGAAGACCTGGTCGGCGTCCTCGGCGACCGGGGCGAGCAGCTGCACGCCGGTCGAGCCGTTGCCGATCACGCCGACGCGCTTGCCGCGCAGATCGACATCCTCGGGCCAGCGCGAAGGGTGCAGCACCTGGCCCTCGAACGAGTCGAGGCCCTCGATCTTCGGGAAGTTCGGGTTGGCGAACGCACCGACGGCGTTGATCACGACGTTGGCCTCGATCGTCTCCTGGCCCGACGGCGTGTCGACCTTCAGCACCCACAGGTGGCGCTCGTCGTCCCAGCGGCCCTCACGGACGTCGGTCTCGAACCGGGTGTGATCGTACGGGCCGTACTTCTTCGACACCTTGTTCAGGTAGGCGCGCACCTCGGGTCCCCGGCCGAAGTACTCGCTCCAGCGGTGCTCCTTCTCGAACGAGAACTCGTAGGTGATCGAGATCGTGTCGACCCGGATGTCGGGATAGCGGTTGATCGACCAGGTGCCCCCGGCGTCGGGACGGCGCTCGAAGATCACGTAGGGGATGCCGAGCTGCTCGAGCTGGATCGCCGATGCCAGGCCGCTGAAGCCGCTGCCGACGATGGCGACCAGGAAGTCCTCGGGCACATCGGGGCGCTCGCCGTCGCTCCAGCTCGTCATCAGCGGGAAGTCCTTGAACGCCGGCAGCTCGCGGCGGGCCTCGAACTCGAGGTCGGGCGTGTCTTCCTTGGTGGCGAGGTTCATGAGCGTGCGGAGCTCATCGGCCGGAGGCTCGGTGACCTTGGCCGGGCCGGCGTTGACCTCCAGCCAGTCCGTGGCCTTCGTGACCAGGAGCTCCTTGTCCTCCGGCGTCATCAGCAGCGCCTTGGGCAGGGTCTCGATCTCGGGGTCGTGGGTGTGCTGGTAGAGCGCCACGCGCACGGCGTTGAGATCGGCGAGCTCGACGGCGCGACGGATGAAGTCGCGATCGACGGGGGCCGTGGGGTTGTTGGACATCGAGCCTCCAGCTCACCGGATCCTGCGGACCCGACACGGTACGTATCAGTGGCGGCCCCATTCAATCTGAAACACCGTCAGAAACGAAAAACCAACACGCGAATGCGGATCGGACAACCCAGGTCTGAACCATGGTTCAGTCGGCTGTAGCTGACGTTCGGATGCCGTGTACGGTGCCTGGCCGGGAACGATCCAACGCGGAGGAATCCATGGCAGGCAACGGCAAGTCGGCGATCGTCACGGGTGGCGCCGGAGGACTCGGCGCGGCGACGGTGCGGGCGCTGGTCGACTGCGGCTACGGCGTCGTCGTGTTCGACCGCGACCAGGAGCGCGGTGACGCACTGGCCGCCGAGCTCGAGGGCACCGCGGCGACGGGCGGCGACGTCACCGACGACGACGCGGTGGCGGGGGCGATCGCCGCCGCCCAGGGTCTCGGCACGCTGGCGGTGGTGGTCAACGTGGCGGGCGGCGGCGTGGGCCAGCACCGCACCGTCGGCCGTGGCGGGGTGCCACATGACAAGGACGACTTCTTGACCACCTTGTCGATGAACGCGATCGGAACGTTCAACGTCAGCCGTCTCGCCGCCGCGGCCATGTCCGAGAACGAGCCCGACCACGACGGCCAGCGCGGCGTGATCGTCAACACCGGCTCGATCGCCGGCATCGAGGGCCAGACCGGCCAGCTCGCCTACGGGGCGGCGAAGGCAGCGATCCTCGGCATGACGCTGCCGATGGCTCGCGATCTGGCCCCGGTCGGCATCCGCGTCTGCGGCATCGCGCCGGGCACGATCGGCACGCCGCTGATGCTGAGCGCGCCGCAGCAGCTGCAGGATCACCTCGTGTCCAGCATCGTGTTCCCGAAGCGGATGGGCCGCCCGGAGGAGTTCGCCAAGCTGGTGCTCTCGATCGTGGACAACCCCTACCTCAACGGCGAGAACATCCGCCTCGACGGCGCCCTCCGCTTCCCCCCGAAGTAACCCCCATGACCGTTCCTGCGGTCGAATCGCGCCCGGATCGGCACCGATCCGACCGCAGGAACCGCTCGGCGGTACGGTCGCCGCGGTCGTGGAAGGGGAGTGGATGGACTCGTTCGAGGGGAAGGTCGCCGTCGTCACCGGCGGGGCCAGCGGCATCGGCCGGGGGATCGCGCTGGAGCTGGCCGGGCGCGGCGCGGATGTCGTCATCGGCGACGTGCACGACGCCCGGTTGGCCGAGACCGCCGCCGAGCTGGAGGCGATCGGGCGCGGCGTGCTGGCGCGGCGCTGCGACGTGACCAGCGATGCCGACGTCGAGGCCTTGCGGGATGCGACGATCGAACGCTTCGGCCAGGTCGATCTGCTCTGCAACAACGCCGGTGTGTCCGTGCTCGGCCCACCCGAGGCCGTGCCGATCGAGGACTACCGGTGGATCTTCGACGTCAACGTGCTCGGCATCGTGCGCGGCGTGCGGGCCTTCGTGCCGGCGATGCTCGAGCGCGGCAGCGGCTACGTCCTGAACACGGCGTCGATCGCCGGCGTGTGGGCCTACACGTGGGACGCCGCCCCCTACATCACCTCCAAGTTCGCCGCCTACGGCTACAGCGAGGTGCTGGCCCGCCGCCTGCGCCCGCACGGCGTCGGCGTGTCCGTGCTCTGCCCTGGATTGGTGGCCACCAACCTCGGCGAGACAGCCCGGTTCTCCGGCATCCCCGACGGGCAGCACGCCGACTGGATCTACTTCCCGCCCGAGCTGGCCGATGCCGTGCAGCCCGAGGACGTCGGCGTGCAGGTGGCCGACGCTATCCTCGCCGGGAAGTTCGCGATCTTCACCCACGACCGCGACGAGCAGCACTTCAAGACCTGGCGGGCCGACATCGACGCGTCGATGACGGCGATCATCGACCACCAGAAGACCCCACCGCGATCGGCCTGAGGAGCGCACGATGGAGCTGACCGCCGAGGACGTCGCCCGACTGCGCCGCGTCGCCGACCGCGACGAGATCCGCCAGCTGGCCTACCGCTACGCA
The DNA here is from genome assembly GCA_964565705.1 of uncultured Ilumatobacteraceae bacterium. Classification (GTDB taxonomy): domain Bacteria; phylum Actinomycetota; class Acidimicrobiia; order Acidimicrobiales; family Ilumatobacteraceae; genus CAZMGD01. Next base: position 21,855 of record CAZMGD010000001.1, on the reverse strand, counting down.
TGGGCGCTGGACAGCCGCGACATCGACGCCGTGTCCCGCCTGTTCGTGCCGCTCGACAACCCCGACGGCAGCACCGGGTCGCAGCGGTGGAAGGCGAGGTTCCAGCGGTCGATGAGCGGCGTCGGCGTCACGGTGCTGCTGGTGGGCAACCACCTGATCGACTTCGACGACGACGACCGCGCCCATGGCCTCGTCTACTGCCGGGGGTACATCGAGCCGCTCGACGAGCGACCGCCGCGGCAGTTGATCGAGCAGATGATCCTCTACCGCGATCGCTACCTCCGGGTGGACGGCGAATGGCGCTTCGTCGAGCGGGTGCACGAGCTGTGGTACGGCATCGAGACCGCCGAGCGGCCGCTGCAGCAGGAACCGGCGAACTGGCCCGAGCACCACGACGGGCTCGGCACGGTGCCATACGGCGAGCCGACCTGGCAGTCGTTCTGGGCCGAGCACGGGGGGTACGGGTCATGAGCGAACGAAGTGAGCACCAGTGACCGCGATCGGACTGTTCGTCGACCTCCGCCGGCTGCCCGACTCGCTGCGCTCGCCGGCGCAGCACGTCGCTCGCACGATCGAGCTCCTGGCGCACGCCGAGACGCTCGGCTGCGACTCGGCGTGGTTCACCGAACATCACGCGTTCCCCGACGGGTACCTGCCCCAGCCGCTCGTGCTCGCCGCCGCGGTCGCCGCGCGCACGTCGCGGCTGCGGCTCGGCACCGCGATCACGCTCGCTGCCCTCCGCCACCCGCTGCACGTCGCCGAGGAGGCCGCGCTCGTCGACGTCATCTCCGACGGCCGGTTCGAGCTCGGGCTCGGCGCCGGGTACGCGGCCCACGAGTACGCCGCGTTCGGTGCCGACATCACCCGCCGCTTCGGCTCGACCGACGCGGTGGCGGCTGAGGTGCAGCGCCTGCTGGCTTCGGATGAGGTCACTCCCGGGCCGGTGCAGGATCCGCTGCCGATCTGGCTCGGCTACCAAGGCCCGCAGGGCGCCCGCCGCGCCGGGCGGCTCGGTCTCGGCCTCTTGAGCCTCGATGCCGCGTTGCTCGCTCCCTACCAGGAAGCGCTCGCCGAGGGTGGGCACGACCCGTCGTCGGCGCGGATGGGTGGGCTGATCGAGATCGTCGTCGCCGACGACCCGGATGACGCAGCACAGCACATCGCGCCGCACTGGGTGCACCAGCAGAACACCTACCGTGCCCTCCAGCGTCGCCGCGACGGCTCGCCGCTGCGGCCGCTCACCGAGGACGATGCCCGATCGATGCTGCAGGAGACGGGCCGGCTCGGCGGGCTCCAGATCCTGGACGTGGACGGGGCGATCGCCGCGCTGCGCGAGCGGCTCGACGCCGTGCCCGCCCGTCACGCCTACACCTGGCTGAGCGTCGGCGACATGCCCGACCACATCGTCGAACGGCACCTCGAGCTCTGGTGCGGCCCGGTCCGCTCGGCGGTGGTCGCCTGATGGGCGCGCTCGACGGACGCATCGCCGTGATCACCGGCGGCGGGCGCGGCATCGGCGCGGCGATCGCTGCGCGGTACGCGGCGGAGGGTGCGACGATCGTGGTCTCGTCGCGCACCGAGTCCGACCTGCACGCCACGTTGCAGTCCGCCGGCGTCGGGGAGGATCGAGGTGTCGCCGTCGTCGCCGACGCGATGGACCGTGACGACGCCCGCCGGCCGGTGCAGGACGCGATCGAGCGCTTCGGCCGCGTCGACGTCCTGGTCAACAACGTCGGCGGTTCGACCGGCGGCAACGCCGATCCGTTCGCCGCCAACGACACCGCGTTCGAGCAGACCCTGGTGCTGAGCCTGACCTCTGCGTGGTGGACGACGAGTGCCGCGCTGCCGACGATGCGCGACCAGCGATTCGGGCGGATCATCAACATCGGGTCCGGCGTGTCGAAGACGACGGGCGGCTCGCTCGGGTACACGACGGCCAAGCACGGCCTCGTCGGGTTCACCAAGGAGCTGGCCAAGGCCGTCGCCGCCCACGGCATCAACGCCAACGTGCTGTGCCCGGGGTGGACCCGCACGTCGCTGCTCGACTTCGAGCGCATCGCCCGGGCGAAGGGCACGACGCCCGAGCAGGAGGAGGAACGGGCGGCCGCGGAGAGCCTGCAGCACCGCATCCTCGACGCCGAGGAGCTGGCCGGGATGGCGACGCTGCTCGCCGGCGCCGACGGCCGCGGCATCACCGGCCAGGTCATCAGCGTCGACGGCGGTTACAAGGTCTGACGCCCGAGCGCCCGGAGCGAGTGGTCAGCCGGCGCGGGCGGCGGCGAGGAGGTCGGCGAGGCCGGGGACGGACTCGCTCGGCGTGTAGGGCCCGATCGTGACGCGCTGCAGGGTGCGCCGCTCGGCCGGCGGGAAGTCGCGCCGACCGTGGTGCAGGGCGACGTTGTCCCACAGCAGGAGATCACCGACCGCCCAGTGGTGCTCGTAGACGTTGGCGTCGTCGTAGAGCACGGCGAAGAGGTCGGCCAGCAACGCCGCGCTCTCGGCCGCCGGCATCCCGACGACGTGGTCGGTGTGCAGCTCGTTGGCCATCACGATCTCGATGCCCGTGCGCGGGTGCACGGCGATGATCGGGTGCTCGGTGCGCGGCGCGCGCGGATCGACCTCGGCGAGGCGCATCGGCCGGTCGTCGGGCCGTCCGAAGTCGTACACGTTCACCACTCGCTTGCCGTCGAGCCGGCGCCGGAGGCGCTCGGGCAACGCAGCCGCGGTGGCGTCGGCGAACATCGTCGTGCTGCCGCTCGGCGGGATCTCCAACGCGTGCAACGAGATGCCCCACACGGGCATCTGGGTGAACGCGAAGTCGGAATGGAACAGCAGCGGGCCCTCGCGCACGATCCCGTCCTCGCGGGCGTTCGACACGTAGCCCCACAACCCGCGCTCGGCGATCAGCGGCCCGAACCGGGCCACGAACGCGGTCTGCTCCTCTCCCGACAGCACCGGCCCACGGAGCAGCAGCAGGTGGTGGTCGTCGAACGCTCGCCGCAGCCCGTCGATGTCCTCGGCGCGACCGGGGAGCGCCTCGACGACGAAGGGTTCAGGCATCGGCGGCCTCCGGTGCAGCGGTCAGGCCGGCGGCGAACAGGTCGACGAAGTACTCGAAGTCGCCGTCGCGGTCGCGCGACGGCAGGGCTCCGCGCGCCTCCAGGTGGACGAAGCCGTGCACGGCAGCGCGGAACGCGAGGTGGGCGCGCACGACGTCGTCCTCGGGCACGCCGAAGCCGCGCAGCACGTCGCGCACGGCCTGCGCGGCGTGATCGAGCGAGGCCCGGGTCTGCGGTGTCGGGGTGGCGCTGAGCTGCACCAGGTACCGGTCGGGGTGGCGGGCCACGTAGTCCCGGTAGGCGTGGGCCATCGCCCGCAGGGCGTCGACGCCGGATCGCCCGGCGACCGCGTCGCGCACGACTTCACCCTGCTCGGCGGCGCCGCGCTCGGCGACCAGCGCGCGCAGCTCGTCGAGCGTCGCCACGTGGGAGTACAGCGCCGGCTGCGTGACCCCGAGGCGGGCGGTCACGTGGCGCGTCGTCAGCGCCGCCGCGCCCTCCTCGTCGAGGATCGCCAGCGCTTCGTCGACGACGCGATCGCGCGACAGCGGCACACGGCTCACCTGCGCAGCACCGCTCCCTGGGAGTTGAAGAAGAAGCCGCCAGGCGTGACGAGCGCGGTTCGGGCGCCCTCCACCTGGCGCTCGCCGGCGTCGCCGCGCAGCTGCGTCACCGCTTCGCGGATGTGTCCGGTGCCCCGGGTGCCGCCCTCCGACAGGGAACCGCCGTGGGTGTTGACCGGCACCCGGCCGTCCAGCAGGAGACGGTTCTCGTCGGGGAGCCAGCACTCGGCGAGGTAGCGCTCCGCCCCGCCGAACTCGCACCAGCCGCAGTTCTCGACCCAGCCGACGGCGATGTTCGTGAACCCCTCGTACGGATAGAAGATGTCGACCTCGTCGATCCAGAAGTCGCTCTTCGCCCGCAGGGCGTCGACCACGACGTGCTGCCCGTGGCGGCGCAGCGACGGCAGTTGGTCCTCGTCGTTGCGGTCGATCACTCCGAGCGTCGCGGCATGGATCAGCACCGGCGGGTGCGCCAGGGTGGCCGCCCGCTCGGCGGTGGTCAGCACGAACGCGTCGGCGCCGTCGACGGGCAGGTCCATGTCGAGCATCCCGAGCGGTTCGCGGATCATCCGGGCGTTGGCGTGCTCCTTCAGCGTCATCGGCTGCTGCATCGCCGCCAGCGGGTTGCGCGCCGCGTTCGTGCGGCTGTTCACCGCGATCCGCCCGAACACCTCGCGGCTCGCGCCGGTCTCGTGGAGGTAGCGCCCGGCCCACGCCGCGTACGCCGCCGCCATGTCGATGCTCTCCGGGATCGTCGGCGTGCCTGACCCCACCCGGTTGCGGAACGGATCCTCTGCGGCGCTGCGCGAGTTCCACGGCAGGCGCAGCATCGGGGACACGACGAGCACGGTGTCGCACGACCCGGAGAACACAGCGGCCATCGCGTCGACGATCGCGTTCATGATCACCGGCGTCGGGCGGCTCATGTGGGTGACCTGCGGCAGGCCGAGCGCAGCAACCATCTCCGGTGGCGGCGGCGCGGCCGGCTCGGACACGACGATCAGCCCGTCGACGTCGTTCGCGGTGAGCCCGGCGTCGAGGATCGCCCGGGTGGACGCCTCCAGCGCGAGCTCCAGCGACGAGCGGTTGCCGTGGCGGGAGAACCCGGTCGTGCCGATGCCGACGAAGGCGACTGCGTCCTTGGCGGGGTTGCGCATCACGACGCCTTCCCGGTGGTCGGCCGGAACACGGGGAACGGCGCGCCGTGGCGCTCGATCCAGGCCAGTTCGACGTCCATCCCGATGTGCACCTCGTCGGTCGGTACGTCGATGACGGTGCTCGTGTAGCGCAGCGCCTCCTGCTCGGCGAGCTCGACGGTCACGACGGGGTAGGGCCCCTTCGAATAGTCCACGCCCGGCGCCGGCGGGCCCTGGTGCAGCAGCAGGGCGAGGTGGATCGTGCCCGCGCCGCTCACCGGCAGCGGATCCACGTCCCACGACCAGCACGACGGGCACATCGGTCGCATCGGCTGGATCCAGTTCCCGCACGAGCGGCAGCGGTTGAACACCAGCTCGTGGCGGAACCAGCCGCGGTAGTGCTCCGCGTCGTGGTGCTCGATGTGGACGTGCGGCAGGCGATCCACCAGCTCGACGTCGGTCAACTCCAGTTCGGTCACGCCTCACTTATAGCCGATAAGGTGACCGCGTGACCACTGCCACACTCGACGATCTCCGTGTGATCGACACCGACACGCACCTCACCGAGCCCCACGACCTCTGGACCGCCCGGGCGCCCGCCGCGTACCGCGAGCGCGTGCCACAGGTCCGCGACGTGGACGGCGTGCCGACCTGGACGGTGGACGGGCAGGCGATGCAGCGGGCCGGGGCGTCCTCGGTCGTGCACCGCGACGGCACCCGGGTGCGCGGCACCTCGTTCATCCAGTGGGGGTTCGAGGATGCCCACCTCGCCGCCCACGACGTGCCGACGCGCCTGGAGCTGATGGACGAGGTCGGGGTCTGGGCGCAGATCGTCTACCCCAACGCCGCCGGCTTCGGCGGCCAGAAGTTCTCCAACCTGGAGGACGCGACGCTGAAGAACCTCTGCGCGACCCTGTACAACGACGCGATGGCCGACCTCCAGGAGCAGGGCAAGGGCCGCCTGTTCCCGATGGCGCTGCTGCCGTGGTGGGACATCGATGCGTCGGTCGCCGAGGCCGAGCGCGCCGCTGCGATGGGGTTGCGCGGCGTCAACATGACCAGCGACCCGCAGCAGGGCGGCGCCCCGGATCTCAACAGCCGTGAGTGGGACCGCTTGTGGGAGGTCTGCGCCGATCTCGCCATGCCGGTCAACTTCCACATCGGTGCGAGCGAATCGACGCTGTCGTGGTTCGGGTCCTCGCCGTGGCCGTCGCACGGTGACGACCAGAAGCTGGCGATCGGCTCGACGATGATGTACCTCACCAACGCCAAGGTGCTGACCAACCTGATCATCTCCGGATTGCTCGAACGGCACCCGACGCTCAAGTTCGTGTCCGTGGAGAGCGGCGTCGGGTGGATCCCGTTCGTCCTGGAGGCGATCGAGCACCAGATGGGGGAGGTCTCGCCCGGCACGCTCGACTACTTGACGCTGTCGCCGCTCGAGTACTTCCAACGGCAGATGTACGCGTGCTTCTGGTTCGAGAAGTCCGACATCGCCCACACCGTCGAGCTGCTCGGTGCCGACAACATCCTGTTCGAGACCGACTTCCCGCACCCGACGTGCCTGTACCCCGACAGCATGGTCACCGCCGCGCCGGCCCTCCAGCGGCTGCGCCCTGAGGATCAGCGCAAGGTGCTGCAGGACAACGCCGCCGCGCTGTACCGCATCCCGGTCTGAACCGCGGATGGGCTCGTTCCAGCCTGGCAGCCAGGACTATCTGGAGGATCCATACGCGACGTTGCGTCGCCTGCGTGAGGACGGTCCGGTGTTCGTCGATCCGGCGGGCCGGTGGTTCCTGCTGCGCTTCGACGGCGTCGACGCCGGGCTGACGCGCATCACCCGCGGCCACGCCGACGACGAACGCCGCCACTTCCACTTCCCCGACAACCCGTTCGCCGCCGACGGGCCCGGCCACATGGGGCCGCGCCGGGTGGTGATGCCGGCGTTCTCGAACAAGTCCATCCAGGGGCTGCGCGACCGCGCCCAGCGGATCGTCGATGACGCGCTCGCAGAGGTCGGAGATGGCGGCGGCGAGCTGCGCGTCGTCGACGAGCTCGGCTTCCCGCTGCCGTACCACCTGACGTGCGACATGCTCGGCGTGCCGGAGGTCGACGACCCGAGCGAGCTGCGCGACTGGACGTGGAAAAGCCTCGAGCTCGTCAACGCGTTCGTCACGCCGGCGCAGCTGCGCGAGAACCTCGCCGCGTCTGCGCAGCTCGCCGATCACCTGCGCGAGGTGATCGAGTGGAAGCGCGACCACCTCGCCGACGACATCGTGTCGACCGTGATCGCGGCGGCAGACGAGGGCGAGGTCATGCGTCCCGAGCAGGTCGTCTCGTACGTGCACACGCTGTACCTGGCCGGCATGCACACGACCGTCAACCAGACCGCGCTCAGCCTGCTGGCGATGATGCGCCACCGCGACCAATGGGAGTTGCTGTTGCAACGACCCGAACTGCTCGACAACGCGGTCGAGGAGTTGCTGCGGTTCGAGCCGACCGCGCAGTACATGCGCCGCACGGGCTGGACCGACATCGCCATCGGCGACGTCACGATCCCCGCCGGCACCGACGTCGTCTGCTGGATCGCGTCGGCCAACCGCGACGAGCGGCGGTGGGGCCCGTCGGCCGACGCGCTCGACATCTCCCGCGAGGACGCCCGCCAGCACCTCGCGTTCGGCAAGGGTCCGCACATGTGCATCGGCAGCTGGCTGGCGCGCCTGGAGCTGCAGGTCGTCGTCGGCACGATCGCCAGTCGCTTCCCGAACACCGAGCTGCCCGACCAGGCGCTGGTCTGGGGCAGCAACTTCATCCGCGGCCCCGAGGAACTGACGCTGCGGCTGGCCCCTTGAGGTTCTCGGTCGGCATCTGGCTACCAGGGGTGCCAGAATCCGACCGAGAACGCGTGGGGTGCGATCGCTGTCACCGTCAGGCGGTGCGGATCTCGCTCAGGCCGAGGGCCGCGGTGGACTCCTGGCGCATCTGCACCTTGCGGATCTTGCCGGTCACGGTCATCGGGAACTCGTCGACGATCATCACGTAGCGAGGGATCTTGAACCGCGCCAGGCGACCGGTCGAGAACTCGCGGACCGCGTCCGCATCCATCGGTGGTGCGCCCGCCTTCAGCTTGATCCAGGCGCACAGCTCCTCCCCGTAGCGCTCGTCGGGCACGCCGATCACCTGCACGTCCTCGATGTCGGGATGGGTGTAGAGGAACTCCTCGATCTCGCGCGGGTAGATGTTCTCGCCGCCGCGGATCACCATGTCCTTGATCCGCCCGACGATGTTGCAGTAGCCGTCCTCGCGCATCGCGGCGAGATCGCCGGTGTGCATCCAGCCGTCGGCGTCGATGGCAGCCGCGGTCTTGTCGGGATCCTGCCAGTAGCCGAGCATCACGGAGTAGCCGCGCGTGCAGAACTCGCCCGGCTCACCGCGCTCGAGCGTCTCGCCGGACGCGGGATCGGCAATCTTGATCTCGACGTGCGGGTGGGCCCTGCCGATCGTCGACGTGCGGCGCTCCAGGTCGTCCTCGATGCGGGTCTGGCAGCTGACCGGGGAGGTCTCGGTCATGCCATAGGCGATGCCGACCTCCGCCATGTGCATGTCCTCGACGCAACGCTTCATCACCTCGACCGGGCACGGCGAGCCGGCCATCAGCCCGGTGCGCAGCGAGCGGAGATCGGTGGACGCGAAGTTCGGATGGTTCTGCATCGCGATGAACATCGTCGGCACGCCGTACACCGCCGTGCAGCGCTCGGACTCGATGCAGCGCAGGGTCGCCTCGGGGTCGAACGCGGGTGCAGGGATCACCATCGTGGCGCCGTGGCTGACGCAGCCGAGGTTGCCCATGACCATGCCGAAGCAGTGGTAGAAGGGCACGGGGATGCACAGCCGGTCGGCCGCGGTGAAGTGGAGCAGCTCGGTCGTGAAGTAGCCGTTGTTGAGGATGTTGCGGTGGCTGAGCGTCGCTCCCTTCGGGTAGCCGGTGGTGCCCGACGTGTACTGGATGTTGATCGGGTCGTCGGGCGCGAGGGTGGCTGCTCGGCTGGCGACGGCGCCCGACGGCACCGCCGCGGCGACCGAGCAGAGGTCTGCCCAGTCGTCGGCGTCGACGTACACGACCCGCTCGAGTGCCGGCACCTCTCCCGCGCCGATCACCTCGTCGATCATCCCCCGGTAGTCGCTGGACTTGAACGACGTGGCGGCGCACAGCAGTCGCATGCCCGACTGGCGGATCGCGTAGGTCAGCTCGTGCGTGCGGTACGCGGGGTTGACGTTGACGAGGATCGCCCCGATCTTCGCCGTGGCGAACTGGACGACCGTCCACTCGGCGCAGCTCGGTGCCCACATGCCGACGCGATCGCCGGTCTCGATGCCGATCGCCAGCAGTCCGCGGGCGATCTCGTCGATGTCGCGGTCGAGCTCGGCCCAGGTCCAGCGCCGCCCGGTGGCGAACTCCACCAGGGCGTCGCCGTCGGGGTGGGCAGCGACCGTGCGCGCCAGGTTGGTCCCGATCGTCTCCTCCAGCGGCGGCGGCGTGAGCTCGCCCGCGGCGTACGACTCCGTCATGTGGACCCCCCAACGGCCGACGTGCGCGTCAGGCTACTCAGCGCAGATCGAGCACCGCCCGCACGACCTCGCCGCGGCGCACGGCGGAGATCGCGTCGTGGATCTCGTCGAGCGGCCACGTGCGCGTGACCTGGGCGGCGACGTCGAGCGAGCCGTCGCGGATCGAGGCGACGATCCGAGGCAGGTCGCGCGCCGGGTCGACGTCGCCGTTGAGGCTGCCGAGCAGGCGCCGACCCAGGACGAGCGAGCGGGCGTTCACGCGCACCTCGGTGTCGCCGGGCGGGATGCCGACGAAGGCGACCGTGGGTGCCAGCCGCACCGCAGCGTCGATCGCCGCTGGCGCGCCGCTGCACTCGATCGCCACGTCGACCGGCCCGACGCCGGCGATGTTGGTGAGGAACTCGGTGGCGCCGAACTGCAGTGCAGCCGCCTCCTTGGCGGGGTCGATGTCGACGGCGACCACCCGCGCCGCCCCGGCGGCACGCGCCGCGGCGAGCGCGTTCACCCCGATGCCACCGACGCCGATCACCGCGACGGTCTCACCCGGCACGACCTGGGCCACCCGGTTCACGACGCCCCAACCGGTCGACACCGCGCACCCGACCAGCGCGGCCGCTGGTGACGGAACGCCCGATGTCGCCACGAGTTGCGTCGCTCGAACGGTCGTGTGCGTGGCGAACGAGGAGCAGTTGGCGTAGGCGCGTACCGCTCGGCCTCGCCACACGAAGGGATGCGACGGGGACGAGTACGTCGCCGGGCAGCGGCTCGGGCGGCCCGCTCGGCACGAGGGGCACTCGCCGCAGGGCGTCATCGTCGACACCATCACCTCGTCACCGACGGCGAACTCCTCGACGTCGTCGCCGAGGCGGTCGACGATGCCGGCGCCCTCGTGGCCGAGCACCACCGGCGGCGGTACGGGCGAGGTCCCGTCGATCACGTGCAGATCGGAGTGGCAGATGCCCGACGCCAGCAGGCGCACGATGACCTCGCCGGCACCCGGCGCTCGCAATGACACGTCGTCGACGATGAGCTCGTCGCCGTCCCACACCGCGGCATGAACACCTTCGATCAGCTCGGCCATCGCCACATCCTGGCGGATGGGGTCGTCCGGTTCGCCGTCGAACCGTCCTGAACGATAACGTGTTATCTCATGTCGACCGTGTCGTTGTTCGATCTGACCGGCAAGGTCGCCGTGGTGACCGGATCCACCAAGGGGATCGGGCGGGCCATGGCCGAGGGTCTGTCGCGCGCCGGGGCCCGCGTGATCGTCAGCAGCCGCGACCAAGCGCGCTGCGACGAGGCCGCGGCCGAGATCGCCGCCGCGACCGGTGGCGAGGTGGCGGGCATCGCTTGTCACGTCGGTGACTGGGATGCGATCCCTGCCGCGGTGGACGAGATGCACGCACGGTTCGGTCGCATCGACGTGCTCGTCAACAACGCCGGCATCAGTCCCGCCAGGGCGCCCGTGCGCACGATCGAGCGCGACCTGTGGCGGAAGGTCTTCTCGGTCAACCTCGAGGGACCGCTGCGCATGGCGCAGTGCGTCGTGCCGATCATGGAGGCCCTGGGCGGCGGCAGCATCGTCAACATCGCGACGATGGCCGCGTACTCGGGTGGCTCGGCGGTGTGCGCGTACGGCGCCTCGAAGGCCGGGCTGGTCAACCTGACCAAGAGCATGGCGATGGAGTGGGCGCCGCTCGGGATCCGCGTCAACGCCCTGTCACCGGGACCGTTCCACAGCGAGATGGTCGCCGGTGCCGCGAAGCAGAGCCCCGGGTTCCTGGAACTGATCTCGAACGGCACGTTCCTCAAGCGCATCGGCGACCCCTCCGAGATCGTCGGCCCGGTCGTCTATCTCGCCAGCGACGCCTCGTCGTTCGTGACCGGTGACGACATCTCCGTCTCCGGCGGGATGATGAAGTAGTCGCCGGTGACAGAACGTCGCCGCTCACAGATCCAGGTCAGACGGCCCGGCGTTCTGACACCGGCAGCCGGGCGCGATGATCAGCGGGGGAGCGGCTGGTCGGCGAGCGCAGCCGCGAGGCGGGCCACGAGGTCGGCCAACGTCGCCTTGTCGGCCGCGGTCCAGTCGTGCAGCACGCCGGTGAGGTGCCCGAGCCGGTAGCGGGCGATCCGGTCATAGACCTCGCGACCGTGGTCGGTCAGCGTCAGGTCGACGGAGCGGGCATCGCCGTCGGTGGCCGACCGGGCGACGAGGCCCTCGTCGACGAGGGCCACCACCTGGCGGCTGGCCGCGGCGGCGTCCATCGCGCAGGCGGCGGCGAGCTGGCGCAGGTTGAGCGTGCCGTGGTCGGCGAGCGCCCGCAGCGCCGCGTACCCCGCTCGCGTGACCACCGCGCCGACGGCGGCCGTCTGGCGGCTCTCGAAGCGACGGTTGGCACCGAGGCGGAAGAGCCCCTCGAGGGCGCGCTCCAGCTCGACGTCGACGTCGGTCACACTGGACAAACTATTGCTTGTCTTAGTCATCTATTCGGAGCATACTCCACCGGATGAACACGAGCATGTCCAATCGGCGGATCGACTACGCGGGGTCCGTGCACGACGAGCGGGAGATCGAGGCGGTCGTCGAGGTGCTGCGCGGCGGCCCGACAGCATTGCGCATCGGCAAGAACGTGAAGGCGATGGAAGCCCGCGTCGCCGAGCTCTTCGCCAAACGCCGCGGCGTGATGTGCAACTCCGGAAGCTCGGCGCTGTACCTCGCGATCGAGGTGCTCGACCTCGAGCCCGGCGACGAGATCGTGACCGCGGCAGTGACGTTCTCCACCGACATCGCGCCGATGATCAAGGCCGGTGTGGTGCCGGCGTTCGTCGACGTCACCCGCGACACCTTCCAGATCGACGAGGCCGGCATCGAGGAGATGATCGGTCCCCGCACGAAGGCGATCCTGGCGCCGAACCTGATCGGCAACGCGCCCGACTGGGACGTGATCCGCGACGTCGCCGACCGCCACGGCCTCGTGGTCGTCGAGGACTCGTGTGACGCGCTCGGCCTCACGCTGCGGGGCACGCCGACCGGCGCCCGCGCCGACATCAGCCTGACCAGCTTCGCCCTGTCGCACATCATCACCGCGGCGGGCACCGGCGGCATGGTGTGCTTCGACGATGACGAGCTCGCCGACAAGGCCTTGCTCTACCGTCGCTGGGGCCGCCGCTCGGAGGTGCAGCTGTTCGGATCGCAGAAGGGCAAGGCGCAGCGCTTCTTCAGCACGATCGACGACGGGCTGGAGTACGACAACCTGTTCATCTTCGACGAGGTGGGCTGGAACTTCGAGCCGTCCGAGCTGTCCGCCGCGTTCGGTCTGGTGCAGCTGGACAAGCTGCCCGACAACCTCGCTCGCCGCCAGCGCAACTTCGAGCTCACGGGCGAGGCGTTCGCCCGCCACACAGACCTGTTCACGCTGCCCCGCCTGACCGACGGCGTGGAGACCGGCTGGCACATGTTCCCGATCCTGATCAACGACGGCGCGCCGCTCCGCCGCGCCGAGATGCAGCAGTGGATGGAGTCGCACGGCGTCGACACCCGCATGGTGTGGACCGGCAACGCCACCCGCCAGCCGGCGTTCCGCAAGCACCCCTTCCGCCAGCCGGCTGCCGGCCTGCCCAACGCCGACCGGGTGATGGAGCGCGGCCTGATCCTGCCGAACAACCACTCGATGAACGACGACGACTGCGCCTACATCGGCGAGGTGCTCGACGCGTTCGTGGAGCAGTTGGACCGATGACCGGTCGGCTGGAGGGCAAGGTCGCGATCGTCACCGGCGCGGCGCGCGGTCAGGGTGCCGCGGAGGTCGAGCGCTTCCGTGCGGAGGGCGCCGAGGTGATCGCCGGCGACGTGCTCGAGGCGCCGGGCGTCGAGCACCTCGACGTGACCGATCCGGCGAGCTGGGCGACGGTCGTGGGCCTCGCCGTCGAGCGCTTCGGCCGAGTGGACGTGCTCGTCAACAACGCGGGCATCCACGCCAGCGCGCCGGTGCACGAGATGCCGCTCGACGGGTTCCGCGCCGTGCTCGACGTCAACCTCGTCGGACCGTTCCTCGGCATCCAGGCCGTCGTGCCGCACATGTCCCGCGGCGGCTCGATCGTCAACGTCTCGTCGCTGAACGGCATGGCGGCGCAGGCCAACACGTCGGCCTACACGGCCTCCAAGTTCGGCCTGCGCGGGCTGACCAAGGCGTCAGCGCTCGACCTCGGGCCGCTCGGCATCCGGGTCAACGCGATCCTGCCGGGCGTGATCCGCACGCCGATGGTGGCCTACGTCGTCGAGGCCCGCGAGGAGCAGCTGGCCGCGGGCCTCCCGCTCGGGCGGATCGGCGAGCCGATGGACATCGCCGCCGCCGCCGTGTTCCTCGCCAGCGACGAATCGGCGTGGATCAGCGGCATCGACCTGACGGTCGACGGCGGCCACAGCGCCCAGACCCCCCGCCTCTGACGCGCACGTCTGTGTGACATCGCGGTTCTGTGTGAACCGACCGTGTCGCCAACTGGCTCACAGTCGAATCGGGCCACACGGCCCGGTCGCTTCACACAGTGTTGGTCACCCTGAGGCGACGTGGTGCTGCAGCTCGATGTGCTGACCCAGGCACAGCAGGCCGGCGGCGACGACGTCGGTCCAGACGAACGCCTGGACCATGGCCGGCGCGATCGCCCCGGGATCGCCGGGGCGGAACACGCCGTCGAGCGCGACGCGTCCGGCGAGCTGCTCGTCGTGCTCGCCCGCCACTCGGATGCGCTCGAGCGTCGCTTCGAACTCGCTTCCGTCGTCGATGCGGATCCCGAAGTGGGTGGAGTACTGCGGGGCCTCGCGCAGCCCCTCGAGATAGACGTCGCGCTCGGGCGACGCCGCAGCCATCACCACCTGCTCGAACGCCCACTGCTCCGGGCGAACCTCCGATGCGTACAGCGCGTTGTTGACGAAGTCGCGCGGGCCCGCCGGGTCGACGAACGAGGTGAACCAGTGGTTGCCGCGATCGACTGGCTCGCAGCCGAGCAGCGCGAACAGGCGGTTGGCGAGGTCGCGCTCGCCGGGCCGGTGCAGCAACTCGACGTGGTTGAGGCAGCGGGTGCTCATGGCCGGATCGTACACCGGACTTCCCTCACTGAGGATAATACGTTACTCTCTGGCCATGGGGAATGCAGCTCTTGCAGTTGAGGCGGACCACCAGCACCTGGCGCAGGTGCTGCGGCCGGTGGCGCCGCCGCGGGTGCTCGACGGGGTCTACTCCGATGACGAGTACGAGCGGATGCTCGGGGTGATCAAGCGGCACGGTCCGTGGCCGACGATCACGGCCCATCACTTCGACACGGTCGACGAGTTGATCGCCACCACGACCGGTGTCGTGCCGGCCGACCACGGCCTCACCCTCGACGACATCGCGACTGGGCACTTCCGTGGGTTCTTCGGTCAGAACTCGACGGCGTACTACCGGGAGATCGAGGACATCTTCTACAGCGAGCGGTTCCTCGACGAGGTCCGCTCGTACTGGAACGTGCCGCACGCCAAGCCGACGATGATGCTGTTCAACATCTGCGGCCCACACCACAGCGGGCTGTCGGCGCACCTCGACGCGACGACGTTCCGAGGGGTCCGCTACGAGAACTCGCCGGTGTGGCTCCAGAACGTGATGGCCAAGTCGGGGCTGTTCACCGACTACATCGTCAAGATGGCCCAGGTCATCACGTGGTGGTATCGGGGGGAGAACGGCACGTTCACCTATTGGCCCGACGGTCCGCTCGAGGCGCCGCAGCACCTCGCTCACCCGCTGTGGAACCGTGGCGTGGTGGTCCAGAACGAGGTGATGTTCCATCGTGGCGATCCAGTCGGGCGGCCCGACGAGCGGGCGATCCCCGGACTCAAGCACCGCTCGATGTTCGAGTACCGGCCAGACGCCGACCGCTGGGCGATCACGACCGACGGCACCACGATCCGCACCTACCAGCCGGAGGAGATCCGCTTGCTCGTGCACTGGAGCTCCGAGGTGTACGCGGACCTGGACGAGGTGCGCAAGGTGATGGACCACACCGATGACATGACCCACGAGCGGGCGATCGGCATCTTGCTCGACGACATGCGCCGCCGCGGGGTGCAGGTGGCCGAACCGTCGGATCCGTTCCACGACGATGCGTTCATCCAAGCCCTGATCCACACGTACACGATCCAGCCGCAGACCGAGTGGCTGACGGCGGCGTCATGATCGACGTCGCGACGGTGCAGGAACTGATCGGCCGCTGGTGGTTCGAGTACGACCAGGGCAACTTCGAGGTCTTGGAATCGATGCTCGCCGACGACGTGCGCTTCAGCTGCCGCACGTCCACCGGCACGACCGCCTACGAGGAGTTCGTCACGTTCGACGACACGGGCCGCGATGCGGTGATGCATCGTCAGCGCGAGCACCGCCTCGACAGCCCGTACCCGCTGCGCCACATGGGCCAGAACATCCACCGCACCGGCGAGCGCGAGGACGGGGCGACGACGTTCAGCAGCTACATCTTCGTCACCGAGATCGCCGATGCCGGGGTGAGGAACCTGTCGACCGCGATCGTCACCGGCGCCATCCGCGACACCGCAGACGGGCCGAGGATCTGCGAGCAGCACGTCGTGCTCGACACCATGGCGTCGGTCGTGCTGCGCACGCTGCGCTGAGCCGGCTCGGATCGGAACCGCCGAGCGCTCGTCATTTACGCTCGGACGCCGTCCGATCGCCGCACCCCGAGGAGCCTCACCGTGGCTGAACCCGCCGTCATCGTCGAGCAGCAGGATCACATCCTGACCGTCACGCTCAACCGTCCGGAGAAGCGCAACGCGGTCAACAGCGAGGTGATGTGCCGGCTCAACGACGCATGGGACCGGCTCGACCAGGACGACGACGTGCGGGTGGCAATCCTGACCGGGAACGGCACGACGTTCTGCGCGGGCATGGATCTCAAGGAGATCGGTCTGATGGCTCAGGACCCCCCGGCCAACGAATGGATCGCTCGGGTCAAGGAGAACCCGGCGATGATCTACCGGGCGTGGCTGAAGACGCAGCAGCCGACCAAGCCGGTGATCCTCGCTGCCGAGGGGTTCGCCCGCGCCGGCGGCACCGAGATCCTCCAGGGCACCGACTTGCGCGTCGCCGGCGAGAGCGCGGTGTTCGGCGTCACCGAGGTGCAGCGCGGCCTGTTCCCGATGGCCGGCTCCGCGGTGCGCCTGCGGCGCCAGATCGGCTACGCCGTCGCCGCCGAGATGCTGCTGTGCGGCGACGACATCTCGGCCCAGCGCGCGCTCGAGGTGGGCTTGGTCAACTACGTCGTGCCCGACGGGCAGGCGCTGGCCAAGGCTCGCGAGCTGGCTACCAAGATCGCCAGCAACGGCCCCCTGTCGGTCAAGGCCCTCGTCGCGACCCTGCGCGAGACCGAGTCATTGCCCGAGTCCGAGGCGTTCGTCATCGAGCAGCGCCACGGCGGCGCGGTGATGGCGTCGGAGGACGCGAAGGAGGGCCCCCGCGCGTTCCTCGAGAAGCGCGCGCCCGTCTTCCACGGCCGCTGACGGCGACGTCAGGCCCGGTCGGCTTCCCAGGCCTCGCGCATCGACATCTTCAGGCGGTTCGTGGACCGGACCTGGAACATGATGCCGGCGACGGCGAGCACGACGTAGATCGCGTACCACCACCAACCGTGGTCGGCGTGCTCGATCACCTCGCCGGTGAAGTCGTCGACATCGACGCCACCGAACATCAACAGCAGGCCGCCCGTGATCGCCGCCGCGCCGCCGAGCGCGCTCAGCACGATCAGCAACATCATCGGCATGTCGGCGACGATCGCGAGGAAGGCCAACAGCACGCCGACGGCGATGCCGACGAGCGCGACCAGCCAGCGCCAGTGGACGTCGAGCGCGTACATCAGGCTCGTGCCCAGCATGAACCCGATCGCGCCCATCGCGATGACGACCGAGACCGCGTAGTACAGGTAGGCGATCACCGCGAACACGACCGCGCAGACGATCCCCACGACCCATCCAACGGTCGTCGAGAGGAACCCGTCGCCGGAGATCGCGGCGATCAGGCCGGCGCCGAAGGAGAAGCCGGCGAAGGCACCCCAGATCGGGATGATCAGGCGCAGCGCCAGGTAGCCCTGGAAGCAGAAGGCGGCGCCGACGATGATGGCCAGCAGGCCGAGCACGATGTCGTTCATCGCCTGTTGGCCTATCACCGGTGAGCGTGCCGGCGGTGCACCCTCATCGGGTGAACCGCCGACGGGCCCTCAGGAGACGATCTCGGAGATCTGCGTGACCGGCTGGATGGTCGTGTAGTTGGCGACGTCGGCCATCACCGCCCCGGTGCCCTCGGCGCCGAGCGCGGCGCCCATCGCCTCCTGCGACTCGAACTCGAAGTGCACGGCGGCGACATACGGTCCGGTGACGCCCTTGTCGATCTGGGCACCGGACAGGCCCCAGGTCTTGATGGCGAGTGGCACGTGGCTGTTCGCGTAGTAGTCGTGGTCGAAATCGGCGCCCTCGGTGGCGGGGTACAACACGCTGAAGCGGATCATGGTGGGTCCTTCTCGGTGGAACGTCAGTCGGTGACGTGCTGGATGAGCTCGACGAGGTAGCCGTCGGGGTCGAGGAAGAATGCCGCGATCACGGGCCAGCGATCGAGTCGTTGTGGCGCGAACGTCGATTCGCAGCCGTACTCGACGGCCTTGTCGTGAATCGCCTTCGCGTCATCGACGATGAAGTAGATCTTCCACAGCGCGAAGCCATGGTCGATCGGCTGGCCACCGTTGTAGCGCTCAGCGAGCTGCAGGCGCCCACCGCCGTCGTCGGCGGCGACGACGACCTCGTGCACGTCGTCGATCTCGGTGCGGCTCTGCACCTTCAGTCCGATGACCTCGGTGTAGAACTCCTCGGCCTTGTGGATGTCGCTGACGTAGATGCAGTACTGGCCGACCTTGGTCGCCATGTGTCCTCCTGGTGGGTGGGCGGGGGATGTGGGAGTCAGGCGACCGGCAGGCCGGCGAAGGCCGGGCACTTCAGCGCTGCCAGCGGCAGATCGCCCGGACCGAGGGGTTCGTCGATGTCGACGACGCGAGGGCCCCACTCGGCAGCGACCGGGCGCAGCACGTCGAGATCGAAGCCGTACAGCGCGGCGGCGTTGCCGCCGACCATCATCGCCACCTCGTCGGTGGGCACACCGGCGAACGACGCGCGCAGCGCCTCGTGCGAGTACGGGTGGCTGGCTTCCTTGTGGGGGTAGTCGCTGCCCCACATGATCTTCCCGACCCCGACCTGGTGGCGGATCTGCACCTCGGCGGGGCGGATGAAGCTGGCGCCGATGTTGCACTGGCGCTGCCAGTACTCGCTCGGCTTCAGCGCCAGGCGCTCGACCACCGAGCGCCCCCACACTGCTTCCTGCGAGCCGTCGGCCGACACCATGCGGTCGAAGAAGTAGTCGAGCTTGGTCAGTTCCTCGGGCACCCAGGCCGTGCCCTGCTCGGTGAACACGAACTGGAGGTCGGGGTGGCGGTCGAGGGCGCCGCCGACGATCAGGTGGGTGAGCGCGCGGTGAGCCCACCACGACACCTCGAGCAGGAACACGACCGTGTCGACGTCGGTCGGGCCCATCGGTGGCGCGGCGCTGCCAGTGTGGTGGTTGACGGGGATGCCGAGCTCTTCGCAGACCTGCCACAGCGGTTCGTAGCACGGGTCGAACAGCTGGGGGAGTCCGAGCCCGGGGGGTGTGCCCGGCAGGAGGATGCCCCCGGTCAGGCCCGACGCGACGGCGCGACGGATCTCCGCCGCGCTGCCCTCCGGGTCGTGCAGGTTGATCTGGATGACGCCGGCGCGGCGGCCCGGCGTCGCCGCGCAGAAGTCGGCCAGCCACCGATTGTGGGCCTGCAGGCCGGCCCAGCGACGATCCATGTCCGCGGCCGTGACCGCCGGCGGCTGCGCCGTCAACGAGGTCTTCGGGAAGAACGGCGGCACCGTGTTCGGGAAGATCACCTCGGCGACGACGCCGTCGACCTCGAGGTCGCGCTCGCGCCGCGCCGAGTCCCAGTTGCGAGTGCCGTTGTCGCCCTGGAGATCCTCGTACGGCGACTCGTAGCTCGCCGCCCAGGCGTCGAACTCGCCGTGCCACGAGGACTCGAGGTAGTGGCGGTAGTCCAAGATGTCGCCGCCGCCGTGGCAGTCGGAGGAGACGACGACGTAGCGCTCGTCGCCGTTGGCATCGGTCGCGATCGCTCGCGTGTCAGCGGTCATCAGTTCGGCACTCCGGGGATGAGGGGGAAGTCGTTGCCGGTCAGCCAGTGGCGACCGACGGCCTTGACGCCGGCCCAGCGGGCCTCGAGGTCCGCCGCGGTCTGTGTCGGGGTGAGCTGGCCGAGGTCGGTCGGCGTCGGGCCGACCTTCTCGGCGAGCGGCGCGAGCTTGTCCATGTCGAAGCCGAAGATCTCCCCGGCGGCGAGGCCGAGCATGCGGCGGGTCTCGTCGATCGGGATGTCGAAGAACGTCTTCTTCAGCCAGTCGTTCGTGTTCGGCCAGGTGCCCTCGGGGTGCGGGAAGTCCGTGCCCCACAGCATGTTGTCGATGCCGATCTCGTAGCGCATGCCGAGCTCGCGGCGCTTGGCGTTGGCGAGGCCGGTGAAGCAGTTCCGGTCGACCATCTCGCTCGGCAGCATGTCGCCGAGTGCCTCGGCGAACTTGCCCTTGCCGAGCTTCGCCGCGCCACGGGCGCCCATGCACAGTCGGTCCCACGACCACAGCAGGCCGGGCAGCCACCAGCAGCCGCCCTCGGTCACGCCGAAGCGCAGGCCGGGGTAGCGCTTGAACACGCCGGACCACAGCAGGAACCACATCGGGCGAGCGGGCCACCAGGTGACCTCGGTGACGTAGATGCCGAGGTGGTCGCCGTACTCGTCGCGCGACGCCGAACCCGAGTGGGTGACGACGGGCATCTGCAGTTCCTCGCACAGGGCCCACACCGGGTCGTACTTCCGGTCGTGGTACGGAGTCTGCGACATCCACATCGCCGGGATCATGACGGCGCCGAGGCCCGACTCCTTGGCGTGGCGGATCTCGGCGAGCACCTTGTCGATCTCGACGGTGATCGGCACCAGGGCCACGCCGCACCGCCGCTCGGAGTTGACCGAGCAGAGGTCGGCCAGCCAGCGGTTGTGTGCCTTGGCGCCGGCCATGCCGAGCTCGGGGTCGAGGTCGCCGGACAGTCCGAGTCCGGCGCCGAACGGCACGCAGGTGCGGCTCTCCACGGCGTCGGCGTCGGGGTAGACGACCTCGCCGGCGACACCGTCGGCGTCCAGAGCCTGGTCGCGCTTGATCGCGTCCCAGCCGCCGGCCAGCTCCTCGTCGTGATCGTCGAACCATTGCTTGGCGAACTTCTCATCGCGCACACCGAGGTTGGTGGAGGCCTCGATCGCGGCGGCACGCTCGGTCAGGAACTCGTCGAACTGCGGGTAGTACTTCGTCTCGAGGTACTCGCGGTATTGCTCGGTCGGCAGGCCGGCGTGGCTGTCGGCGGCGATGATCAGGTATGGATCGTTGTCACCCATGGGCTTCCCCTTCAGCTCAGGTTCCTCGACCACTGTAATGGTGTTACATGGATTCGTTCAAGGCGGATAACATCTTTCTCATGTCGGAGCGGCTGACGCGGGATCGCATCGTCGACGCCGCCGAGGCGATCGTCGAGTCCGAGGGCCTGACGGGACTCTCGATGCGGGCCCTGTGCGAGAAGCTCGACGTGTCGGTCACCTCGATCTACTGGCACGTCGGCAACAAGGACGCACTGCTCGATGCGCTGGTCGAGCGCACGACCGCCACGATCGTGGAGCGCAAGCCGCGAGGTGCCACGCCACAGCAGCGCATCCGCTCGATCGCCCGGTCAGTGGTCGGTGCGCTGGAGGCCCACGGCGAGCTGATCGGCATCGCCCACACCCGAGGCGCGGTGTCGGCGGTGTTCGCGCCCGCACGCCGGTCGCTGGCGGTCGAGTTCTCCGCCGCCGGGTTGCGCGGCGAGCGACTGGCCGACGCCACCAACGCCGTGCTGCAGTACGTCGTCGCCTACTCGATCACCGAGTCCGTCGTGTCGCGCTCGCCGGCGCAGGAGCACGACCCGTCGGGTTTCTGGGACGGCCAGCCGCCGGTGGATCCCGTGGCGGCAGAGAAGCTGCGGCAACGCCCCGACCGTCAGCGCTCGTTCGACGTCGGACTCGACGCCCTGATCGCCGGCCTGCTGGCCGCTACTGGCTCGCTGCCCTCGCCCTGAGCGCGCTGCGCGCGCTGGTGTCACGACATTGGTCGACCGGTCGACCAACTCGGTGACATCACGCACCCCGTCGTGTGTCGCCGAGGCTTCGCGAGCGCAGCGAGCAGCCCGAACACAGCGGACGCGGCAACGATCCTGCGCCGCAGCCACTCACGCGAGCGCAGCGAGCCTCGGTGGCGCGCTCAGGCGCAGACAGCAAGCGCAGCGAGCCACTAGTACGGCGCGATCACCACGCTGCCGTTGTGGCCGCCGA